>CALFOS010000253.1 GCA_937919725.1 uncultured Fluviicola sp. | reverse complement strand
CAATCGAATCACTTCGAAATCATCAAGGGAATGGAGCTCATGGACCAAATTTATGAGCATTTGGAGAAGTACTACGTCGATGACATTAAGGCGGGAAATCTTTCCAAGGTTGCCATCGATGCAATGCTCAAAGAATTGGATCCGTATACTGTTTATTACCACGAATCGAATATTGAAGATTACCGCTTGCTCACCACTGGACAGTACGGCGGAATTGGGGCGCTCATTCACAAGAATGGTGATTTTGTTTACATCGCGGAGCCATATCAAGGAAATCCCGCAGAAAAAAGTGGATTGAAAGCCGGCGATAAAATTTTGGAAATCGACGGGAATTCGATGAAGGATAAAAGTTCGAGCGATGTTTCATCTGCTTTAAAAGGTCCAAAAGGGACCGTTGTGAAAGTGAAAGTGGAACGCGCCGACAACGTCGTGAAAACGATTGACGTGAATCGCGATGAGATCAAGTTGCCAGACGTTCCTTACTCGGGATTGCTAGACAACAACGTTGGGTACATTAAATTGAACGGATTTACGCAAACGGCTTCGGCGGATGTAAAAAAAGCATTCACCGAATTGAAAACTGAAGGAATGACATCACTCGTGCTCGATTTGCGTGGGAATGGCGGTGGACTATTGATTGAGGCCGTGCACATTGTAAACATGTTCGTGAAACGCGGGCAAATTGTTGTGAGCACAATAGGACGCGTAGAAGACGAAAACCGTGAGTACAAAACAACCGAAGAGCCGATGGATTTAAACATCCCAATCGTTGTCTTAATGGACGGTGGTTCTGCTTCTGCCAGTGAAATTGTTGCAGGAAGTTTACAAGATTTGGATCGCGCAGTGATTATCGGGACAACTTCCTACGGAAAAGGACTCGTTCAGCGCACCTACGATTTGGACTACGGCTCGAAAGTGAAATTGACAATTGCCAAATACTACACGCCGTCCGGCAGATGCGTACAACGATTAGAATACTACGATCGTGAAGACGGCGAACGACCGAAGGAAATTGCCGATTCGATGATCACGATTTTTAAAACGAAAAACGGGCGTGACGTGATTGATGGTCGTGGCGTGGAACCAGACATTGAGGTAGATTTGGATGATTTCAGTCGATTGACAGCTACCGTTTATAGCAACAATTTCGTGTTCGATTATGCAACCGACTATTACTACGCGCATCCAAGCATAGATTCGGCAAATAGATTTAAATTAACCGATACTGAATACAACGATTTCAAAGCCTATGTTTTGAAACAGGATTTCAGTTACTCCACTGCATCCGAAGAAATGTTGAAGAAAATGAAAGAAGCAGCTGAAGAGGAAGGGTTTTACGAAAATGCTTCTGTGGAATACGATGCTTTGCTTCAAAAAGTAGTGCCTTCAAAAGAGCGCGATTTGGAGAAATTTAAGCCCGAATTAAAGGAACTGCTTGAAAATGAAATCGTTTCGCGTTACTACTTTCAGCGAGGACGTGCCGAGCAAGCTTTCAACGGAGATGAGTACATGGTAGAAGTCTTCAAAATATTTCAAAATTTGAAGGAGTACAATACTATTCTTGGAAAATAAGCGTTTGTTCATTGAACTAAAAGCTTCTACTCTATGTTGAACCGATTTTTCGGGAATAATACGCACACGTACCTGCACATCCTGGGAATTTCTGGTATTGCTTTCGCGCTTCCATGGAGCAAGGTGATGATGTCCATTTCGATGATGTTTGTGGTGCTTAACCTCATCCTCGAAGGGAATTATCGATCGTATTGGGAGCAGTTAAAAACTAACCGCATTTTTTGGTTGGTGGCGAGCATTTATTTGCTTCAGGTACTTGGAATTCTTTGGTCGAGTAACATACACGAAGCGCTTCACACGATCAAGCAACAACTTCCATTTATTGCCATTCCCACCGTGCTAGTTGCCAAACCCATCCTCCAAAAAAAACACCACGAAATAATCTTTCTCTCGTTCCTCGGCGCAATGTTGTTCACCTCACTCTACAACTTTTTATCCTACCAGCACCTCATTGGAAATCACGCCTACAACGATATCCGCGGCATGTCGCTCACATCTTCGCACATTCGCTACGGATTATTGATTGCCATGGCGGGCGCCATTAGTCTTGTTTGTTCCGAAGCCAATCGAAAACGGATTCTTCCCTGCATGCTCATCTTGGGGTGGTTCGCGTTCTATACGTTCTACAGTCAAGTGATTTCTGGCGTGATCAGTTTTGCAGCGGTAATTGCCGTTTATGCGCTGTTTCATATATGGTTCCGACGGAAAAAATTAGCCATTCTCCTCGCTCTTGGCTTGCTAATTATCGGTATTTTACCTGTGATTTGGCTTTTTCAACCCTTGAAAGTGAATCCAGCCGATTATCCCAATCTACCAAAACAAACCGTACACGGCAATCCATACGAGCACAACTTTAAGTTTGTGGACTCCGAAACAATGGAACCTGTGCTCATTTATCTCTGCGAAGAGGAATTATCCGAAGAATGGAACAAACGGTCCAAGATATCCTATCACGGAAAAACAATTCAAGAAAATTTGGTGAGTCATACACTCATTCGCTATTTGGCATCAAAACACCTAAAACGCGATGCCGAGGGCGTAAAAAAACTGACTGATTCGGATATTCGCAACATTGAGCAGGGCAGATCGAGTGTTAACTTTAATGGATTAATGCCGCGGATGCACGCGTTGCGCTTCGAATTGAACTCAGCAGAAAACGCCAACGGACACTCACTTTTACAACGCTTCGAATATTGGAAAGCAGGTTTCGCCATCGCGAAAAACAACTGGTTGGTCGGCGTAGGAACCGGCGATGTGCAAGACGAATTCAATCGATATTACGCGAGCTCAAATTCAAGTTTGACGATAGAAAACCGACGACGAGCGCACAATCAATTCCTCACCTACTGGATTTCCTTCGGAATATTCGGACTGCTCCTTTTTCTTGCGCTCTTGCTTCAGTTCATTCGCTTCAATTTTAAGCATAAATCGATTTTAGCACTGCTTTTCGGCGCGATAATCATTGCTTCCTTTTTAATGGAAGACACCCTAGAAACCCAATCTGGCGTTACCTTCTTTGCATTATTCTTGGGCTTGTTTATAACGGCGAGCCCACCACTCAACGATTCAAACACTAGCGGATAATTGCTGTTTTAGCGCAGAAAATTACACCAAATGGCAACCGAGCGCAAATGCCCTTCTTGCAGTGCCTGGAACAAGTACGAAGACTATTGTGTGGAGCGCTCATTTCCCCGGATATTATTGAAGAAAACCGCGAAGAAGAACGCGAAATCCGACGTCGAAGTATTCCGTCAAGTAAATTTGATCTATTTCTTAAACGTTGGGGAAACTCTCGGTTTCTTCCGATTCGCATTCTGTACAAAATTGTATACTATACAGGTATTGGCTTCATCGCTATCGCATCCTTTTTTGCGTGTTAGCAGCATGGCTAAATGGCGAGCGCATATCGCTTTTGTGAGCCTAATGATCCTCTATTTCATTGTGCGGATTCTCCGAAGTCAGTTTCCCGAATTGCAAAATTTTATTCGCTTTCAGCTCAACGATTTATTCTTCGTTCCAACCATGTGTTTGTTTGCGTTAAATGTCCTCCGAACCCTTCAGCGAGATGCTACATTAACTATTTCCTGGGCGGCCGTTGCTATTCAAGTCATCCTCGTTTCAATTTATTTTGAAGTGTGTTTGCCGAATAATGAACCGGAAGGACATCGTCAAATCGGAGATTGGCTGGATTTTTTGATGTACATGCTCGGCGGAATTGCGTTCGTGATTTTTCAACCATTCACCATTTCTAAAGCAAAAAAACGGAATCCCTTTAAAGGATTCCGAAGGGTAAAAAGGTAATAGTACATTTGAAAAAGTTCCTAACAGTCACGTTTCAAACCTTTTTCTCGCAAAAAGAACACGATCTTTCTTTTTGACTCAGTAGAAGGGATCTCTATTTTAGCGACAGCTAATTCATTAGTTTCCGATCAACTGAGTTAAAATTTTGGGAGTAAGCTTTCAAGATGGCACAATTCAAGTTCAAAATAATTCGCTTACCTTTGTGCACCTTAATCGAGTGCGCATGCGGTTTGAGCTTACCAAAGAATTTTTCGAGACGCTACAGGATGCAATCAGCGTCCAGGATTTGGTATGGATCAGTACCAACGTATGCGAACTGCACGAAGCGGACATTGCCGCGATCATTGATGAGCTCGAAGACGACGAAGCCGCATACCTTTATCGTTTGCTCGACGAGGATATGCAAAGTGAAGTACTCGTAGAGTTAGAAGAAGATGTTCGTGAACGATTGCTCCAAACGTTTTCTTCGAAGGAGATTGCCGACCAGTTGGAAAACATGGATTCGGATGACGCCGCCGATTTGATTGCGGAACTTCCTGCTAGTCAAGTAGAAGAAATCATTGGATTGATCTCCGATACCGAAGCAGCCGAAGAAATTGTGGACCTCCTCAACTATGCCGAAGATACCGCTGGGGGGATGATGCAGAAGGAGTTCATCAAAGCACGACTGGAATGGCCAGTGAATCGAGCGGTGATTGAACTTCGCAAACAAGCTGAAGACGTAGAAAAAGTATATACTATATATGTAGTAGACGACAAGGAAAAATTGGTGGGATTTCTCTCACTCAAGCAATTGTTATTTGCTGGATCCGATTCTACCATTGCCGATTTATACCAAAATAAAAACATGATTTCCGTGAAAACGGGAGACGACAATGAGGACGTGGCCAAAACAATGGAGAAATACGACCTTGTTTCGGTGCCTGTTATCGATTTGCAAGGAAAGTTGGTTGGACGAATTACGATCGACGACGTTGTAGACGTGATCAAGGATGAGGCGGATAAGGATTTCCAAATGGCATCGGGTATCTCCGAAAAAGTAGAATCGAGTTCGAGCGTGTTTTTGATGTCGCGGGCCCGCATGCCTTGGCTGATGATTGGCTTGCTCGGCGGAATACTTGGCGCTCAAGTGATTTCTGGCTTCGAATTCGGAATTAGCAAGGTTCCTGCGCTGGCATTTTTCATTCCATTGATCACAGCGATGGGCGGAAACGTTGGGGTGCAGTCGTCGGCAATTGTTGTTCAATCGCTCGCGCGCGGAAATGCGCACTTGGGCAGTGTGATGAAAAAATTGAGAAAAGAAGCACTCGTGGCGCTCATCAACGGACTCATTTTATCAATCACCATCTACTCCATCACGCTCATTTTTGGAACGCCTATCCTCGGACTTGTAGTGAGTATTTCCTTGTTCACCGTGATTATGTTTGCGGCCATGTTCGGAACGCTCATTCCACTGATCCTAGATCGTTACAACATCGATCCAGCCTTGGCAACAGGTCCATTTATCACCACCCTCAACGACGTTCTCGGACTGTTCATTTACTTGACCATCGGGATGCTTCTCTTCAACATCTAATGAAAGTTGTTTTTCTCGATACCGTTCATTCCATCTTAGAAGAGCGATTGCGCTCAGCCGGATTTTCGTGTATCGACGCGACTTCAGAATGTCGCGAAAATTGTCTTCAACTAATCGCCGATGCCGATGGTTTGGTGATCCGATCGCGCTTTCCAATGGATGCTGAATTTTTGATGCATGCTTCTCAACTTAAATTCATCGCACGATCTGGCGCAGGAATGGAGAACATCGACGAAGAATATGCCGCTCAACGCGGAATCACACTCTACAATGCTCCCGAAGGAAATCGGAATGCTGTGGGCGAACACGCGCTTGGAATGTTGCTCGCCTTGTTCAATAAACTGCACACTGCGGACCGCGATGTACGACTTGGAAAATGGGAACGCGAGCACAACCGCGGAGTAGAATTGGACGGAAAAACGATTGCTTTAATCGGCTTTGGAAATAACGGTCAGGCATTTGCCCAAAAATTGCGCGGATTCGATGTGCATGTGATCGCGTACGATAAATATCTTTCGAACTTCGAAACAGATCAAGTTGAAGAAGTGGATATGAATTCCATTTTCGAGCGCGCTGATGTTCTGAGTTTTCACATTCCGCAAACGGACGAAACGCGCTTTATGGCGAACGATTCTTACATCAATTCATTCAAAAAAAACATTTACACAGTAAACCTATCCCGTGGGAAAATCATTCAAACTTCTGCTTTGGTGAGTGCACTAAAATCTGGCAAAGTCCTCGGCGCGTGCTTGGATGTACTCGAATACGAAAAAACCAGTTTCGAATCGTTTTTTGAAGAAGAATTGTCGTCCGATTTCAACTACCTGTTGAAGGCAGAAAATGTAATCCTTTCGCCACATGTTGGAGGATGGACGCACGAGAGTTATTTCAAATTGAGCGATGTTTTGGCCGATAAAATATTGACGGAATGGAGGATTTAATTGATAACGAAGATGATAAGTCGTCAGACAGTGTAGTGATGGAACTCATTCATTGGTGGGAACGCCGACGGATTCCGTACACTATTCTCCTGATACTTATCGTGGTTTACCTCGTGATAGTTGCTCAACACGAACATCCACAACGAACGTAAATTCGACTAGAATTCATTGTCGTAACCTTGATTTATTTGTTCTTCGCGAATCTTTTCTACTGCCTCGGCTGGGGTATTCCTCTCATCATTTATCATTACTTCAAGGTGAAGCCCACAACGAAAAGCGTACGTTTAATCTTGTTCACGATGGGTGTTGTGCTCTCCGTCTTCGTTACTTTAATATTCTATTCAATTTTGATCCGTTGAATCCCAGTGAAATAGCGGATTTCCTTAAGCTCACTCACTTTCAATAATTTTTGCCATCTTTGAATCTCAAAATCAAAACAGTATGAAACTCCTGTCCATCTTTGTGTTTTTATTTTTAGGATCGCCTCTTTTCGCAAACAATCCGCCCGACGAGGGAATGTGGTTGCCAATGTTGATCAAAGATTACAATTATGCTGAAATGAAGCGTTTGGGTTGCACATTGACGCCCGAGCAAATTTACAGCGTGAATCAATCGAGTTTGAAAGATGCGATCGTGCAATTGGGTGGATTTTGTACTGCTGAAATCATCTCGGATCAAGGTCTTATTTTAACGAATCATCATTGCGGTTACGACGCCATTGCTTCACAAAGTACCGAAGAACACAACTACCTCAGAGATGGTTTTTGGGCCCAAAACAAAGGAAAAGAACTGCCAATTGAAGGTTTGACTGTTACGTTCTTGGTGAGCATGGCAGATGTTTCGGATCGAATTTTTGGCATAGACAAAGGCGATGATGGCCTGCCAGATTACTATGCCATTGAAGAAGAAAAAGGAAAAATTCAGGCGGAACTTTCGGCGGATGGACGCTATTCTGTGGATGTGAAGGAAATGTTTGATGGAAATGCGTTTTACGTGTTCGTGTATGAAGTATACCGCGACATTCGTTTGGTTGGTGCACCGCCTTCGTCTATTGGGAAATTTGGTGGTGACACGGATAACTGGATGTGGCCTAGACACACAGGCGATTTTTCTATGATGCGGATTTACGCAGGAACAAACAACGAACCAGCTGATTATTCGGAATCCAATATACCGATGACACCGCGTCATTCTCTTCCCGTTTCGATGAAAGGAATTGATGAAGGCGACTTCACTATGGTGATGGGGTATCCTGGAAGTACTTCGCGTTATCTAACGTCGTATGAAGTGCAGAATTTGCAAACGAACGAAGCGCCAAAAATGGTGGCTCTCCTTGGAAATCGATTGAGTATCATGAAGTCGGTGATGGATCGCTCAGAAAAGTTAGAAATTGAATTCGCATCAGATTATGCATCGATGTCAAACGGGCACAAATACTATCAAGGACAACTGCTCGGCTTGGATAAATTCAAATTAGTTGACCAGAAAAAAATCTACGAAGGAACGCTCCAAAGCTGGATCGAAAAAGATGCGTCGCGTAAAGAGAAATACGGAACGCTCTTCGCAGATTTCGGACGCGTACACACCGAAAATGGAACCATCGATTCGGATTTAAGCATTGCAAATCTCGCTGGGTTTTCACCTGGATTCGTGAGCTATGGGATTTCGGTTTTCCGACTTCAACGTGCTATCCAACGCAGGGAAGAGAATGACGATAAAAAGAGTAAAGAGGATGAAGCAGCAATAGCGGCACTCACGGACATCGTCCGAGAAACTGGCAACGAATATTTCGAAGGAAGTAAGCAAATATTGGACGCCGAACTTTTCAAGTTTGCTTTGGATGCGTTAAAAAATGAAATGACAGAGGCACGTCGACCTGATTTCTTCAATCACAAAATCTACACGAAAAAATCGAAAGGCTCGAACGAACGCTTTGCAAATCTCGTGATGGCGAAATCGATGCTTGGGAGTCAGAAAAAATTGGAGAAATTCTTGAAAAAACCAACACAAAAAGCCATCGACAAAGATCCTGGAATGATCTACGTAAACAGTTTGATTACCATGTATCGCACTCTAATTCAGCCAGATCAGATGCTGAAGAACGGTCAACTCGAAGAATTAAAAGGCTTGTACACACAATTGATCCAAGAAAAAGAAACGTCAAAAACATTCTATCCAGATGCGAACTCGACAATGCGTATAACATACGGAACCATCCAGAATTATAAAAGCTGGGAAGGAAAACCATACGAAACATTCACCACGGGCGATCAAATTTTGGACAAGTACAAGGCAGGCGATGCGGAGTTCGATGTTCCCGAAAAATTACGAACGCTTATTTCAACGAAAGACTTTGGCGCTTATGCTCGCCCAGACGGAAAACTTCCTGTTTGCTTTTTGCACAACACCGACATCACGGGCGGAAACTCTGGAAGTCCAGTAATCAATGCTGAGGGTCACTTGATCGGCGTGGCATTCGATGGCAACTGGGAATCGATGACAAGTGACTTGTTCTGGCAAGATGATTACGTGCGAACAATCAGCGTGGATATTCGCTACGTGTTGTTCATCATCGATAAATTCGCAGGTGCGAGTCATTTGTTGGATGAGATGAATTTGGTGAAGTAAGGAAGTAAGGTTGAATTGATCACTTCACCGAAACAGTAATCGGCAGACGAACACGCGTTCGAACAGGAGTGCAATCCAGTTCATTCGGAATCCAATTGGGCATGTCTTTCAATGCATCGAGAACAGCATCGTTCGCGGGCGGGTAATTTGTGCGACCAACACTAAGCTCAGTTATACTTCCATCCATTTCAACGATGAAATAGACATCGGCAAGAAACTTAGTGACATCTCCCCACACAATGTCACTGGGGAAAATCAGTTTTTTTTGAACATAGGACTGAAGTGCACGAATTCCTCCAGCATAGTGTGCTTCATCACCACAACCACAAAAAGTATAAATTTCAGGAAACGTTTTTGGAGGATTTGGGGAGAAGTAATTTGCTGGTGGAACCGCATCTTGTGCGACGCTCGAAAAGCTCAGTAAAATGAAAGGAAGTAGTGAACTGTTCATAGCTAATTTTCAGCAAAAATAATGTCGATGTTCTATCCCACGCGCAGCACATTCCCGTATAACAACTCTTTTCCAGTCGTCGTTTTCATCCACAGTTCTTGCACCACGTGCGGACGATTGAGAAAATACAAGCCCGCAAGTTCTTGAAGTAGACCGATTTCTACTTGCGGCGAATAGGTGTTGAGTACCAAAAACCCATCATTTCCCATGAGCATAGCCGCATTGCTGATCAACTCGTCGAGTTTATCCTCGAGCTTCCATTTTTCGTTTTTCGCTCCGGTTCCCCATGCTGGCGGATCCATTACAATTCCTGTATAATTTCGTTCGCGTTTCACCTCGCGCTGCGCAAATTTGAGCGCATCCTCATGCACCCATTTGACGTTGAGCAATTCACTCGCCTCCATGTTCTCCTTTGCCCATGAAAGCAATTGTTTCACAGAATCTACGTGCGTTGTTTCTGCGCCCGTTTTTCGCGCTACGAGCGATGCTGCACCTGTGTAGGCAAAAAGGTTAAGGAATTTTCCATCGGAATTCAGTCGTTCGGAGATGAAATCCCAGTTCGTGCGTTGCTCGGGAAAGATCCCAACATGTTTAAACTTCGTGAGTTTTAGGATGAATTTCAGTTGTTTGTAGCTGATCGTCCATTCGCGCGGAGAGTCTTTTTTGAGTGCTTTCCAATCGCCTGATTGACTTCCTTTCTCGATAAATTCCCAGTGTGCGAGTTTGCGCCATTCCACGAATGTTCTCTCGGATTTAAAATAGGCTTGCACTTCGGGGCGAATGGTGAGGATGTTTCCCCAACGTTCCAATTTCTTACCTCCGCCAGCGTCAATGAGTTCGTAATCGTTCCAACCCGAAACGTACAGTTTTTCCTCGGACATGAACTATCTCCGCGGAGTCTTTCTACGTCCACCTGCCATTTGTGCCATGCGCATCTGATTTTTTGATGGCGCAGCTTTCAATTGACCTTGCATTTGGTTGATTTGGTCTTTCATCATTCCTGACGAATCCAATTTTTTCGCTTCTGCCAACAATACTAGCGCATCTTTTGTGCGACCCGTTTGTGCACAAATTCCTGCCAAATGCATCCGTGCTACGGCATTGTCTTGTCCTGTTCGTAGTCCAATCGAAATCGCCTTGCGGAGCATTTGCTCGCTTTTGGTGAATCCGTATTCTTGCGTGTTCAAAACCGCTTGAAGAAAAATTACGTACGCATGTTGACGTTTAACCAAAAACTGTGGATGCGTAATTTTATTGATGTGTTTTTTCGCTTTATCGGTGTTCCCTTGACGCATTTGGTTGAGCGCAAGAATCATATTTTCATTTCTGAAAAAGGAAAATATGAGAATCGCTGTTACGAAGATGAGCACAATTCCCCAGCCCCAAAAGCCATTATAGAAAAGTGCGACGGTAAAAAATAATGAAGCTGCAGTCAGTGCGCAGCGAATAATAAATGAAATCATAGTTACTTAATTGTTGCAATACATTTTAACTCAATAGCGATGGGTGTAGGCAGCGAGTTGATTTCTACCGTTGTTCGGCATGGAAGATTGTCCTTGAAATATTCGGCGTACACGCGATTGTAAATATGGAAATCGCGTTTCATATTTACCAAAAACACCGTTACATCCACCAATTCGTTCCAGCTAGATCCAGATTCTTCCAGAATGATCCGTACATTGTCAAACACGCTTCGGCACTGCGCCTCAAAATCGAACTCAATAAAATTTCCGTTGTGATCGAGCTTCAAACCAGGGACGGCAGAATCGGTGTTATCTGATCCTGCCACACGTGGTCCAACTCCCGAAAGAAAAAGCAAATTCCCAACTTTTCGTGCATGCGGATACAAACCAACAGGTTTGGGTGCGCGATGTGTAGAAATACGTTCTTGGTCAGACATAGCCATTGTTTGGGCAAAGATACGAATAGATTTAGGAAATTGGAAGGAATCTTGCACTACATCTCACGCATTTTCCATCTCGATGCCACTAGAAATTTATATTTTAGGGTGCGTTCATTTTTCTTTCGGCATCATATTTGCAAAAGCGGAATTTACTAACTTTGTTGTATGAAATATCTATTTTCTTTTATCGCTTTTGGTTTGATGCTGCCGCTTACGAGTTGCATTGAAATCATCGATGATCTGAGCATCAATGAAGATGGCACAGGAACCTTTAGGTACACCGTGAACCTCAGTTCAAGCAAGGTGAAACTGAACTCCTATCTCGCACTAGACAGTTTGGACGGAAAAAAAGTTCCTTCGATGGAAGAAATCAAAGAGCGCGTGAACGAGGTAGTAGCCTCGCTTCGCAAGCAAGATGGAATTTCCAACCTCACGATAGAATCCAATTATACCGATTTTATTTTTAAACTAAAAATGGACTTCAATTCTGTTGCCAACCTCCAAGCGGCCATCAAGGAAGTTGCGCAAGAAAATAGCAAAAACCGTGTATTAGACGAGCTCAATCACAACTGGTTAAGCTTTGGAAAAGAATCACTTTCTCGCTCCATCCCGCACATGTCTATCGAGCGCGGCAAAAATTTGAGTGGAGACGAAGTAGCATCGCTCAAAGAAGGAAGCTACACCTCAATCACCCGTTTCGAGCAAGAAGTAGATCGTTTTGACAATAAAAATGCAGTGTTGGCGAAAAACAAAAAGGCCGTTATGGTGCGTTCCGATGTTTATTCGCTCATACAGAAAGCACAATTGCTCGACAATACCATCTATCTTAAGAAATCTGACGGACAGAACTAAGAATATTCGTATTTTTGAGGTATAGAAATAACTCCGAGCTTACTCGGTGTAAAATTGCCAAATGAAATTACTAACAACTCTTGCGTTTATCACGCTTTTTTTATCCACGTTCGCTCAAAATTCTGAGGCACTCGTGCCGAAAGATGCAATTTCTGTGTTTAGCATCAATAACGTGAAAATTCTCCAAAAAATCTCTTTAGACGATTTGGTGAATTACCAATTCATGGAAGAGGTTCAGCAAGAAATGTTCGATGGATCAATGGCCGGGAAAACGTTGACCGAATCGGGTGTAGACTTCAACCAACGGATGAACTTTTTTCAGGGAACTGGAAAGCGTTTCGGCGTATCCGGATTTACGCTTGGAATTGCGAACAGAGAGGACTTTTTTGAAATATTCGATGATTACGCTCCAATGGACAGCGATTATCCTGGTGTAGATTTTTATGAAGCCTACTTCAATCGCATGGCCCTTCGTGGAAACTCAGCCATCATTTTTCGTGTAGAACCCAATTTTGATGATGTTGAAGAAATGACTGATTCGATTTGGTACGCCCGTGGTAATGATTATCCTTGGAGTTACCGCTACAACGATTGGGACGACGATGAGGAAACGATGGAGGTTGAAAACGAATTGGACAATGTCATCGATGACTTGAATGAATTTGAAGAGTACGAATCGGAGGAAAACACCAACAATCCAGTTGAGGATGATAACGATATGGTTGCAACTGAAAATCCATACGAAAAAACATATTGGGAATTGCGTGATTCTGTGGAAATGGCCTTTCAATTGAGTTGCATGAAACAGATGTGCGACGAACTGTTTTTGAAGAATGAATCCTTAATGTCAAGTGATCCGCGCTTCGTGAAGCAACTCGGGCACGCTTCAGATGGTATATTTTTTGTTGACAATTCACGCAACCTCGAACGTGAAAACGATTTGGACTACCTCCGACGGATTTATCCCAAGTTTGCGCAAAACGTAGACGAACTCTATGAAGAAAGTTTGATTACCGGTGACCTCAACATCCTCGATAATTCCGTGGTAATGGACATGAAAGTTGGCTACAGCGACCAGTTAGGGAAAATCTACATGGAAATGACTAACACCAAATTCGATAAAGCCGTGTTGAAGTACATTCCAGAAAACAATGGTGGTTTCTTCACGTACACGGTAAACATGCGCAAGGCTTACGAAACTACTTACGAATATTTGATGCCCATGCTGACCGAATCGGAAGGTCCTATTTCCATGACGGCGATTACCTTAGAGTTGATTGACGAATTTGTGAACAAAGACGCTGTTTTCGATTTGTACCAAGGGAACATGTTCGCAACCTACAACGGTGTTAAAACGATTAAAACCAAAAAAATCGTGTTCGAATACGACGAAAACACCTTCGAATACGCAGAGCGTGAAGTGGAAGCTGAAGAAGAAATGCCTGTGTTCACCTTTGGGTTTACCACCCACCGAAACGACATTCCAGAGCGCATTTTGAAACGTGTTTCTCGCATTTATCCAGATTTGATTAATCATGGTAACTACTGGGAATTCGAAAACAAAGTGCTCAACACAGCTCCCTTGTTTTTTATCTTGCAAAACAACTTGTTCATCGTTACCAACGATGAGGATCTGGCAAGAAATCACCCGAAGGGATACGGTTCACTCGCACTCAACAAAAAAACGGCGAAACAAGCTAAGAAAAGTGCAATGCTGTTCGCTAAAGTAGATACCGATCGTGCGATTCAAGATTTACCCAAACGGATGTTCAGCGATTATGAAAATGAAATTCTAGATGTGCTTCGTGGTAAATCAGGTGAATTGGTGATGTCCAGTTCAAAATCCACTCGCTCTAGCACCGATTTCAAACTCTCCTACAATTTCGATGGGGCAGGAACTGATTCAGGTACTTACATCCTCGATTTAATTAATAGTCTTTACATCATTTCGAAATAGTCTCAATTATATGCGTCGAGTTGTAGCCATTTGCGCTATCATCGGATTAGGTTTAGGTCTTGTTGCTCTGCTTTATTTCAAGCCATGGCGAAACCAAGTTGAATCTCCACGATTTGTGGATAGACTTCCTATGTGCGAAATAATTGGTAAGACAAATATTCTTAGTCTTTCGAAAGATTTTATTCCTGCGATTTATCACCATCAAATTGAGTTCCGCGAATTCCTGTCACCCGAATTCATTTTGAGTCAAGGGAAAATCAATGGTCTCAATCTACAAGAACCTGTTTTCTTCTTCGGGAATCAAGCGGGCGGAGAAATTGCCGAATGGGGAGTGATGCTCCAAGTAGCAGACAGCAGCAAAATTTTCTCTGGGATTCAGCGCTTCGAAAAGATGACTCCCATCAAGGATTCGAGCATGTTCGAGCACAAAATATTCATTTGTCCTGAATACAATCTCACCATGGCCTACGGAAAGGACTGGGTGTTGATTTCCGATCGAAAATCATTCAAGAAGCACTTCGATCATGTAGTCCATGCACAGCTGAAATCCATCTATCCAAGGTGGCGAAGATTTATTGAAGAAAAGCTCTACAACGACAAACCACTTCAAGTGAACGTGGACTCTGAACAGCTGCAAGAGTACGGCATTGCATCTGCGCTATTTTCGGCAAGTGCCGATTCCAATAGCATCACTTTGCATACGCGCCTGTCACATTTGGACACTATTCCCTTCACACTAAAGCCCGTAGGAAACTCGTTCGAACGAAAGGAATTTACCAAGCGTATGATCAACTTGCATCTCAACATTGATAAGTTTCGAACAGCAAAAGAACATCCACTCTACCTGGCTCTAAAAAAACTGGCGCGAAAAGTGAGTTTCCCACTCGACGATTTTCTCGCAACGTGGCAAGGCAATATTTCATTCAGACAAGGCGGAATTCAATCTATCTCGGAACCCTACATCGAATCGGAATTGGATGAGAATTTCAACATCACCGAAGTTACCAAATACAAGGAAATAAAAATCTCTGGCTTCGCATTACTCCTCTCGATGGGGAACGCCAAAATGGCATTCATGAACCGATTGTTCGACAAGGGAATTTTGACGCGGCAGGGCGACAAGGTGCGCATGCTTTATTATCCGCCGATGATTATGCTGCCAAGTAAAAATTCGATGAATTTCTACACAAGCTCCATGCGACCAAAAACGGTTCCCGATTCTTCGCAATATATTTTGTGGGATTACAACTATACGCCTGTGCTTTTTACCCTCGACTCCATTCAAGCGAAAATTTCTTACGGCAAAATTAACATTGGGCTTCATAAATTGGTGAACGACCAAATAAAGAATTAGTGAAACTGGAAGAAATAATCGAAAAACGCGGACAATATTTTGCCGAAGAACTTCGATTGACCCTAAACATCTTGCTCGCCGCACATCCAGCTATGACCGAATCTATTAAATACGGATTGTGCTTTTTTTTCCTCAAAAAACCCGTGGCCTAATCGATGTGCAAAAGGGAAAGCCCCTATTAGCGTTCTGCAACGGAAGATGGATGAGCGAACTGAGCTCGGAATCATATTTTACTGCCGGAAGTTCATCGGGTATTTTGCGCTCGAACATTTCAACCAAAAACGCTACGAACTCATGTGCGCATTGATTGACGCCGCTATCGAATATGACCTAACGCACAACAAATAAGCTCCCATTAACAAATCACTGTATATAACTCCGAAAAACTCGCTTCGCGAACGATCCGATTTCATGTAACTTAAAGCTCATAAGAAGACCCTATGGCCAAAAAGAAAAAAGTGTTTGTTTTAGACACATCCGTACTACTCCATGATCACCAATCCATCACGTCCTTCGAAAAAAACGACGTCGCTATTCCCATAACCGTGCTCGAAGAGCTCGATAAGTTTAAGATTGGGAACGATACCAAGAACTTTTCGGCGCGTGAGGTGATTCGTTTCATCGACAAACTTTCGGGAGCGAGTAACTTGCAAGAGTGGATTGATTTGGGGAAAAATTACGGTCGCTTCCGGGTAATTTTGGAAAGCGATCCTGTAGGTTTGAACGCCGAGGAAATCTACGCGAAAGGGAAAAATGACCACAAAATCATCAATTCTGCGCTGTGTATCAAGCAAGCGGAGAAAAACCGTGATGTTGTTTTGGTGACCAAGGACATCAATCTACGGATCAAAGCAAAAGCGCTAGGACTAACCGCCGAAGATTACGAAACCGGGAAAGTCAGCACTGAAGAACTGCAAACGAGCAGAGCCAAATTGATAGAAAACGTTGATGCCGATCAAATTCGGCAAATTTTCACGAAAGGTTCCATAGACGAGGACGGGATTTTGGGCGATCACAAAATAGCCAACGGATACTACATTTTGAAAAATGGAACTTCATCTACTTTGGCTGTTTACAACGAAAAACTGGACCAAATTGAGCGTATCGAAAAAGAATTTGTGTACGGCATCAAGCCCAAGAATTCTGAACAAGCCTTTGCTTTTAATGCTCTTTTGAACGACAACGTAAAGCTTGTTGCCCTGCAAGGAGTTGCGGGAACAGGAAAAACGCTCCTCGCGCTGGCATCCGCTTTGGAGCAACACAAGAAATTTCAGCAGATTATTCTTGCCCGACCGATTGTTCCACTATCCAACAAAGAAATTGGTTTCTTGCCTGGCGATGCGAACGATAAAGTAGGGCCATACATGGAACCGCTTTGGGATAACCTCAAATTTATCAAAGCACAATTTGGCGAAAACGAGAAAAAGCACAAAGCCATTCAAGCTTTGGAGGAAAACGGGACGATTGTGATTACCGCTTTGGCATTTATCCGTGGACGAAGCTTATCGAATATCATGTTTATTGTGGACGAAGCACAGAACTTAACACCTCACGAAGTAAAAACAATTATCACGCGCGCGGGCGAGAACACGAAAATTGTATTTACAGGAGACGTAAACCAGATTGATACGCCTTACCTCGACGAGCACAGTAACGGCTTGGCTTATTTGATCGATCGATTGCACGGTCAGCAGTTGTTTGCACATGTGAAACTAGAGAAAGGCGAGCGATCGGAGTTGGCGAATTTGGCGAATGAATTGCTGTGAATCGATGATGCGATTTTCGGATAATCTGACGGTCGGATAGTAGACCCGCGCTAGTGCGCAGTGCGGTAGCTCCCGACGTAGAAAAGCGTTGTGAGCAAGATTCTGAGTGGTCACCGAGCCTGCCGAGGTGAACGCTCGGGACGCAGCGAAACGGCTTTTTGGGTTGGGACTAAAGCACGAAGACCGTTAAAGCGCCCAAAAGATTCTAGAAAAAATAAAAATACTAGCCAATAATCAGAATGCCAACACTTTAAATTCTGTGCGTCGATTTTCTTGGTGTTGAACATCCGAACATTTTACGCCGTTCGAGCATCCGTTCACCAATTGCGTTTCGCCATAACCGGCAGATTTTAGTCGGTCTGCGGAAATTCCTGCTTTCGTTAAATATTCGACTACAGTGGCGGCTCTTCGTTCAGAAAGATCTTGATTGTGTGTGTCCGATCCTTGTGAATCGGTGTGTCCTCCCAATTCTATTTTCAAGGTTGGAACTTCGTTCATCAAAACGATCAATCTGTTCAACTCGGCCGTAGATTCGACGCGCAGGGTGGCTTTATCCAAATCGAAGAAGATGTTGCGAAGAACGATTTTGCTTCCTACGGAGAGTTTTTTCAGGGCAATGTTCTTTTCTACTTCTTGAAATGCCGCCGTGTTGGGGATGTCGAAGTTTTCGGAATGGAACAAATACTGATCTTTCTTGACGGCAATTCCGTAGTTTTTTCCTGCTGGAAGCGAAACTAAGAACTTTCCTGTCTTGCTGTTCGACTTGAAGGTTGCGATGACTTTGTTGGCTTGATTGTCCACAATTTCGATTTCTGCTTCCAGCAAATCATTTGTGAGGTAATCGGAGATAACGCCTTTCAAAATGGTGAGTTGCGCTTCTTTCACGATGACAACTGGTGCGATTACGATTTCCTTCACAGGAGCAGCAGCGCTCGCCAATAAATTATCTTCGTTGTTGAGCACCATTTTTTTCTCAGGTCCGAGGAAGGTGATCATGTATAAATCCCGCAGTCCGAGGTTGTCTTGATGTGCCGAGGACATATAATATCCGTGTCGACCATTGGCAGAAATCACGAAAAATGCATCTTGATCGGCCGTGTTCACAGGATAACCCAAATTTTCAGGTGTGCTCCATTTGTTGGTTGTTGCGTCGAACACGGATTTAAAAATGTCCATATCGCCCATGGAAGTATGACCCTCCGAGCCGAAATACAGTGTCTTTCCGTCTGGGTGCAAATAAATTCCATCTTCCTTGTACTTGGTGTTAATTGTTGGACCCAAATTTTCAGCGGGTCCCCACTTCCCTTTGTCGTCTCGTTTGGATAGGTAGATGTCGTGTTTCCCAAGTCCACCTGGTGCTTCAGACACGAAATAGAGTGTATTTCCATCGGGAGAATAGCATGCTGAGGGCTCCTGAAAATTTTTGGTGTTGATCTTATTCCCTAAATCCTCTGGTTTGCTCCATTCTGATCCTTCGAGCACACATTCGAACAAATCGCCCATTCCGGAGTCACCTCTATAAATGATGATGCGTTGTCCATCGGCCGAAATAGCTGAAACTGCATCATGGTCTTTGGTATTCACATTTTCGCCCATATTTTGAGCGGCTGTCCACGTGCCATCGGCATTTTTTGTTGAGATATATAAATCTTCGTAGTATTCGTTGAGTACTGGGTCGATTTTCCCACCTGTTGAACCTTCTCTTCTCGAGGTAAAAATGATGACCGATTCATCGGCCGAAATCACCGCGCCGTATTCGTGATACTTTGTATTGATGTTTGGTCCGAGGTTATCAATGAATACGCGAATTGGTTTTTCAATTATCTTTTTTCCGTTACCGCATTGCTGAATTCTCAACATCAAGTCCTCCCGCGCGCTTGGATCAGGATCTTGCATCACGGCACCTTGGTACTTGCTGTAAAACGTTATGGCTTTATCAAACTCATTGTTCAAATGATGAGCTTGCCCTAAGTAAAAATTGATTTTCGGATGGATACTTGGCTGCAATTCGAATGCTTTCTCCAAATGTCCTTTCGCTTTAGATTTATGCACCGAATACAAATAGCATTCGCCGAGTTTGTAATTCAAGAGTGCGTTGTTCGGATTAAAGTCGTCCGCTTTTTCATAAAACGGGATCGCTTCTTTGAAGAAAACGGCACCTTGCTCGTAAAATTTGTCGCCTTCTTTTATGTTGTCTTTGGCTAATTTTAACCCATCTTTATCTTCTTTGAAGATATCCTTATCAAATTCAATTCCTTGTGCGAAAGCTCCTACTGCGCTCAGTAAACATGCAGCAATAAGTACATGTATCTTTGTCATCATACTAGTCTTTTAATGATTATTTACAAGCTCCTAAGAACGATTTCACTCCTTCGGCGCCCAACTGATCAGCCATTTTCCAATCGGCACAAGCTCCTGTTTCATCTCTCAATAATTCTTTCGCGTTGGCTCTATTTTGATAGGCGTAGGAATAATTTGCGTCAAGTTGAATTGCCTTGGTGCAGTCGTCGATGCATCCTTGATAATCTTCCAATTTGAACTTAGCACTTGCGCGGTTGTTGTAGGCAAAAGCGTAATCGGCTTTCAGTTCAATTGCTCCGCTAAAGTCACTGATTGCTCGTTGAAATTCGCCCGAATCGAAATAAGCGCTGCCTCGGTTATTGTAAGCGATATAGTAGTTCTTGTCCAAGCTAATCGCTTTCGAATACGACGCCAACGCCCCTTTAAAATCTCCTTTCTTTCTCAATACGCTTCCTAAGTTGTTGTGTGTGAATGCCATCTTATCGTCAATCATTAAGGCTCTTTTGTAATCCAAAATTGCGCCATCGATGTCGCCGATTTGTCGCTTCGCACTGCCTCGATCGTTGTATGCGTATGCATGCGTTTTATCCACGTCCGTAGCTTTGGTGAAGTTTTCGATTGCTCCTTTGTAATCCACCGCTTCAAACCTGATAACACCTTTGTAATAATGCGCTTGAGCGTGATTCAATTGTAGAGTAGTTGTTTGGTTGAAATCAGCAAAGGCTCCTTCCGTATCCTTCAAAGTGTATTTCGCTTGACCTCTCAAATACCACGATTCTGGATTGTCTGCCTCCCGCATAATTGCTTGATCGAAATCTAGAATGGCTCCCGAAAAATCTCCTTCTTCCGATTTGCAAACTCCTCTATTGAAATAACCGGGTTCGAAATCGGCGCGTAGTTCAAGCGATTTCGTGAAATCGGCGATCGCGGCTTTGTAGTTTTTAGATTGAATTTGACTGATGCCGCTGTTGTATAGTTTATCGGCTTGTACATCCACTGAGTCTAAAATTGTAGCTTGTACAATCGGGTCTTGCGCGAATGACACACTTGTAACAAGCAGTGCAAAGGTGAGCATGATATTCGCTTTCAAACGATTCATAGAGTTCATTTTTTAAGGTTATTAATCACAAAAAGAGGTTTCCAAATGACCATACACAAGTAGTTCCGATC
>CALFOS010000252.1 GCA_937919725.1 uncultured Fluviicola sp. | reverse complement strand
GGTTCTGGAGCGACAAGCTACGTGTGGAACAATGGAATCACAGATGGCGTTGCATTCGTGCAAGCAGTTGGAACGATGATCTACACTCTAACAGGAGCGGGCGAAAATGGCTGCGTGAACACGGATCAAGCAAATGTAACTGTCAATCCGCTTCCAGTCGTGAATGCTGGAGCTGATCAAGCAGTATGCGAATTGACGCTGATTACCCTATCAGTAGTTGGCTCACCTAATCTTTCTTGGGACAACGGAGTTTTGAACAACGTTCCATTCAATCAAGCTGTGGGGACGGTAATTTACACAGTGACGGATTCATATGCAACTGGCTGTACTACTTTTGATCAAGTATCCGTAACGGTGCATCCAAATCCTGAGGTAGCTACCCAAAATCATCGGGTTTGTCCGGGAGAAGGCGTCATTTTGAAAGGAGAAGGCGCTTTGTGGTACGCTTGGACAGGTGGCGTAATTGACGGAGTAGAATTCTTTCCAACTCAATCTGCTGACTTTATAGTGACGGGAACAAATGCCTTCGGATGCACTGGAACAGCGATTTCGAAAGTGACAGTTTACGAAGCACCAATTGCCGATTTTAATATTCTTGACTTGTCACTAACAACGGTGAGCTCGGGTACAGGATTTAGCAACACGAGTTCGGGTGCGGTATCCTACTCTTGGGATTTTGGAGATGGAACAGGAACGAGTAATGCATTCGAACCATACCACGAATTTCCCACGACCGAATCTGGTTCTTACGAAATCAATCTTACCGTGACTTCAGAAGAAGGTTGTATCGCCGAGCTCACAAAATATGTTTATGTTCTCCAAGATTATACGATTTACGTTCCGAATGCATTCACACCAGACGGCAGCGGAGTCAATGAAGTGTTCAAACCAGTCATGGAAGGATTCGACGAATTCAGTTACACCTTGTACATCTTCAATCGCTGGGGCGAGATCGTGTTCGAATCTCACAACATGGAATTGGGATGGGACGGAACCTATTCCCAACGCGATGAGCGTGCGCAAGATGGTGTGTTCACATGGAAAATTGAAGTCGGATTAAAAAATTCGTCTGACTCTAAGATATTTATCGGACACGTAACATTATTGAAATAGTTCAGAATTAACAACGAACTACACTTGAGAAGCACCGGAGATTATTCTTCGGTGTTTTTTGTGTTTTTAGAATCGTGTACTATCCGATTTATGTGCAGGATGAAATCTCGAAAAGTATCCCTACTTCATATACGTCAAGCCCAATTTCCCAGTCAAGCGGTGGATCTCCAAGTACGTGTCCAAGCGATTAAACAAGTTCTCGTAATGTTGAATCATTGTGGATTCGTAATTGCTCTGAAATGTCATCAAGGCAATTGAATTGATCGATCCAGTATTAAAGCGCTTTTCGGCTAGATCGAAAGCACGCGTAGCGTAATCCAAATTTTGTTGAGAAATAGAAACGAGTCTACTCCGAATTTCAAATAGGTCGATGAGGTTGCGAAGTGTGTTCTCCAAGGCTTTGGTCATGCTTTCGATGTTCAGTTCAGCAATTTCTTCTTGAATGCGGGACACTTCCACAGTACGTCTATTTTTAAAGTTGTTGAAGAGCGCATAACGTAGGTTGAAGTTGCCGTAATAGGACAATGTTTGCGTTGAAATAGAGAAATCTGGGTTGTTGAGATCGCGGAGTTTCATCCAACTCGGTTGAATGCCCATCTGGAAACTGAGTGTTGGGTACAAAAATGATTTTTGCAATTCGGTGCCCGTTTTTTGAAGCTCGAGGCCGATGTACTGTCCTTTCAGATTCGAGTTGTTCGAAATCATCTCGGCGTAAGCTTCATCAAACGAAATGAGTGGAATGTCTGCCATCAGTTGATCGGTGAGTACATACATTTCAGTGCCTGTGCTGTCGCCGTCGTTCATTATCAATCGCAAATTGCGGTAGGCATTTTCGAGCGAAATTTCTTGCATCAAGAGGTTCGTGCTGTCGGTTAAATATTGATTTTCGAACTGCAACAATTCCAAGGAGGTCGTTGCGCTGTATTTGTCTTTGAGGGCGTAGTATTCTTTGCGCATCCGCGACTGGGTTAAAATCGTTTGAAACAAAGCGAGTCGCTCCTTCTGAACTTGTGTCGTGAAATAGGCTTTGAGCACGTCTTGAATAGTCGATTCAATCACCGTCATCGCATTGTTCGAACTTTGCACTTCGAGTTGTTCTAGGCGCAACTTCGACATCTTCACCGAAAACCCAGTGAAAATATTATAGTTCACGTTCACCGATGGGTTGACTCCTTGCGACAAAATAATTCCGGGCGTAAATGTGAAAGGATTATTGGTGTTGTCCTGAATGGTATTATTCTGGCTGATGCTTAAATCTACCGTTGGAAACGCCCCCGCTTGCGACCATTTGTTGTTCATCACCGAGATATCTTTCTGTTTCTCAGCGATCAATATTTGGTAGTTGTTTTCCAAGGCGATGATCACCGCATCCGTAGCAGAAATTTCCGTTTGCGCGAATCCTGTCAAACATCCGAGGAGGAAAATACTAGTGATTACTTGTCTTAATTTCATGGTCTTTTTTTGACATTCTTACTGCTGGTTCAACCTCCGCGCCGTTTTCTATCCACACGCCAGTCCAGAATTTACGTCCAATTCGGCGTTGAACATTCCACAACAGAATGGCAGCTGGATAAAAGAAGAGTATGAAAATGGTTCCGAAAAGTACTCCAAATGCGATGGAAGCCGCCATCGGGATGAGAAATTGCGCTTGCATACTCGTTTCAGAAATAATCGGCAACAAACCTGCTACGGTGGTGAGCGATGTTAATATAATGGGTCGGAAACGTGAAATGGCAGCTTCCATAACAGCTTCGCGGGTAGTGTAGCCTTCCACCAACAAATCGTTGTAGCGGTCGAGGAAAACAATCGCATCGTTGATGAGGACACCAATCAAGGCAATCATCCCGAAAATGGAGAGCATCGAAACGGGAATTCCAATCAGGCCGTGGCCCATTATCGCGCCAGCAAGTCCTGCCGGAATAACTAACATGATCAAAAACGCACTCGACAAACTGTTGAAATGAAGGGTGAGGATGATGAACATGATCGCGATCCCGATTAGGGCGACAAAGATCATGGAGTTACCTGTTTTCTTACTCTGTTCAACCTGACCAAAATAGCGCGATTGTACGTCGGGATACAATTGCTTCACCTTTGGCAAAATAGAATCTTCGATCATGCTGTTGATTTTTGCAACTTGATCAGGATCGGTTGATTCGGCGTCAATTTTCACAATTCGTTGACCGTCACGTCGTTTCAATGCTTCGGGCGCTCGTCCAAGTGTGAAATCACAAATTTCTTTCAACGGAACGGCAACACCTTGTATCGTTTTGATTTTCATGTTCTCCAAATCGGAGAGCGAATTTCGGTCGTCCAGTGGATAACGGACCCAGATTTTCACTTCGTCAGTGCCCACGATGACGCGCTGTGCTTCTTGCCCAAAAAATCCGCGGCGTACTTGGTTCAGCACTTCACTTTTGGTCACTCCAATCATGTCGGCTTGTGGACGCATCGTTAGGTAAACCTCCTTTTTACCAGCTGGCATGTTGTCTTTGATGTTGATGACGCCTTCCACTTTCGCGAGTTCGGTTTTAAACAGATCGCGTGCGCCTTGCAAGCTTGCTTCGTTTTCAGAAGTGAATCCTAGCTCAATTTCTTTTCCGAATCGGTTGAATCCACCAACAAATGTTTCTTGGGCGAGTTTCACCTGCGGAGATTGGTCCATTCTGCGAATAATTCGGTTCGTGAGCGTGTCCACAGGGGTGTCAGAATCCTCACCATTGAGGAACACCATCAAACCACTTGCGTGATTTCCAACTTGACCTAAATTTTGGGCAAATCCAACGTTACTCGAAAAGTAGGAGAGGAGTGTGTCGCCCGATTCATCAATGATTCGTTGATTTTCTTCCATCAAAATTTCGGTTGCTTCCGCTACAAACTCATCCGACTTCGCCTTGTTGTCGCCTGGCATGTAAACGGCTTCAATGTTGATGAAATCCGGTTGAATGTCTGGGAAGAAAGTAAAACCAATCACACTTGTACCCATCAAAACAATGGTTCCGATGGTGAAAAAGATGGGGAATAGAAATCCACCTATGTACCAACGTCGTTTTGTTCCAACAATGAGTTCAATGGCTGTTTTGAACCAATTGTCGCGGACATATTTGATCCCACGATCTGCCGTTCCACGAACCTTCGATTCGATAAGAGATTTGGAATATCCGGCCAAAAACACGAGGACTCCGAAGATAATAATGCCGAGCGGGAAAAGAATCATCCAACTCGATTGATCACCGGATGGCATGAGATAGGTCGCAGCATACATAATCGCGATTCCGATCACCAAATAGAGAATGCCGCGTCCTGTTGTCCAATCGGGTTTCTTGTCGAGGTCATCTTTCAATACGCTTTCATGCCCGAGGTGGGCGGGAAGAATTATAAATGCTTCAAAGAGTGAGAAAGAAAGGCAGGCGATCACCACAAATGCCATTTCTTGCATCATTTCCATTCCTTCAACAAAAAGGAGAATACTAAAGGCGACAATGGTGGTTAAGACCGATGAAAACACCGAGGGCAGAACTTCCATCGTTCCATCCAACGCAGCTTGACGTGCACTTTTTCCTTTTTCGAAATGTGTGTAAATGTTTTCAGCGATCACGATGCCATCGTCTACTAAAATTCCGACTACGAGGATCATTCCAAAGAGGGAAATCATATTGATTGACATTCCGTAAGGCATTCCGATGATAAACATTCCGAGAAAGGAAAATGGGATTCCAAATGCCACCCACGCCGAAAGTTTGAGGTTGAGAAAAAGTCCGAGGAAGAGCAAAACGAGGATCAATCCCATCAATCCATTTTTGGAAAGGAGGTCGATTCTGTCGCTGAGCATGCTATTGAACTCGTAGTAAACATCGAAACTATACTCGGGATTATTACTGTTGAATTTTTCCTGGTAGGCATGAAGTTCTTCGGTGATCACGGTGATATCTTGCTCCGTGGTTTTTTCAATTTGAAATTGAACCGAAGGAAAACCGTTGTATTTCGCTTCTTGCGATGATTCTGCGAATCCAATCACAACGTCGGCAACATCTCCCACGGTAATATTTTGACCATTTACCGTAGTTCGAACCACGATGGCTTCAATTTCTTCTTTTGAGGTTCCGCGACTATTCGACCGAACGTTCATATCTTCTACGCCGCCGCGTATAATTCCTGTGGTGATGTCAATGTTGCGCGATCCTACGGCAAGCGCAATTTCTTGGAACGATAAGTTGTAACGCAGCAAATCTTGCTCGCTCGTATTGATGGAAATTTCCTTTTCAGGGAATCCCGTCATCGTTACTTGCGTGATCACTTTTGTGTTGAGTAAATCCCGTTCGATCTTCGTCGCCATGTCAGTGAGATCGGTCAAATTGGCTGAATTCGATTTTGCGGAAACGCCAACAAAGCTTACCACACTGGCCATTCCACGTGATTTGTTCAGTTTCACCAGTGGACGTTCGGCGCCCTGCGGAAAGGAGTTGATCGAGTTGACCGCGTTCTCAATTTCGCTCAGCAATTCCTCCATATTCGTTTTTGGATAGGCTTGAATTGAGATTTGTGACATGTTTTCTACGGAAGTAGAGTTGATCTGCTCGATGCCCTCGAGTCCTTTGACGGCTTGTTCAATTTTGATCGTAACGCCTTCCTCCATTTCCGAAGGAGATGCACCTGGGTAGAGAACGCTCACGCTGATGGTGGTTGGTTCCAACTCTGGGAAAAACGACCGTTTCATCGTGAAAATCGAAAACAGTCCGAACATAAGTACAATGGCGATGGCGGCATTTCCCCAGACAGGCCGTTTGATGAAAAATTCTATTACTCTTCTCATGCTTAGCGTTTGATTCCGATGTATTTTTTGGCTAAATCCACTTTTTCAAGCTCCTCCATGACTACAAATTCGCCGTTTTTTAATCCCGTGATGAATACCGAGTCGGGTTTCGATCCTACCTGCTCAACGGTACGCTCAAGTAATTTTTCGTTTGAGAGCACGAGTACTTTTCCTTTTTTTACCGAGGCTCTTGGAAGAGTCATCGTGCTTTTTGTTTCTTCCCTCGGAATGAAAACTGTTAAGAACATGCCGTTGTAGATTTCGCGGCCCTTATTCGCTTGAATAGAGTAGTACACATCCGCTGATTGCGTTTGTTGGTTCACTACATCGGAGATTCGAATGATTTTTCCAGTTCCAATTTCTTCACCCTTCGAATTTTTGAATTTTGCTAGTTGTTGACTTTTGAAATGGCCCAAATCATCCATGGAAATGGGAATTTTCACTTCGTAATCCCCTGTTTTGGCAATGCGCGCGATCATCATTCCTGGACTTGCAATTGCACCAGGTTCAACGTTTACAGAAATAACGGTTCCGCTAAACGGTGCATAAAACGCATATTTTTTGAGTTGTTCCTCTTGACTTTTCAGCGAGTAGTATTCCGCTAGGATATTCCGACCCATGATGAACAAACTTTCTTTTTCAGAAGCCGTTGCAGGAAATTCAGGCAAGGATTTCAGGTCAGGATCGAGTGCGTTGAGAAATTTAACCCACTTGTTTCGCTCCTTCGGAAAATCGACTTCGATATCAGGTAAAGAAGCGACGATGATGGCTGATAATGCCAATTTCCGTGCTTTGAAAGTGTAGTCGGCGTCCGATTTGTTTAAATAGTAAAGCAATTGTCCCTTTCGGAATTTGACACCCGGCTTCATCAGTACATCACCTTTTAGCAATTTCCCTTGGACCTCAAACGAAACATTGATTTCCGAATTCGGGTTTACTTGTCCATATGATTCCAATGGAACGGTTCTCAACTCGTTGTGCACCTCACGAATGGGAACGTACACTGTTTTGTCCTCAGGTTTCATCTCCTTCACAACATCCTTCTTATTGTTCGCTAGCGCGAGGTAAATAATGCCCGAAATGAATAAAAAAACGATCAGTAAGATGATTTGACTACGCTTCATATTTTTTGAATCTAGTTTAATGGTTCAAAAGTACACATCATGCGGCCATTTTTCACGCCAATAAGTACGAAAAGTAGATAGACGTGTTGAAGCGCTTATTTGAAGGATGAACAAAAACTTGCAACTTTTGTGATCACAATGTGGAAAACCATGTTGAAAACCTACAAAAATATGTGTAAAACTATCAGTGAATAGTGCGTACCTTTGAAGTTGTCAAGCACTAAAATGCTCAACCTCAGCAATATGTTTGGATCAATATTAAGAAAGAAAGTCAGTAGTAATAAGCTCGCAAATGTGTTTATTAATGGGCTATTTGACGCTACGGAGCACGGATTCCCGATAGTTGCCGAGTTTATCAACGAAGACAGTTCTTTTTCCGCTTCCCCAAACGTAGACCCAAATGATCATCACGAATTTTCCTTGATTGTGTTGATTGGGAACATGAATTTGCTCGAAAGCACCTTTGATGGTCAACAAGCAGATGAGGTAGAACGATTGATTTACGACAAACTCGCTAAAGCTTATGGAACGAGCGTATTCGAATTTAAGGCACTCGTTAAAGATTACCGACAATTAATGTCCCGATTAAATCACCCTTCCAAGAATGTGATTTATTCAATGTCTAAAACGATTTTTGATAAGTACACCCTTTATAATTTCCAAGACGAATACTTTAGACGAATGCAAGTTCCTAATCCATTGTTCTTGAAACGAATGGATGAAATGATGGAGAATTTCATCTGGGATTGGGACGCATTTTTCAAAAAATATAAGGTTGATTAGGATCTCATTACGTCGAGATTATACTTCCTACTACTACTCTAGTCGCTATTTAATGGCAGTTTCCGTCCTTGAGAGTCCTTGATAAATTTATTCGGCATTATTCGGTCAGTACATTTTCCTTGTAAAATAGGTTGGAGAGCAAGAATTTTGAGCTTGGCAGCCATCAGTTCTGAAGGTGAATCATCTCAGAAGTGGTAACTTATTCGATCAAGAGTCAATTCCGCACATACACGACCTTCTTCGTCTCGAAAAATTCCTCCGAATAGAAATCCGTCAATTCAAAATACTGAACAGCTTTTTTCACAGTCGCCATTTCTTCTTTCAAATCTCCGCCTTTTAGGTAGAGGATTCCATTCTTGAGCGAATTGTTATTCTTTTTCAAAAATTGTCCCTTTGTCCATCCGATAAATTTCGGCATTGCAGTCACGGCGCGACTCACCACGAAATCGAACTGTTCTTTGATGTTTTCGGAGCGATCATG
>CALFOS010000251.1 GCA_937919725.1 uncultured Fluviicola sp. | reverse complement strand
CGTAAGAATCGTTCAATCCATTTAGAGATCGATTACTTACTTCATTCCCGATTAGCACTTTAATTCGGTATAGGTGTTTATTTTCTGTTAAATACATTATCTTCGGAACATAAATTCTACGCTATGAAAACGCTACTTATTATTTTAAGTCTAGTACCGGCATTCGCTGATGCACAAATCTGCAACCCCATCGGAAATGTCATGATTTTTTCCAACTACGATGGAGGGGTATTGAATATTGATGTTGACGTCAACATCCCTAATTTGAAAATAGGTGTGCTTACCTATGAAGGAGTTACCATAAATCTATCTGGAGCGTATGTAAACAACGTAACGGCAGTAGAGTACGCTGGCTATAATGCCAATAATGCGCACTGCGGTCAAGTCATCAACACTTCTATTAATGGTGCTCCGGTTGGTGCTGCAACAAATATTACGTTTTTGCCGACAGCAACATTGGCTAATCCAAATGGATATACATCAATGGTATGTTCCTATTCATGCAACAACAACGTCAGCCAAGGTGGGTGTAATACAGCCGATCAAGTAGAAGATTATTTCGCTACCTTATTCAATGGAGTTGTGTATGCGCACGACACTCAATACGGATGCTGGTCGGGTTCGAAAATGGTAAGTGCAGGAGGGACATGTTGTCCGGTAATCCCGTTTAGCTCAACACCTACTAGCTCGAATGTTACGTGTAATACTGCATGTGATGGTACGGCTTCCGTGAGCGCTGTTGGAGGAACGCCCCCTTATACTTATTTGTGGTCTTTTGGAGGCTCCACGACTAATTCAATAAATGGACTGTGCGCAGGAACCTACACCGTTACCGTAACAGACGATGCAGGTGCAAGTGTGTTACACACAGTTACCATCACGGAGCCAAGCGCAATCGATGAGAGTACTTCCGCGGCTGGCACAAGCATCACGGCAGCAAACACAAGCGCTGGAATTTCGTACCAATGGCTCGATTGTGATGCGAATTTTGCGATGATCAACGGAGCTTCGAGCCAATCCTTCACGCCAACCACCACAGGGAATTATGCTGTCGAGTTGACACTCAATGGTTGTTCTGACACATCTGCTTGCACGCTAATCGACTACACCGGAATCGAAGAATTACTTCAGGGAAAAAAGGAATTCGTGAAAATCGTCGACTTTTTGGGTCGCGAAACAGTTTTCAAGCCAAACACACCTTTAATTTATCTGTTTGGCGATGGAACTCGGGTGCGCGTGATGCGATTGGAAGAATGAAAGTTCTTTCAACTTCGGCCTTAGCATTTGTTCATTTCAGTACCGTTCGAAAAAAAACGAGTGGAGTATCACTATTTCAGTTAAATACCGTATCTTTGCCCTCCCTTGTAAGAGAATAAGGGATTTTAATCATTTATGAATGGGAGTTTCGTACTCCAAACAGTAAAAAAAATATGGCAACTAAAATTAGATTGCAAAGACACGGTAAAAAAGGGAAAGCATTCTTTCACCTTGTAGCAGCAGATAGCCGCGCACCACGTGATGGACGTTTCATCGAAAAATTGGGAGTTTACAATCCACACACAAATCCAGCAACTGTTGATCTTAATTTTGATCGTACTTTGCACTGGGTTCAAACTGGAGCGGAAATGACTGACACTGCGCGTGCACTTTTGTCGTACCGTGGAATCCTTTACAAAAATCACCTTTTGAATGGTGTGAAAAAAGGAGCATTAACTGTTGAGCAAGTTGAAGAGAAATTTGCAAAATGGAACGAGGAAAAAGAATCAAAAATCGACGGAAAGAAAACTTCTTTGTCGAGTGCTGAGGAAAAAGCAAAGGCAGATCGTTTCAAAGCTGAAGTATTAGCGAACGAAGCACGTGCGAAAGAAATCGAAGCAAAAAATACTCCTGCGGTTGAAGAAGCACCAGAAGTAGAAGTAGAAGCAGAAGCACCAACAGCAGAGGAAACTCCAGTAGTTGAAGCAGAAGTAGAAGCTCCAGCGGCAGAGGAAGCTCCAGTAGTTGAAGCAGAAGTAGAAGCTCCAGCGGTTGAGGAAGCTCCAGTAGTTGAAGCAGAAGCTCCAGCGGTTGAGGAAGCTCCAGTAGTTGAAGCAGAAGCTCCAGTTGCAGAGGAAGCAGCTCCAGAAGCGGACGAGACTCCAGAAGCATAAACAAGAATTGACCGATGAATAAAGCAGATTGCTTTCATCTAGGGCATATCGCGAAACTCCACGGATTTAAAGGTGGAGTTTCGTTGTTTTTAGACGTTACGAATCCAGAGGATTACACGGAGTTAGGTGCCATATTCATCGATATCAACAACCATCTCACGCCATTTTTCGTTGAAAGCCTCAGCCTAAAGAATAATGGCTTTGCCACAGTCAAACTTGATGGCGTCAATGACGAGAATACTGCAAAAAAAATACTTCGCCTCAAAGTCTATCTTCCTGCGGAAATATTGCCCGAACTCAGCGGAGTTAATTTCTACGACCACGAAATCGTTGGATTTAAAGTAATCGACGAAGATCACGGTGATGTTGGAATCGTTCAGCAAGTCATCGACCTCAAAGTAAATCCACTGCTCCAAATTGACAAAGACGGAAAAGAAGTACTCGTTCCCTTGATTGAAGGAGTCATCAAAAAAGTCGATCGCACTAAAAAAGAATTGCACATTCTCGCTCCAGGTGGATTGATCGAATTGTACCTCGGTTGATACCAATTTCACATCGAAATGATCAGAATAAAACACGGTCTTTTTCTGCTTCAGATGAAAATTGAACCATAGCTATGCTAAAATTTATCTTCTCGCTTGAAGAAAAATATCATCATTTCCTTATCTAATAACTACAATATGAAATTGGTATAATGTCCACGTTCAAATTCAAACATTTTTCTATTTCCCAAGCCAACTCTACGATGAAAGTCGGAACGGATGCGATGCTTTTGGGTTCAATCGTTTCATGGAAAAATGAACCTCGCACTATATTAGACATCGGAACAGGAACGGGAGTTTTGGGATTGATGTTGGCGCAACGAACAAAATGCACTCAAATTTCAGCCATTGAAATCGACGAAGCGGCATGCTCCGAAGCTGAACTCAATTTTCAGAATTCCAGTTGGTCGGATCGACTTTCAGCCATTCATAACGATATTTTAACGATAGATTTTTCATCGAAGTTCGATTTAATTATTTCCAATCCACCGTATTACGAAAACTCGCTCGTCAGCGAGAGCGAACGCACGTCACGCGCGAAGCACGCTGAGTTTTTGCCTGCGGAGTTGTTGGTGAAGAAAGTGGCTGAAATGTTGCATTCGCACGGCGTATTTTGGGTGATTGTTCCTGCGGAAAATCGAGAATTGTGGATCGCGCACGCACGTGAGAACGGTTTTCACCTACAAAAATCGGTTTGCATCATCGGAAAATTAAGGCAGGGCGAGAAACGTCGAATATTAAGTTTTGGCTTTGATGAGGTCAAAATTGTTTTTTCGGAATCGGTCGTGCGCGATGCCGATGGGAATTACTCGGCGGAGTACATAAAATTGACGAAGGAGTTCCACGATAGGGATTTATCCAATTGATTTCAAGAGTTCCACCAACTCCGAATGAACATCTTCTCCCTTATTCTTATTGTACCATTCCTGCAATTCAATTTTCTTCTCTTCGAACGTTTTGCTTTCGTCTGTTTTCTGCTGATTAACTATTTCTTGCGCAGCTTTCGGGCGTGGTCCCCATACAATTAAGTCATTTCCATCGGCATCGCGCACCACCAAAATCGGAATCGACATACTCGTGCCGTTCGTTAAATAATTTTGAATCAGTGAATCTTCGCCATCGCGGAGGTTGATCTTGAGTGTGATTTTCTCATTCAGTTCGGAAGCTAAATAAATGAACGGACAATTGTGAGCCGCGTCGCCACACCATGGTTCGGTGATTAAAATCCAATCTAGTGGTTCTGATATCTTCTCGATTCCCATCCGAAGGTCATTCGAAA
>CALFOS010000250.1 GCA_937919725.1 uncultured Fluviicola sp. | reverse complement strand
CAGCAGATGGATTGGGAGCTGCCGCTTCTACCCCTCACGCAAGCTGAAATCCTTAATGCTTGCTCTGTATCGTCCAACCAACCACAAAAGCACGTTGCTTAGCAAGTTCGGCTTTTTCACCGATAAACAATTCGTCCACCGTTTCGTTGAATAAGTGCAACCACGCGTCAAAATGTTCGGTTTTCAAACGCATGTGCGCATGTTTTTGGGTGACATCCGTGGTATATCCAGCTTTATCCAGCAAAACAAATGCCCAAAAATCGATCATTTTCGGTAAGTGATGCTCAAAATCTAGGTGCTCAAAAAACGGCGAGAGAATTGCATCAACTACAACTTTGTCGTAAAACGAATTTACCAACAATTCAACATCCACAAGCGATTCTATCTGCTTCATGCTCGTCGGTTTATCCACATAGATCGAAGTAAAAATACGCCAAAGGAAATTGCCACAGTTAAATACGCGACCTGTCCAAAGAACTGAAATGCGAAAAACGCCGCTATTCCAAGAAAAAGGTAAATAAATTGCTGTCCCAGCGCATAGCTTCTGTCGTTTTGATGGCGCACCGTCACTTCCATTTCACCCTGATTTGCCTTCGACAAGAAAAGCGAGAGCTCACTCGGCAACTGAAGCAAAGCTGAGAGTTGTTGTTTGATTGCATCTAGGATCATTTTGCGAACTCCGCCATCTTGCGTTACCATTTTCTTCATGTACGGACGAATCACATCCATCGGATTCAGTTCTGGTGCGAGCGTGGCACTTGTTCCAATCAACAATTGAAAGGTGCGATCAAGTAAAATCCATTCCTTCGGAATCCGAATAATTTTGGTGAGTTCCTTCAAACCAATTTCCTTTCTCAAATTATCGATGCTGCTGCCCTTGATATCGTCTAAGCTGATGTCCTTCAAGTTCATCGAATCAAATTTCACCTCATTTTGCAAGAACTGACTCAGCGCAGCGATCAATTTTTTTGCCACTTTCGATGATTCCGCGTCGGAGCCAATGAAGCCCAAATTTTTGAGCGACGCCAATATTTTCGACTCGTCCTTCCTTAAAATAGCCTGAAGTAGAACGGGAATCTCGTTGCGCATGCCATCACTCAAGTGCGAAACCGCACCAAAATCGAGTAGCACCAATTCCCCTGATTCTTTGACTAATAAATTCCCCGGGTGAGGGTCGGCATGGTACAAGCCATCTTCTAAAATCATCTTCAAGTAAACCAAGATGAGCTTTTCACCGAGAGCAGTTCGATCCACGTTCCACACATCGAGTTGTGCCACATTCGTAATTTTTGTGCCGACCTCAAACTTGGTTGTGAGCACACGTTTTGAAGAGTGAGAAGTAAACACATCGGGAATCATCACACCAGCTATTTCTGAAATATTCGCCGAAATCAGCTTCATCGATTGCGCTTCTTTCTCATAATCGAGTTCTTCCTCAATCATTATACGCACCTGCCCATACACATGCTCGATTCCCTGAATTTTCACAAAATAGGAAACCCGTTTGATCAGCTTTTCAATGATGGTGAGGTCTGCTTTTGCCAAGGCTTCAATGTCCGCATGTTGCACTTTTACCGCCACGTCTTCACCCGAAGGCAAAGTAGCTCGATACACCTGACCGATGGACGCTGAAGCAATGGGAACCGGTTCGAACGAACGAAATAAATCCTCCAGCGAAGCACCCAATTCCGATTCGATCAGCATTTTTGTTTCCTCCAAAGGTGAAGCAGGGGCATCATCTTGCAACGATTCCAGCGCCAACATGTATTGATCGGGTAAAATGTGGGACAAGGTCGAAATCAGCTGTCCAGCTTTCGTGAAAAGTCCACGCAGCTCCGTGATAGTCGTTTTTACCCGTCGCGCATTTTTTGCGTGAGTGGCATTAATTCTCCGCTCATAAAAACGATTTCCGAATACTTTTTTTGCAAGGAAAAGATAAAGGTAGCTGAACAATAATTGATTCGCCAAACGGTAGGCTTTTCTACTTCGCTTACGAATCGATATGTTTGACTTCATACTCGGAATTTTTTATCCTAGGATAGCTCAAAAGTACACTCCCACACGCAACATTCCTAAGAAGCAATCGAAAGAAATGTTAATAAAATCGCTATCCATTCAAAATGTTTATCTTGTAGTATCGTTTGTAGTATATGAAGTTGTTTTCCGCCGTATTGATCTTTTTATTGATTGTCCAAGCAAGTCCTGTTTTTGCGCAAAATGAAGACATTGTTTTGAACTTTTCAGCAACGGAATTCAATGGAAAAGTGTTGCTCAGTTGGTCGATTACACAGGGAAATACGTGTAATGGAATCAGTATTTTTCGTGGTTCGGACACAACTAGTTTTGTCCAAATTGCCTCCATTGATGGGATTTGTGGAAGCACTGCCGAAACCATCAAATATCAATTTACCGATCTTCAACCAGCTGTGAACGCAAGTAACTACTACCGACTCAGTTTGGGCGGAATTGGCTATTCGTATCTAGTAAAAGTTGAAGTGTTTGATGCTGGAGAGCAAGCGTATCTCCTCCAACCAAATCCACTGATGGACGAATCGCAGCTCATCTTTGACAACGAAAATCAAGAACGCATCGCCATCACTTTTTTCGATCAAAGTGGCAAATTTATCCGCACACTTCACACGACTGAACAAATGGTCACATTGCGTCGCGCTGATTTCGGTGAGGGCGTGTACTTCTTTCAATTGAAATCTGAGACGAAAGAGACAACCATTGAAGGCAAGCTCCTTGTGATCTAGGGTCAGCACACTACTAATCAGCTAGTTGTTTTTCGATTTGCGATCACGATTCAGTCCTTTTCTCAGCTATCCTTTTCAAGAAAGAACCGTATGAAAAAACGTAAGATTTCTCGTGCTGACATTAGGCAAAGATTGCACGCTTTTGAGGTTGCGAACAATCATCAATTCTAATAATAGATTTTTTCCTGCGAAAAACAGAAAAATTCGCGACAGTCGCCGGTCTAGCGTATTTCGCGAGTGTATACTTTCTAATTCCACAAATCTCAATTCCCTCACTTACTAGAAGCAGGAGGATTCACCAAAATCGTTTCAGCTTCAACAGCCACTTCCGTTTCACGCGTTTTCGAAAACATCCACGTATACATCGCATCACTTCTAAATTCGCGTTCCATCGCACCATGACTAGCTCCTGGAATTTCTTTGTAGATCAAATTTTTGCCGCCATTGCACGCTTTTATTGCGTTCACAATATTACGCGACTCGGATACAGGTACAGGTTTGTCTGCTGTTCCGTGCTCAATCCAAAGTGGAACTTCTGATAAATTGCATGCATCTTTCGAATTCCCGCCACCACAAAGCGCTACTCCTGCTGCAATTTTGTTGCTGTGTTTCCCTACAAAATGCAATGTTCCATATCCGCCTAAGCTCATTCCACAAACGTAAACGCGATTCGTGTCTGTTTTGTATTGGGCTTGAATATCTTCAAGCAAGGAAAGTAACTTGTCTGGATCCCAAGCACCGGATGCCACTTGCGGAGCGATCACAATGGCTGGAATTTGCCGACCTTTTTCGATTTCTGAAATCACACCGTATTGCTTCACGCGGTTCAAATCTGTTCCAGAAAGACTACGTCCGTGAAGAAAAATGAGAATGGGTGGGTTCGAGTTGAGGATGCTGTCGCTGGGTAGATTGATCCAGTAATTGTACGCGGATTTCCCTTTTACAGTGCTCAATTGAGCAGTTGAAACCAATCCTACCATCAAAAATGCAACTGTCAAAAGAACTCTCATACCCATTATTTTGTGAGGGCAAAAATAGCCACTCGCCTTCGATTAATAATCTAAAATTCGTTAAATGATTCATCCCCAAATTTTTCACTAAAAAGTTGAACGATAAAATCAAGACAGCAGCAAACCCAAATCCCGCAATTCAAGCAAACTCTTCGAATACCAAAACAACTCGAAATCCTCAAGCCTTTCCTCAAAATCGGTTTTCAAATCGGCCATCGTCGGGCGAGGAAGCGAGCTGACCTTCAGCTTGTTCAACTGAGAAACAAACCAAGTTCCTTCGTCCTTCGGAAGTTCAAGTTCGATGAAATCTGATTTCGTATGAATGCTCAAACGTAGCATTTCCCAAGAATTTCCTCGCTTCGATTTCGTGAAACTTTCTAGAATAGGCTCTCCTCCCAACCAAATCGGCTTCGAACTCGGTTTCATCAGCGGGAGCAATTCATCTTCCAAGCATTTTTCGATGTACGATTTCGAAACGGTAGTTCGCGGGACTTTAAACTCGAACCAAGCGTGAAGTGGCAATTCAAAACCGATTCCGTGCATGTAATTGTACAATGACTTTTTGAGTCCAAAACTGAATTTGGAATGATCGATTCCGGTAGAATCAACAAATTGCACATCGTTGTTCGCAAAAGTGATTTCCGATTTTTCGGGAACTATTCCGTAGGAATCAGGATCGAGCCCAACGGGACTATGAGCAGTGAGCGCAAATTGATGCCAAAACCCAGACTGAATAATCCCGAGTTCGAACAATTGCCGGACCATTTCCAAACTGTCGATGGTTTCTTGCTCGGTTTGAGTTGGATATCCGTACATTAAATAGGTGTGTACCATGATTCCGGCTTCGGTCAAATTTCGAGTGACGCGCGCTACTTGTTCCACCGTTACCCCCTTCTGAATCAAGTTCAAGAGCCGATCCGAGGCAACTTCCAATCCGCCAGAAACGGCAATGCAACCCGATTCTTTGAGTAAAAATGCGAGATCGCGTGTGAAGCTCTTCTCGAAGCGAATGTTCGTCCACCACGTCACGACTAAGTCACGACGAATGATTTCCAGGGCTACCGATCGCATCAGAGCTGGGGGTGCGGCTTCATCCACAAAGTGAAATCCTGTTTCGCCCGTTTGTGCGATCAATTGCTCCATTCGATCCACCAAGAGAGCCGCCGCAATCGGTTCATAAAGTTTAATGTAATCGAGGGAGATGTCGCAAAACGTGCATTTTCCCCAGTAACAGCCGTGCGCCATCGTGAGCTTGTTCCAGCGTCCATCGCTCCACAAACTGTGCATCGGGTTAGCAACTTCTATCACGGAGATATACGAATCGAGGCGTAAATCGGAATAATCGGGCGTGCCGACTTGCGCTTGTTTGTAATCGGGTTTGATGCAGGAATTATCGTACATCACGTCATCACCAGAGCGATAAAATGTGCGTTTGAAAGCTGTTTTTGAATCTGAAAGGGCATGAAAGAGCTGTTCGATGGGCAATTCGCCGTCGTCGAGCGTGATAAAATCGAAGTAATCAAATACGCGTGGATCGGAGATGGAGCGCAATTCTGTGTTCGGAAACCCTCCACCCATCGCGATTTTAACAGTGGGGAAATACATTTTGAGATAGGACGCACATCGAAAGGCGCTGTATAAATTTCCGGGAAATGGAACCGAGAAACAAACGAGTTTAGGCTGATGGGCATCGAGCTTTTCGCGGAGAAGTTGGAGTGTGATTTGATCAATAAATGACGGTTCGCCCTGCAAATGGGTATGTAATTCATCAAAACTATTGGCACTTCTGCCCAAACGCTCGGCGTAGCGACTAAAACCGAACTCGGGATCAATGCATTCGATGATGAAATCGGACAAATCTTCCAAAAAAAGCGTAGCGAGGTGCTTGGCTTTGTCTTGCATTCCCATCGACCCAAACGCCCATTCCAAATCGTCTAGTTGTTCAAATCTACTGGCTTCAGGGAAAAAATTTCGGGTACAAATTTGTCGGGCCAAACTAGCTTGCTTGTCTTGTAGAAAATCAATTGCAGGTTCGAGCGTTTTCAAATACTCAGAGCGAAGTGCGTAAATTCTTAGTGCATTTTCGGAGAGAATGGTGTTGTTGTGCTCCGCCTGATCGAACAGTTCGCTAAATCTCCTAGCGGAGAACAGCTCTACGATGACTTCGATACCCAAATCGACCTGAAAGGCCGAAATATTTTTCGTGTTCAAAAAGCCTTTCAAATAAGCCGTAGCCGGATACGGAGTATTCAATTGCGTAAATGGAGGGGTGATGAGAAGAAGGTCTTTCACACGAACAATTTTTGTGCTGC
>CALFOS010000249.1 GCA_937919725.1 uncultured Fluviicola sp. | reverse complement strand
GAGTTAGTTGAGATAAATTGATTTTCGTATTGATTGCGAATTTTCTCAAACTCTTCTTCGGAAATCAGCTCTTTTTTGATCAAATCAATTTGTGCGTCGAATGCCATTTGAATAGAATCCAAGTCTTTTCCTTTTGCAGCGATTGCGGCAAAAATACCAACTCCAGCATCTTCCAATCCATACGCGAAGCAAAATGCGAATTGAGCCATTTGTTGTTTCTCCACCAAACTTTTATTGATACGTGAACTCGCCCCGCCCGAAAGCACGTCGTTCATCATTTCCAAAGCGTGGAAATCTGGATCCGATTGAGCAGGAAAACTGTAGCCCATAAACAGAGCAGGAAGTTGAATGTTGTCGTAAACGACGTCTTTTACAACACCCGTCAATTTTTCATTTGCCTTTGCTGGTCGTGGAATGGCAATCGCAGTGGCGCTTTGTTTCTGCAAGACTTCTTTTGCCTTCGCGTCGGTTGGAGTTCCGAAATTTTTCAAGTCAAAACTAGTTCGAGCCACACCGTATGTGTCTAAAAACTCGTCATCTGACAAATTTTCAACATCACGGTACAAGTTAATCGCCTCCCCTTTAGGAATAGATCCGAAATATTTCTTGATCCACGCTTTTGTTTCTTCTATGTTAATATCGCCAGCAATCGATAAAGTGGCGTTCGATGGCACATAAAAAGTGTGGTAAAAGTTGATGTAATCCGCTTCTTGTGCAGCGTCCAAATGTTCCATGCTGCCAATCGGAACCCAGTTGTATGGATGCACCTTAAACATGCGCTTGAACATTTCTGTGATGAAGGACGCATATGGTTGGTTGTCCACGCGCTGACGTTTTTCTTCCTTCACAACGCTACGCTGCGTTTCAATTCCAGTGATGTCCACCCGTGCGTGGAGCATACGTTCGCTTTCCAGCCAAATTCCTAATTCCAATTGGTTCGAAGGTAAGATTTCGTAGTAAAATGTACGATCTTGCGATGTGTTCGCGTTCAAGGTTCCACCGTTTTTCTCTACTAATTCGCTGTATTCACCACGATCGATGTTTGCAGATCCCTCGAACAATAAGTGCTCAAAAAAGTGTGCAAATCCGGTTCTGTCCGTTTGTTCGTTTTTTGAACCAACATGGTATAGAACTGAAACGGCAACAATCGGTGTTGCATGTTCTTCGTGAAGAATGACGTGGATTCCATTGTCCAAATCGTATTCGAGGTACTCTATCTGCCGTTGGCTCGTTCCGTTGAAGGCCATAGCGGAGCAAAGTCCTGCTAAAAGGATGTATTTCATTGTTTTTGAATTATTGATCCCGCAATTTAAGGAGAATAATTGTACAATTTTTCCATTTTTTATGGTTGGAGTGTAACTCGGATGAACGGTATTATGGCAAGAGACAATATTATTCGGCAGTCTGGCGCGAATTTTGCTAACTTTGATTCATGAATTATTTTCTGTCTCTTTTGACTGTTTTGTTGCTCGGATTTAGCTCGAATGCTCAAAATGTTGTTCCTTTTATCGATTTCGTTGGTTTCTTCAAAAGCTATCAAAATGGTTTTTTTCGCCAAATCGAGATTCAACGCGTGCGCGAATTCAAAGCAGGAGATGATGTGGTTGCATACATCGATTACAGAGGAAACTTGCGTGTTTTTGATGGGACAGAACCCAAAGACATTTCGAATGTTCAGGTAGAATACGCAGTTTCCGATCATTTGATGATCTGGAAAATCGGCCCTACGCTCAACATGTGGGACGCTGGAAAGCAACGGACGCTTACGTATTTTGCAGATCAATACGTCTTGAGGGATAGCATTGTGGTCTTCAATGATACGCGATTCAATACCGTGAATGCCTATTATAAGGGAGAAGTATACGAATTGTACAGATCTTCGGGAACAGTGGCGATGCCGGATATGGTGGGTGAAAATATTGTGGCCTTTCGAGACAATGGAAATTACAATAAGGTTTTTTGGAACGGTGAAATCTATGACTTGGATGTGTGGCACACGCCTTACAAATATAGCGTAGGAACCGACATTGTAGCGTTTAATGATCCGATCAATGGGACATTTGCCATTTTCGAAAACGGTCAATTCTTTGACGTAGAAAATTTCAGAATGAATTCCTATAAAGCTGGGCGTGGATTCGTGGTGTACGAAAATCAAAATAACGATTTGATGATCTACCAAAATGGCGAGACAAAAAAATTGACAAATTTTGGAGCGAGCTTCTACGATGTAAAAGACGATGTAGTGATTTGGATGGAGAATGGCTTCACCTACGGATATTCAAACGGAAAAAAAGTGGAATTAGCACGTTTTAAAATTGCGAATTACGAACTCAAAAATAACGTGATTGCTTTCACAAATATTATCGGTGGAGTAGATGCCTTGATGGATGGAAAAGTGAATACACTTTCTACATTAATGAACGTCGACTTCACCATTTATGGAAATGCGGTTCTGCTAGAATCCTTCAACAGCACTTTCTCTCTTTACATTGATGGACGCGAATACAGGAATTAAATCTCCCTTTAGTACACCATTTTTATCGTAAGTCCACGTTCTTCCGTTACCCAAAATCGACAAGACTTGAAGCTTGGTGCGCTTAAGAATGGGCGTACGTTGTTCGAAAACGCAAACGCTTCTGTTGGGACGCCAATCAAGTTTTTGTTACAGCATCCATCGCCGTTTTCATCGTGGTAACTCGCAATGGCGTAATCGCCATTCGGTAAATTTTTGAATACGTACGTCGCTGTATTTCCACTAATTGTGGGGCGCGCCATTTTGTATGTTTTTCCAGGTGTTGGCCAGTTATCACCTTTTTCGTAGAGTCCAATTTCAACTACACCACGCGAGTGTTCGAAATTGATAATTCTCACTGTTAAATTAAATGTGGAAGATGGAGAAGATCTAAATCCTTGAATGGCGAGGCATGTGAAAACCAGTGAAAGTTTCCCCATAAAAACGATGACCCGTTTGCTATTTTGTCGAGTTCTTTTCATTGAAGCGCGTTTTCATAATCCTATCCCAGACCCGAAAAGTCGATGCGTAATTCCCATCCAATTTGGCATGGTGCAAATCGTGATCCTCAACTGGACTGATCAATGGTATGTCTTTTAAAAATGGCAATTTCAAGTCTGAGTGAATGTGAATTTCGTGAAGGTTTCTCAATAATGCAAATCCCCAGAAGGCATAAATGCTTAAAGGCATCACCAAGATGATTAAAACGTAGCCGATAAATGTGCCAACTACTCCCATCATCCATTCTAGCGGGTGAACGTATAAATATTCCAAAGGAAAGGGCGTGTGCGCTCGGTGGTGAATGCTATGGATCTTCTTCAAGAGGTATTTGTTTCGATGCATGTAACGGTGCACGAAGTAGAACCAGACATCATCAATGATAAAAACAAAGACCACTTGACCGATCAATACCCAGATATTGGGTAATCCAGTATCAAAAAATGGAAACAACAAATAGACCCCAGATACTCCAAAAGCGGTTAAAATCAACATATTAAGAAGGTATAAAGGCAGGCGATCTTTGAAAATTCCTTTTTTATATGGTTTTGTTTGAATGCGGTACTTCGTGAAAATTGAAGTTTTGAGAACGACCAACGAATAAAGCACCCCGAATAGATTGCTGGAATAGAATAGGATGAGTGTGATTACAATTAATTCTGTTACGGTCATTTTCGTGTGGCAAAGAGGTTATATAATTGAGTAGCTTCCAATCCCGCTTCTCGTTCTGTGTGAATGGATGTGAATCCGTTTTCAGTTAAGATTGATTTGATCGTGTCCAAACGCCCGTTCGAATCATGTACTTCAACCACAACGGACTTGATTTTTGGCCAATCTTCGGAATCGATACTTTTGATGACTCCCAATTCCGCGCCTTCACAATCAATCTTTAATAGGTCAATTCGTTCAATATTTTCTTGCTTGATGATTGTTGAAAGTCGTTTCAATTCGCACTCCACGCTTTTCTTTCCTTTCACAAGGTGCTTCGCGATTAAGCCTGAAAATCCGGTGGGAATTAAGCGCATCCACTTCATACCCGGTGGTGGATTTTTCATCGTTCCCTTCACCGCGCGTGCAAATGCGCCAGGATCGTTGTCCCAATCTTCGGGATGCAATGTTGAAAGCGCAGGCGTATTCGGGAAATAGGAAAAAGTCGCAGTCATTTCTTCGTCTGAAATTCCATAAGGCATCACCCGCAGTCGATTATTGTCGAAACTGTCGGCGTTTTTTTGAAGAACGGCTGTGATATCTGGAATCGGTTCGAAGCAGTACACAACAGCATTTGGATGATTTTGAATAGCCCTAACTCCGAAGATTCCAATATTTGCGCCTACATCAAACACCACATCGCCATCATTGATTGTGATTCCGTGGTTCAAATAACCTTCTACATGGTGGTCCAACATTTTTGCTTCAGGCGCGCGCAAGCAGAACACTTTGGTTCCATCTCTAAGCTGAGTTCTCTTCATACCCAAAAATAGAAAAAAAATCGACAGAACAATCGCGAATAATTCGAGTCAATTTGTACTAAAATTGTGAATAACTTTTATTCCTAACAGGATGAATTGACCTCATTTTGGACTGCTCAAAAGCAAATCTCTGCGTATCTTTGTTTTTCAAAATTGAAGAAAATGAATAATTGGTTTACAGTAAAGGTGAAATATACAAAACAGTTGGACAACGGTGCATTGAAACGTGTGTCGGAACCTTATTTATTGGCTGCGATGACGTTCACGGATGCTGAAGCACGCATATATGAGGAGTTGGGGCAAATCATTCGTGGTGAGTTTAACGTAGTTGGAATTACGCGAACAGAAATTCACGACATTTTTGCATACGACGATGTAGATATCTGGTACAAAGTGAAAGTGCGTTACGAAGCAGTTGATGGCGATAGTGAAAAAGCGCGCAAAGTCAATCAGAATTTCTTGGTTTCTGCTGAGTCAGTGAAGCAAGCCTACGAGCGCATTCAGGAAAGCTTGTCAACTTTAATGGTTGATTTCGAAATTCCATCCATTATTATTTCTCCTATTGTTGAAATTTTCCCCTATACCGAGGAATTGGACAAAGAATTGTCGCGTAAGCCTGGAAAAGAAGCGAAGGTGGAAGATGAAGGGGGTGAGGACGATGCTCCAAAAGGAAAAGTGGTATTCTCTGCTTCAGGATCGGATGTTGATGATGAGGACGAAGAACTGGAAGAAACTGAAAGCGAAGTAAACGACGAATTCGACGGTGAGTAACCCCTTAGATCGATACAAAGATAGTCACCACGAATTTCAGCAAGATTCGGAAATCAACCTCGTTGAAAATCCGTTTGATTTGTTCATAGAGTGGTTTCAATTTGCCTCCGATTCGAAAGAATTAGAGGCAAACGCATTTGTGTTGGGAACAAGTTCCTTAGATCATCAATCGAGCATGCGCATCGTTTATCTGAAAGATATTGTGGCACAACAATTCGTGTTTTACACGAACTACAACAGTCAAAAAGGACAAGAAATTGCTGAGAATCCAATCGTTTCCATGCTGTTTTTTTATCCTTCGATTTCTCGCCAAATCCGAATTGAAGGTGTTTGCAAAAAGGTCGATATGGAACTAAGCGATGCCTATTTCAAATCGCGCCCGCGCGGAAGTCAACTCGGTGCTTGGGCTTCACATCAGAGCGAAGTTTTGGTAAATTCAAGCGATTTGAAGGGTCGAATGGCAGAATTGGAAGTGCGATTTCCAAACGAAGTTCCTCGTCCAGAACATTGGGGTGGATTTCAAATTGAACCCACACGCTTCGAGTTTTGGTTGGGGAAAACATCGCGTTTACACGAACGAATTGTCTTCGAACCGCAAGGAGATGGCTGGAAAAATTACCGAAAGAATCCTTAAGCAATGATCGAACTCGATCCCGTTATTTTTGAACTCTCCAACGGCATAAAAGTCGTTTACCTCAAGCGTGATGCATACGTTGCGCACGTAGGTGTGATGGTGCACGCAGGATCGCGATTTGAGCATCCGAATGAACAAGGATTGGCTCACTTTATCGAACATTGCATTTTCAAAGGGACAAAAAAACGGTCTGCGTTTGATGTTTTCTCGGATTTGGATCGAGTGGGAGGTGAACTCAACGCGTACACCAACAAAGAGGAAATTGCAGTGCATGCTTCGTTTCGCAAAACACATTTTTCCATTGCTGCCGAGTTGATTGGGGATATTCTTCAAAATTCAACCTTTCCAGAAGAGGAATTGAAAAAAGAGAAAGACGTGATTTTGGATGAAATTATGTCCTACCTCGACAGTCCAAGCGAGCGCATTCACGACGAATTCGAGGCGCATCTCTTCGCTGGACATTCACTCGGTTACAACATCCTCGGCACAAAAAAATCAGTAAAAGGATTCACGCGCGAAGATATTCTTCAGTATATCGAACGTTTGTTTGTACCCAAAAATATGGTCATTTCATTTGTGGGCGACGTTCCAATGGAAGAGGTCCGAACTATTTTGGAATCCGAATTCGGAGCAATTTCCGGAGATGGAAAACCTCACATTGAACCACCATTGATTTCAATTCCACCGTTTCACGTGCGCGAAAAGAAATCAAATTACCAAATTCACACTCTTGTGGGGGGCATGGCGCCATCGTACAACGAAGATAGTCGACGTGCAATGAGTTTGTTGACCAATCTGCTGGGTGGACCGGCACTCAATTCCCGACTCATTCTCTCGATCCGCGAGAAATATGGCTATGCCTACAATGTTGAAGCGAACTACACCGCCTATTCCGATACGGGTTACTGGAACATCTACCTCGGAACCGACAAAAAATACTTATCGAAGGCCATTAAGTTGATTCACGTTGAATTGGAAAAACTCATCAACGAGAAACTGACTGAAAGCGAAATTTCCGAAGCGAAGGAACAACTGAAAGGTCACCTGGCCCTCGCTCTAGATAGTAACATGGAACTGATGTTCAGTCTTGGTAAAAGCGTGTTATTGTTCGGGAAAATCGACTCAATGCAAGAGATCTATGAGCAGTTAGATCTCATTTCAGATAACGACATTCAGCAGGTCGCGAAATCGTACTTCAATCCAAATCAATTGTCGGAGTTGATTTTTGAGTTTTAATTTAGTCAATTTGTCGCTCCAACAAAATTTTACCCTCCCATGTTTGGGTTCCCTCAGAATCATTTGAAAGGTGCTGAAATTCAAGGTCGAATCGCATTTGAATAATTCCATTCTCGATACCTTGTTTCGATATGTCAATCGTTCCGCTTGTTCCTAAGTAGGTAATCGGCTTCTGATTTTTAATACTGTTATACGTAAGGTATACCTTAAAAGGTATTTTAGATGTTGGATCAGGGTCAAATTCTATATGCAATGAAGTGTGAGTGATGGCATTCATTTCTGTTTGGAGATAGATTTTCCCGTCGTGTTCTTCATAGAAAGCATAGTTCGTTTCTCCAAACTCATACGCACGAACATTTCCTTTGTGGGAGAAATATCGATGCGTGGTGTCTATGATTGCATAAAAAGCGCGGAGTGAATCATCGTAAATTCGACCTTTTGAATCTTTCATACGATCAATCTCGGTAGGACAGATTCCATCACAACTCAATTGTCCCCACTCGTTCAGATATATGCTTTCTGGATATTCCCATTCTTGAGCGAATGAGAAATCGTCATCGATCCGATTAGCCCATTCCAAGGTAACCTGACTTGAAGCCAAATACGGGAGTAAAATAACTGTTATGAACAAGATCCGTTTCATTCCAACAAGATACAAATTCTGGAGAATTGTAAATATGTAGTGGAAGCACCTCAGATTTACCTTAAACAATAGATTTTTTTTCAATAAAATTAGAATGACCCCCAAAATAAACAGGGGGTGTTAATAAAAAAGTCAATTATTTTTAAATTCACCCCAGCTTTTGACTTAACTTTGCCGAAAAAACTACATTCCATGGCAAATAAACGTATGCAAGCGTATCATGATGTTCTTCATCGAACGCCAAAACACATTGAGTTGACTAAAAAGATTTCTGAAATGTATGGCGAAAACGTCTTCCATTCAGAAGTAATGCGCGAATACCTTCCAAGTGAAGCGTATAAATTGATGACGGAAGCTGCTCAGTCTGGTACGCGTCTCGATCGTCGCATTGCTGACCAAGTTGCATCTGCCATGAAAGATTGGGCTTTGACAAAAGGAGCGACCCATTATACTCACTGGTTTCAGCCACTAACTGGTTCAACAGCCGAGAAACACGATGCCTTTTTTAAGCCAATCGGACCAGGAAAGGCAATCGAACGTTTTGATGGTGATCTTCTTGTTCAACAAGAGCCAGATGCATCTTCGTTCCCTAATGGAGGAATTAGAAATACATTTGAAGCGCGCGGATATACCGCATGGGATCCTTCTTCTCCAGCATTTGTAATTGGAAAGACACTTTGTATTCCTACGATCTTTATCTCCTACACAGGTGAAGCACTGGATTACAAAATGCCATTATTGAAAGCACTAAACGTAGTGGACGAAGCGGCGACAGAAGTGTGTCAGTACTTCGATAAAAACGTAAAGAAAGTAATCGCAACCCTTGGTTGGGAGCAAGAATATTTCTTGGTGGATAAAGCATATTTCAACTCTCGTCCCGATTTACAAATGACAGGTCGCGCTTTGTTTGGACATGCTTCAGCTAAAGGACAACAATTAGACGATCATTATTTCGGATCAATTCCAGAGAGAGCAACTGCATTCATGCGTGAGTTCGAAACAGAAGCGGTTCGATTGGGAATTCCTGTTACAACACGCCACAACGAAGTAGCTCCGAATCAATTTGAGTGTGCACCAATGTTTGAGGAATGCAACTTGGCAAACGACCACAACTTATTGTTGATGGATTTGATGGAGAAAATTGCACGTAAGCATGATTTCCGTGTTTTATTGCATGAGAAGCCGTTCGCAGGTGTCAATGGTTCAGGAAAGCACAATAACTGGTCGCTTGGAACAGATACTGGAGTGAATTTATTGGCGCCAGGGAAAAATCCAAAATCGAACTTGCAGTTTTTGACCTTCTTTGTGAATACAATCAAAGCCATTCATGATTATTCTGGTTTGTTGCGTGCATGTATTGCTGGAGCTGGAAACGATCATAGATTAGGTGCAAATGAAGCGCCACCAGCAATTATTTCTGCTTTTATTGGGTCGCAATTGTCTGGTTTATTAGATAAAATTGAAACAGACG
>CALFOS010000248.1 GCA_937919725.1 uncultured Fluviicola sp. | reverse complement strand
CAAAGAGAAAATCTATCGCTTGATGAAGAACCTGTTCATTCCCTTGGAGGTTATAGCAGCATTGGCGTTTTTATGGATCATCCAGTTGGAAATTGATTTTCTCTTCGTCGTTTTGATTGTGTTCCTCATTCTGGCTTGGTCAAATTTTCGCAATGGACACTCTGACACACCAGCAAAGCATTTTACGAATACCTTCTTGGATCGATTTTACATTCATTGGTTTCCGTACGTCGTTCTATTTGCGCTTGCCTTCGGGAAATTTGACTTTTGGTGGCTTTTGGTTTTCCATTGTTTGATTTTTCATCCCTGGATGGGGAAAATCTTCAATCGTTTTAGTTTGAAGAAAGGGCAGGCCGATTCGTCTCTAGCTGAGGAAATCCCTCAAAATAGAATCGCCATTTTGTCGACTAATCGAAATCAATATTCAGAAACGTTTATTCAAGCGCACATTGGCTTATTACCGAATGCTATTGTCTATTCTGACGGGTATTTCCCGACGTCAATTTCATCTGATCGAGGCGAAACGTGGCAGGATTTACCGAAAAGCGATGATCCAGAATCGAGCTTGATTCAATCGTGGAAAGAAAACAACGTTCAATCCGTTCTTGCTGAATATGGACCCGCAGGAGTAGAGGTGATGCATGCTTGTGAAAAAGCAAATCTTCCACTCATCGTTCATTTTCATGGCTTCGATGCTTACCGCGATGATGCACTGCAATCGTACGGAGCGCGATACAAGGAACTTTTTCAGAAAGCAGCGAAGATAATAGTTGTGTCGAAAGACATGCACGCGCAATTACTGAAATTAGGGTGTCCGAAGGATAAATTGGAGCAGATCACTTATGGCGTTAATACTGACTTATTTTCTCCGCCAAACTCAACCGCGTACCGAAAAAACTTCATCGCGTGTGGACGTTTTGTTGCGAAGAAATCTCCTTTAACAACAATTCGCGCTTTCGCAAAAGTGGTTGAAATTCATCCAGATGCGCGATTAACCTTCATCGGTGATGGTGAATTACTTGAGAGTGCTATTGCGCGCTCGAAAGAATTAAATCTGGAGAACCATATTGATTTCAAAGGTGTACTCAGTCCTGTCGAAGTTGCGGCTGAGTTTCAACAACACGCCGTTTTTGTTCAGCATTCAGTCCGCACTGAGAACAATGATTCTGAAGGAACGCCACTTTCTATCTTGGAAGCCGCAGCGTGTGGATTGGCAATTGTAGCAACGAAGCACGGTGGGATTTTGGACGTCATCGAAGATGGAAAATCGGGTTTCCTCGTCGAAGAAGAGGATATTGATGAGATGAGTACGCGGATGCTTGAATTGCTGGAAAACGAAGACCTCAGAGGTCAATTCGGATTACGTGCACGGGAAACTGTTCTGAAATATTATCGTCAATCAGATTACATTCTCTCACTCCATAAATGCATTGTCTCTAGTGCGGTGCCCGAGAAGCAAGAAAGTAAACTCTCTGTATGGAAAAAGCGACTAATGGTCTTCGCCGTGCTGCTTTTGATTGCGGAAATTGGATTGCGGATCGTAGGCTACAAACCGGGCGTGATTGAAGATTTTTATTTTCATCGTGGACAAGTAGAATATGACTCATTGCTCTATGGTGACGAGGTCGGGATTTCGCACATTGTACCCGGCCGAGAGTTGATCACGAATGGAAACGTGAATGCGGAAGGTTTTCAAAGTGAGCTTGAATTCACCCCCGAATCAATGGAGCGCATTCGAAAATCGGGAAAGAAAATTGTAATGCTCATCGGTGATTCCTACGCACAAGGCTGTTGCGCGGATACCTATGAGCAGTCCTTCGCGTATCTGCTCAATCAATCTGACGATTATGAAGTGCTCAACTTTGGAATTCCCGGTGCCGATCCTGTGCAATACAGATTGATTGTTCAAAAGTATGCGGCTATTTTGAAACCCGATTTGATTGTAGTAGCGGTATATGGTGGGAACGATATCCTCGAATACGATCGAACTCCAAAGCCCTTTGTGCCGCTTGCTTATCCGATAAAAAAAGGACCGTGGATCAATTCAGAAGGTCCGATTTATCTCACCAAACAAGGAACGTATTTCAAGAATTTTAAGGAGGCGAAGTCACATTATTTCGAGTTCTTCTCGATGTGGAGCGATGAGGCTAACTTCTTCGAAAAGAACATTCGATATAGCGTTGTTCTCTCTCGACCGTATTTGAAGGGGAAAACTAAAAAACGATACGAGGAGATTAAAAATCAGATGCCAAATATTGTTCGTCAGCGACATTCTTCGCGCAATTTGGAGCAACTTGTAATGCACGCAAATCGACTTCGTACGCGTGTGCTTTTCACATTAATTCCTTCTCCCTCGGATGTTGAAACTAAACGAAATTTGCAAAAAAAATACACCCTCGTTTTTGGACTGATGCCTTATTATATGCCAGAAAACCTATCTATGAAGGATTACGACGGACTGACAGATGCGAATCATTTCAACAACCAAGGACATCAGAAATACGCGAGGTTTCTGAGAGATTTAATCGAAGAGAGGCTTGGAAAATGAACTATTTTTGCCAAATTGCATCGATTATCAAACACTGCTAAAAACCAACAATGGATTTCTTAAAAGATATTTGGGGATTTATTAAAGAACGTAAAAAATACTGGCTTGGTCCAGTCATTATCGTGTTACTCCTGATCGGAGTCCTTTTGGTCGTTGGCGGCGGAAGTAGCGTTGCACCATTTATTTATTCACTCTTTTAATGTCGATGCAATGCAAGTCGACGAACTCGGAGAAAACAGTACTCTTTATCACTGTTGGATTTCTGGTGTTGTTTCTCATTTTAAAGCAAAACGTTTTTCTATACATCGCGCTGGGCGTTGGAATTCTTGGAGCGATCTCCACTTTTCTTGCTACGCAGATTGATTGGTTGTGGACAAAACTTGGCTGGATACTCAGTTTCATTGTTCCGAATATCCTCATGACCCTCATCTTCTATTTCGTGCTAACCCCAACGGCATTTCTCTCTAGAATTTTTGGAAAAAAGGATGCAATGGATCTGAAAAACACGCACGATAGTCTCTGGAAATCAAAAGACGCTTCCTACAGCAAAGAATCATTCGAAAAACCGTGGTGAGATGGCAGCAATATTAGGCATATCGGCATTTTATCACGATTCGGCAGCGGCAATTGTTGTGAATGGGAAATTGATCGCAGCCGCTCAAGAAGAACGGTTTACAAGGATCAAACACACTGAAGCCTTCCCTACGAACGCTGTTCAATTTTGCTTGGAAGAAGCTGGATTGACAATCGATGAATTGGATGCTGTTGTGTTTTACGATAAGCCCTTGTTGAAATTCGAGCGCTTGCTTCAAACCTATTATTCCTTCGCTCCAAAAGGACTGGTTTCTTTCCTCAAAGCGATGCCTGTTTGGCTGAATGAAAAACTCTTCCTTCGAAAGAAAATCAAAGACGGACTCGCTGAAGTTGAATCCTACGACAAGCGCAAGTTGAAGATGTTGTTCACCGAGCATCATTTGTCGCATGCCGCGAGTGCATTTTATCCCTCAAACTTTGACGAAGCAGCAATCTTAACGATCGATGGGGTAGGAGAATGGT
>CALFOS010000247.1 GCA_937919725.1 uncultured Fluviicola sp. | reverse complement strand
AACATTTACGTTGCTCAAGCGCGATCTTCCTTTCCCAAAACCAATTGTTCCAGGACCTGATCCCGATCCAGAATCATTTCCAAATCCTGGGCCATTTCCACTGCCCGGTCCACCACCTGATCCTCCGCCTCCGAATGGATCATTCGACGGATTGTTGGTGCTCGCATTGTTGGTATTGTTGTTCGCGTTGGTGTGATTCGATTGACCAGTTGGGACTTTCGTAACGCTTGGTTTCGTGGTATTTGTAAGTACTTTATCCGTTTGAGGAACGTCTGGACCCTTAGGAGCATCCGTTGGAGTACCGCCGCCACCGCCAGCTTCTACGACTAAATTCTTCATGACAATCTGGTCAACTTGCGCCATCGCAGGCATTTTGTGAAACTCTGGAAGAGGATTTGGAATCTCGTAGGTCATGAGCAATAATATGATAAATGTAATGGCCATCAACGTAATAGCCGAAACTATTCCGATCCGTTTATCTCCTGTGTTAACTATTGGTAGTGTTGCCATAATTCATCATTTTAATTCATTTCATCTTCTCGTTGGCTAATTATCGTACGCCAGAACGGGTTCCCATTGATTCGCTTGACAGAGCGCCAAAACATTAAAGACAGCTTCGTATGCTGCTTTTTTGTGTCCTGCTATTTTCAAACTTGGAGTTCCAGATTCCATAACAACTGCGCCAACTAATTCTTTGATTTCGTCAAATTCCATGGGCGCGTTCATATCTCCTCCAGGCATCACAACATAGCGATTGTCTTCTGTAACGATCACCGTAGGATTCACTTTCGTAGGATTCTTGATCAAATCCGTATCAGGATTCGGCAAGGCCAACGGGGTTGTATCATTACTCATGATACTCATGATGATAAAGAATATGAGCAACAAAAAGACCAAGTCGGTCATGGAAGCCATGCCTCCCTCGATCTTAATCTTATTTTTTGAACTGAGTGCCATATTTCTTTATTTACCTGGTTGGTACAACATATCCATGAACTCTAACGCGTCATTTTCCATTTGATACACTACTTTTCCAATCTGCGCAACCAAAAAGTTGTAACCGATGTAAGCTATAATACCAACAATCAGACCAGCAACTGTAGTTACCATCGCCGTCATTGTTCCCGGTGCAATTGTTTCCACGCTAATTTCGGTAGATGCTTGCAAGTCAATGAATACCATGATCATACCGATGGTAGTTCCAAGGAATCCAATCATTGGTGCTGCTCCAGCTGCTGTTGCCAAAAAGCTCAAGCGTTGTTCTAAGCGGAGAATTTCCAATTTACCCGTATTTTCAATCGACGTTGAAATAGTTTCGATCGGACGGCCCAAGCGCGAAATTCCTTTTTCGATCATCCGTGCTGAAGGCGAGTTTGAACGAGAACAGTAATCTTTCGCTGCGTCAATTTTTCCTTCAACGATGTACTCTTTCACTTTTGAAAGTAAATGCTCGTCCTCTTTCGAAGCTTTTCGTAATGCTAGGAAGCGCTCCACGAAAACGAAGATCGCATATCCAAACATCAAGGCAAGAATAATGTTAATTACTAGTCCAAATCCTTGGCTCGCATCCGCGATGATTTTCCAAATTGGAACTTTGTCCACACCTGTTTCAGGTGCCGCACTTGTAGTGACTTGAAGTAAGAAAGATACGCTCATAATAATTGTATAACGTTAAATTGATCAATATAGTTACTCTAATAGTAAGAAAATTCCTGCTCCTGCCAAATAGCCGAGTAAAGCTAGCCATGCGATGTTCTTCAAATACCAAAAGAAGGAAATTTTTTCCATTCCCATGGCAACTACTCCTGCTGCTGATCCGATGATCAACATACTGCCTCCAGTTCCTGCGGCGTAAGCGATAAAGTGCCAAACACGTGAATCGGTAGAGTACAATAATTCTCCTGCGTCGTTCACGGCATTCATATCAAACATTCCCATGGAAGCCGCTACGAGCGGTACGTTGTCGATTACAGCAGAACCAGCTCCAATCAACATGACGAACAAATCGTTGCTCATTGATGCCTGTACATCTTGTCCGAAGGTGAAAATCATTCCAAGCGATTCCAAGGCTGCAACCGTCATCAAAATCCCTAAGAAGAAAAGGATAGAGGGCATTTCAATTTTGGATAAAGCACCAAATGTTGGGCTGCTATGGTGTCCGCTATGTGCTTCTTTCTTCTTCGCTTCGGCATCTTCGATGTTCGTCATAGAGAATTGACGTGCGCTAATCAACTCGGCAACCAACGCAACAATGCTCAAAGAAAGCATCATTCCAACGTATGGAGGTAAGTGCGTCAATGTTTTAAATATAGGAACGAATACGATCATCCCCAATCCGAGGTAGAGCATTAGTGGCCCACGTTTATTCTCATTGTCGGGAGATTCGGGAGCCTCAAAATTGCCTTTAAAGGGTTTCATAAAGCTGGCGATGAGTGTAGGAAGGAACATACAGACAAATGAAGGCAGAATTAAGAACTCGATTAAGTGCATCGATGTTACTTTACCATTCATCCACAACATTGTTGTTGTAACGTCGCCAATTGGAGACCAAGCTCCACCAGCATTGGCAGCAATGATGATTAAACCAGCATACCAGATACGCATTTCACGATCGCCGATCAATTTACGTAAGATGGTGATCAATACGATGGTGGCAGTAAGGTTATCGATAATTGCTGAAAGAACAAATCCAAGGATACAAACGATCCAAAGCAAGGTGCGTTTTTTCTTTGTTTTAATGAAACGCTTGATGGAAGAAAATCCATCGAAGTGATCAATGATTTCTACGATCGTCATCGCTCCAACCAAGAAAATCAGGATCTCACATGTTTTCCCGAAGTGATGAAGGAGTGTAGTTTCCATGAGGTGCAATTTCGCTTCATGCTCCATTCCAACGATCGAGAAGAGTTTGCTATTGTGGCTATCGAACCAATTTTCGAAGCCGTCGATTCCAAATGCAACAAGCGCCCATGCAAGTGCCATCATCAGCAAAGCTGGAATCAGTTTATCTATTCTAATGCTGTGTTCAAGTGTTATTGCTAGATAACCAAAAATGAAGACGAGAAGAATTAAAATTTCCATAAGTAGAAGTGTTGAGTTTTAGTTCAGTTTATACGAGTTGATCCAGTGCTAGGGCGAATGCTGTTTTTGCAATGCCTGTTTTACTGGGGTTAGATTTTTGTGCGCGTTCCATCGCGTTAAAAATAATTTGACTGGTGTCTGAAAAAATGCGTTCGTCGGTAATTTCGTCGAGGTCTGAGCTCATCAAATAAGCGAAAACACGCGCCATTCCACAATTCGAAATGAAATCTGGAATCACCGATAAATGATTGTCTGCTTTGTCTGCAATTGGTCCGAAGAAAATTTCCGGATCTGCAAAAGGAACATTTGCTCCTGCTGAAATCACTTCCATTCCTACGGAAATCATTCTGTCCACTTGATTTTCAGTGATCAATCGCGATGCGGCACATGGCAAGAAAACTTCAGCTTTCACATCCCAGATTTTTGCATTTACGTCCTCAAACGAAAGCATTTCTGGGTGATTCAACTCATTCCCATTTTTAGTCAAAAACAACTCGCGAATTTCTTCGAGCGTAAATCCATCTTGCTTAATCAATCCTCCAACGCGGTCGATGATTCCAACGATAATCGCTCCTTCTTGCGCCAAATAAAATGCACCGGCCGAACCAACATTTCCCCAACCTTGAACAATTACGCGCTTTCCTTTGAGTTCGCCTCCGTATAAATTGTAATAATGTTTAACAGATTCCGCAACACCATAGCCAGTAATCATATCAGCTACGACATATTTACGATCAACTTTCGGTGAAAACTTTGGATCTTCAATCACTTTCAAAACTCCGTAGCGCAATTGCCCTATTCGGTTGATTTTCTGTGCGTCACGTGGCTGAAAATGTCCATTGAACACTCCTTCTTGCGGATGCCAAACGCCACACTCTTCGGTAATTGGAATTACTTCGTGAATTTCATCGACGTTCAAATCGCCACCAGTTCCGTAATAATGCTTCAAAAGCGGAGTGACCGCAGCGTACCAACGACGAAGAACGCCATTTTTCCGTGGATCACGCGGATCGAAATTGATTCCAGATTTTGCACCACCAATTGGAGGACCTGCCACTGTGAATTTTACTTCCATCGTTTTCGCCAAGGACTCTACTTCACGTTTGTCCAAGCCTTCACGCATCCGTGTTCCGCCACCTGCAGCGCCGCCGCGAAGAGAATTGATAACAACCCAACCTTCTGCTTCTGTTTCCGCGTCTTTCCACTCAAACACAATTTCTGGTCGCTTATTTTCGAATTTCTCGAGTAAATCTTTCATGTATTTCTTCAATCTTTGCGAACAAAGTTAGTAAAGTATTTATTCTATCGATGGTAATTTAACAGTGGTTATCAACGGACTTTTCCACGTTGATGCATTGAATTTATGGTGTGTGCAAAACTCCTGCTCTCACGTCGCCTTTTGCACCTGTTACTGTGTGAATCGTATTCGGTTTTGAGTCGAGGTAAAGTGCACCCAAAAATGCAAAAACAATCGCTTCTTTGAACTCGATTAATTCTTCGCTCGGAATCCTCACTTCACCTGTGAAATCAGAGCGAATAAGTTCGACTAAAAACGCATTTTTCGCTCCGCCTCCAGTAATCAAGACAGATGCGCATTCATTTTCGTTCAATGAACGCGTGATTTGATGAGCGATGTGATCGGTGATGGTCCGCAAAATATCTGCTGCCCGGCATTCGGAGTAGGAGGAGACGTGTGGTCGAAACGTTTGAGTCAACCATTCTGTCCCCAACGATTTCGGCGCAGATTGATAATAGTAATCGAGTCCGTTGAGTTCGGAAAATAACCGCGAAATCCGCTTTCCTGATCGAGCGAGATCGCCATTTTTGTCGTAAGCGCGATTGAAATACTTTTGACAAATTTCGTTGAGAGGTAAATTCCCTGGTCCGATGTCATAAGCAATAATTGGTTCTTTGTTGAGGCTAATGTTGGCAAATCCTCCGATGTTCAAAAATGCATCTGCGTGATCGCCAAAGAGGAGGGAGTCACCGATCGGAACGAGGGGAGCGCCTTGACCGCCATTCACGACATCTTTTGTGCGAAAATCGTTGATTACATTGAGTTGCGTGATCGAAGCGATCGTGGTTCCACAGCCAATTTGAAGTGTGAATCCAGCATCGGGCTGGTGAAAAATCGTGTGTCCGTGCGAGGCAATGGCGTCGATCTTAGTTGCATCAATCTTGTTTTGTTCGATGAAGATATTAACTTGCTCACCAAAAAATCGTCCCAACGATTTGTCCAACAAACACATTTCCTCAACAGACAAACTCACCGAATCTTTGAGCAACTGAAGTAAGTTGTCGGGATACGTAATTGTTCTGGTTGCGAGTACCTTGTGATCCCATTTTTCGGAATTACTTGCCGTAAATGTGGTGTACGCGAGATCCACTCCGTCCATCGACGTGCCTGACATTATTCCTATAATTCTGTACGAATTCACCTTGGTTTTAAAGGTAGAAATTTAAATGAAAGCGTTACATTTGTGAGAATATTTTTTCGAAACAAAACATAATCAGATATAACATGGATTTTGATTTATCAGAAGAGCACTTGGCTGTAAAAGAAGCAGCGAGAGATTTTGCCCAAAACGTATTGAAACCTGGAGTGATTGCTCGCGATAATGAGCAACGTTTTCCTGCGGATGAAATCCGACAATTGGGTGAACTTGGGTTCATGGGAATGATGGTGAGCGAGAAATACGGAGGTTCTGGAATGGATACCTTGTCGTATGTCTTAGCGATGGAAGAAATTTCCAAAGTGGATGCTTCAACTTCCGTTTGCATGTCGGTGAACAATTCACTCGTTTGCTGGGGATTGGAAACTTACGGTTCGGAAGAGCAAAAAGAGAAATTTCTTATTCCATTGGCGAAGGGTGAAAAAATTGGAGCCTTTTGTTTGTCGGAGCCAGAAGCTGGTTCTGATGCAACTTCGCAACGTACGACTGCCATTGATATGGGAGATCACTACTTGGTGAATGGAACGAAAAACTGGATCACGAACGGATCTTCAGCGTCGACTTACTTGGTCATTGCGCAAACGGATGCAGCGGCAGGTCACCACGGAATCAATGCCTTGATCATAGAGCGCGGAATGGAAGGTTTCATCGTTGGAGCCAAGGAAGATAAAATGGGAATCCGTGGATCGGATACTCATACTCTCATGTTCACGGACGTTAAAGTGCCAAAAGCGAATAGAATTGGCGAAAATGGGTTTGGATTCAAATTCGCGATGAAGGTATTGTCTGGTGGTCGAATTGGAATAGCAGCGCAAGCATTAGGAATAGCGGCTGGTGCGCTGGAATTATCATTGGCATACTCGAAAGAGCGTAAGGCTTTCGGAAAGGAAATTTCGCAACATCAAGCGATTGCTTTCAAATTGGCAGACATGGCAACTGATACGGAAGCAGCGCGTTTGTTGGTTTACCGTTCAGCCTTGGACAAAGATAACGGTCGTAATTACGATCAATCAAGTGCGATGGCGAAATTGTTTGCTTCGCAAGTAGCGATGACGCACACTGTGGAAGCTGTTCAAATTCACGGAGGATATGGTTTCGTGAAAGAATACCACGTAGAGCGCTTGATGCGTGATGCGAAGATTACACAGATTTACGAGGGTACATCAGAAATTCAAAAAATTGTTATTTCAAGAAATATTTTGAAGGATTAGCTTCTCAACTGCTTTGGCGGTGAACGAATTGAAATAAATTGTAAGCTCGAGTTCGAAAGGATTCGGGCTTTTTTATTGAGATAGGCTCTGGGATTCGGCTCCGCTCAACCCTCGGGTCGAAACTAAAACCCGAGAGCTGAGGCATTCGAAGCGAAGTTTCTAATGAAAACAAATCGTTATCGGGAGTCTACATCTCGAAGCGACAATTTCACCATTATGTTCCGCTGGAATCCAGTTTGGCATTTTTGAGATAAATTCAATCGACATTTGCTCAAGGCTTTCAGCTACTTCTCTTCGAAATGTGATGTCCGTGATACTTCCATCTTGACATACAATGAATTCAATGTAGATTCGACCAATTTCATCAAGTTCGGCAAACTCAGGGTATTCAATGTTTTCTTGAAAGAATTTCTTCATCTGGGCTGCACCACCAGCGAAACGCGCTTCAAATTTAGGGAAATCTATTATTTCCGATGAATCGCACTGAGCAAACCCCGAAAACCGAATAAAAATCAAGAAGAGAAAGGCAATTTTCATAAACCGAGATCATCAAAAATTGAGCCGAATCGAATTGTCGATTACAGAGAAAGTCGAACGCTCGCGGGAAGGGTGGAATCCAAAGTTCCAATGAGAAGTTTTCAGCCAGTTTAATTATCCTAGAAACCCTTCCGCTTTCTCCAAACCAACGCTCCTCGACCCTTTTAACAGAATCAACTTCCCACTCAATTTCTCTTCCTCCAAAAAAGTGTTCAATTCGTCAGTAGTTTCAAATTGCTGAGGAATATTCGAAGATGAAAACTTCTTAAACGCACTTCCAACGGTATATCCATAAACATCCAATTCTTCGATCAAATCGATAATCGCTTCGTGCTCTTTCGCCTCCTCAATTCCCAATTCTTTCATGTCGCCGATGATGAACAGCTTGTCTGGGTGCGAATTCAACGCAAAACTTTCCAAAGCGGATTGCATGCTCGTTGGATTAGCATTGTAGCAATCCATGATCAATGTATTAGTCGCCGTATTTTTGACCTGAGATCGGTTATTGGTTGGTGAATATTCTTCAACTGCTGCTGAAATAGCGCTCGGATCAACATCAAAAACGATTCCGAAGGAAATTGCGGCTAAATAGTTGTAGAAGTTGTACTTGCCGATCATTTGCGTTATTAAGACAGGCGAGGAATACCCACTACACGACCATTTCATCTCCACAAAAGGGGAGAGGGCAACCAATTCTCCTGTGATGTTTGCATTCTCTGAACCATAAGTGAAAGTCTCGACATTTTTTGGCAAGGCCTTCGTCAATATTTCATCGTCGGAGTTGTAAACGATCAATCCATCACTTTTTTCAATGGATTCATATAATTCGCGTTTTGTTTTCAGTACGCCTTCAAATCCTCCGAAGCCTTCTAAATGCGCTTTACCAATATTGGTGATGATGCCATACGTCGGTTCTGCAATTGCACACAATTCTTCAATGTCCTTGAATTTATTTGCGCCCATTTCGATGATGGCAATTTCGTGCTCATCTGTGATCCGAAGCAAGGTAAACGGAACTCCGAGGTGATTGTTCAAATTTCCAATGGTTGCAAGTACGGTGTATTTTTTCGCGAGAACGGTATGAATTATTTCTTTGGTAGATGTTTTCCCATTGCTTCCCGTTATTCCAATCACTGGAATGTTGAATTTCTTCCGGTGATAGTTCGCTATTTCTTGAATGAAAGCAACACTATCGTCAACTAGGGTCATGCGAGAGGCATCTGAAAAGTAGGTTTCATCATCCACAATCACGTGACTAGCACCTTCTATTAGCGCCTGATTCGCGAAGATGTTTCCGTTGAAATTTTCGCCGTTGATACAAACATAAAGTGAGTTGGGTTCGATCTTGCGCGTATCCGTGCATATTCCACTCGATTGTTTGAAGAGTTGATACAATGTTTCCATAGGTACAAAAAAAAGAAAAGCTACCCAATCGGATAGCTTTTCTACTAATTATTTTTTCGAAGTGTTACTTCTTTTTCTTCTTTTTTCTTCCGTAGTTGAATCCAGTAGGGGAGCCAACTCGGTCCATCGCACATCTGAATCCAATTGCATCTGTCGATTTGTCTTCATCTAAGAATCGACGGTTACTTGCAACCAACCAGTAAGCTCTGTCTTTCCAAGAACCTCCTTTGTAAACTCTTGATTTGTCAGAGACCAAAGTAGTTGGCCATGAAGTACGGTCACCAGGCTTAACTTGGTTTCCATTAAGGCTGTATTGCTCGTGTTGATCTTGGTACATTACCAATTGTGGGTCACGTGTTGCTTGGTTGATGTCGTTTTTACGGTCATCATTTGCATAGAAGATAGAGCTTTCGATATCTCCATCCAAATAGCTGATGTAATCAGATTTTCTGTAATTCAATCGTCCGATGTTTTCTTCTTCGGTTACCTCACGGTATTTCAATTTACCTGGTGTGTTTTCGATGTAATCGTTGAACCCATCACGCAACATTGAAATGATTTCGAATGCGTATTCTTCTCCATCTGGACCTGTTCGAATTTCGTCGGCAAAAATTCCATCGAACAAATTATCTTGAACATAAGCAGATGATTCGATATCGTGTTTTTCGTTTTTGTATTTGATTGCAACATCTAGTACTGTATTGATGTTAGCAAGTAATTGCAATTCGATCGAATCTTTCACTTTTCCATGAGAAACATAGAAAGGATCTGGAGCATATCCATTTCGTGATGGGTTGCGAGACTCTACGTTACGCGACAAGCCAATAGGAATAATTGTATCATTCGGATTGTGTTTATCGGCAGAAATACGTTGGTAACGGATACGCTCGAACTCATTCAAGTATTCTTTCATTCCGTGCACATCGTACATTACTTGAGCTGTTTTCAACTCGATACTCCCTTCATTGTTCAATAATTTTGTTTTGAACACATTTCCACGGAAAGGTCGGAATTCATCGAAATCTTCGCTACTTAGAGGACGGTAAACGTCCAATACCCATTCAGATACGTTTCCAGCCATGTGGTAGAGACCGTAATCATTTGGCCAGTAAGACTCAACAGGAGCAGTAACATCGGCACCATCGTTCAAGTTTCCAGCAACTCCCATGTAATCTCCACGACCTCTTACGAAGTTCGCGCGGATTTGTCCAGTAAATTGTGCTTCATCTTGACGAACCCAGTGTCCAGTCCAAGGATAGAGGCGACGTTCAGTAATGTTCTCAGCACCTTCTTGCATGTTTCCAATCAAACCTGTAGCGGCAAATTCCCACTCAGCCTCAGTTGGTAGGCGGTAGCGTGGAAGTAGAATTCCATCTTCCATCCGCACGATGCGCGTTCCTAATTTCTTACCATCCAAATTCGATGGATCCAAATCTTTTACGTTTTTGAGCAATCCTTCTTCGTATTGACTTGCATAGTAGGCTTCTGTGTTGAATGTTGCATCATCTCGTTGATCAATATTGAAATCTAAAATCCCTTCACGAATAAGAATGTACTCATTCACACGGTCGGTTCTCCATTTACAAAAATCATTTGCTTGCAACCAAGACACACCAACTACTGGGTAGTCGCGGTACGCTGGGTGTCGCAAGTAGTAATCCACAAATTTCTCGTTGAATCCTAATTTAGAACGCCAAACCAGTGTATCTGGCAACGCATTTTTGTACACCATTGGATACGTCTCATTGTAGGCACGAGAAATCCAGTACAAATACTCCAACCAATGGAAGTTCGTGATTTCCGTTTGATCCATGTAGAAAGAAGAAACAGTAACACGTTGTGCTCTGTTGTTCCAATCAGACATCACGTCCTCCTCGGCACGCCCCATTGTAAACGTTCCACCCTCCACGAGTAGCAGACCTGGACCAGTTTCCTGATCAACAAATGGCACTTTTTGGAAACCTCCAGTTCTCGGATTGTTATAATCCCAGCCTGTACTATTCGAAGCCTCTCGTGAACACGATGAGATAACGAATGCTCCCACAAGTGCAATCGATAAAAATCTTAAATATCGCATATTGTTATTTTTGGTTTTCATAATTGAAAGATTCACAAATTTACTCATTACAACGGATCGGCAATAAATAGTTACAGTTTATTAGAAAGAAGGACAAGAAATTGTTCTAAAAGAAACTGGTTTGTCCTTGCAGTTAAAGTTAATTCCCATTGAAATTTCATGTGATCCACCCGAAACGCCATTGTTTAATTTGGATACGGTTACGTCGTAGCTATATCCTAATTTGAATTTTCCAGTGTTCACCCCAATCGCTAAAATGAAGGCATCTTTATTTCGGAACCAAGCGCCAACGTTAAATGAACCATACTTTACGTACGTACCAATGTTAATCTCTTGGAATCCATTTTGGTATTGATAAACGATATTTGGCATGATCGAAGTTCCATTGCTGTATTGAGATTTCTGTCCCAGGCGAATTTCGGCTCCCATGTGTCCTGTAAAACGCATTGGCAATTTCGAATCTCCAATAATCATCGATTCATTTGGCGTATTGAGGTGATGCGCAGCAAATCCAAAGAAAAAGTACTTGCTATAGCCAACCACACCCGCAGATGCATCGAAGAAGTAGTGAGAACCTCCTCGCGGAACATCACCTGTTGCATAAATAAATCCTCTTCGCGGATCGATCATGTCGCCGAAAGTTAGCTTGTCCCAATCCACTGTTTTATTAAACATCGCTGCTCTTGCTCCAAAAAGCATGGTAAATTTTCGGTTCACTTTGAGGTGATACGAATAAATCAATCCGAGCATCGAGGTGTAAATTGTGCCTTGACCAGTTTGATCGTGCATTCCAATCACCCCAATTCCTCCCGAAATATTCTTGAAGTATTGGTCGTAAGCTGCACTATATGTAACGTAATTACCCGTTAAACTTGGCCACTCATTTCGGAAGTTCATTCCGAACCGAGGGCAACCGTTAGACCCAGCAAAAGCCGGGTTTAGGTAGATCGGATTCGCATAGAATTGCGTGAACTGAGGGTCCTGCGCAGAGGCATTGATAGCACCGAGGCCAAGCAAGCTGAAAGTTAGTGTAAGTCTGATACTTTTCATTAAATCGGTTAAAGGTGATCCGATGAGTATTAACGGGATTCTTAAAATAAAGTTACAAATATTACCATTTGTGGATAATATTCAAAGAATTGTTACGTTTTTTTGTGTGATGAGAAAAGACACGGATATTTGCACCATGACATTACAAAAAATCACAAAGCTATTTTTAGGAGTTGTTTTAGTGCTGAACGCTTCGATCTGGGCGGGAAACGCATCGAGTCAAACTGAAAAAATAATCGATCTTCCTTGGTTAGAACCCAAAGGAATTACCGAAGGTGAAAAATCACTTTTTGTGCCAAACTTGGATGGACAATCGTTGGATGGCAATAAACCCAACTTTTTTTGGCGTGAAAAAATGCTAACGAGCGCTTCGGTGAAACCTGAATTGGAAATTCTGGGAACTGCTCCAGCGGATGCCAAAGAAATCACATTTCTAAAAGATCAAGGTATCGAAGTGGGGGAGGCGAACTACGCTTTAACCATCTCCTCAGCAGGAACAGAGCGACACGCAGTGCTCAATTTATTTCCGTTTGTATCGATAGGCAAACAGGTACATCGCATTACGCAGGTAAGCGTGTCGTTCAACAAAAAAGTACCATCACAATTGGGGATTAAAAAGGACTTCGCTACAAATTCTGTTCTCCAGAGCGGATCGGGGACTTGGATAAAAATCTCGGTCGCCCAAGATGGCGTGCACAAAATTGACCGTGCATTCCTTGAAACGCGCCTAGGGCCTCTTGGAATTGACATTTCTACAATCGATCCGAATGACATTAATATATATGGTAATGGCGACGGACGTTTGCCGGAGTTGAATAGCGCGCCGCGCACGGACGATCTCGCGAAAAATGCCATTCAAATTATTGGTGGTTCCGACGGTTCGTTCGATGCAGGCGATTACATCTTATTTTATGCCTGGGGTCCGAATAGAATTGGTGTAGTAGGCGGAGAACTCACCCAAGATCGGAACACGTATTCGGGAACGGCCAATTATTTCATCAATATCAACCCTTCCGAAACACCACTTCGAATTCAAGTTGTTGCGAATTCGGATGATCCAGCTACGCATTCTGTGACGTCCTATAACTTTTTTCAGAAGCATGAAACGGAAGCAGTTTCTTTGGTGAGTGGCGGAAAACGATTCTATGGAGAGTTGTTCGATACCGAGTTGTCGCGTTCATTCAGTTTTAGTGTGCCAAATATTGAGAGTTCAAGTCAAGCGTTCTATAAAGTTTTTTTCGCATCCAATGCGAATACAGCTGGGGGAAATACACACGGATACAAAGTGAATGGAGTGCAATTGGCGTCAGGAACTTTACCAAGTTTGGGCTCAGACTATGCGCGTGGTTTCATGAATTTTCAATTTCCGAACCCAACTAGTTCGATGTCGGTGCAAATGACCATCACGCGATCTTCACCTTCCATTCTTACGTATTTGGATTACATCGAGTTGAACGCGCGTCGCAGCTTAGTTATGCTCGGAAGTCAATTCAATTTTCGCGACCTATCTTCCGTAGGTTTTGGGAATGTGGGTGATTTCTCTCTCAGTGGAATGGCGACTACTGGCTTTATTTGGGATGTCACCGATCGTCATGTTCCAAAACTCATTGATGGTGCGTTCATTGGTTCCAATTATGTGTTTCGAGCAAATTTGGATTCTCTGAGAGAATTTGTAGCCGCAAATGGCACCGGATTCCTCACTCCAACTTTCGTGAGCGCGGTAGATCCGCAAAACCTTCACGGACTCGCACAAGCCGACTATTTAATTGTGACCAACAAAAGTTTTATGGTTGAAGCCACTCGTCTGGCGAATTTGCACCGCGCAAATGGACTTTCCGTGCACGTGGTCACTACCGAACAAGTGTACAACGAATTTAGTTCTGGCTCTCAAGATGCGACAGCCATTCGTACATTCGCGAAAATGTTCTACGATCGTGGCGCACTCGCACCATCCACGCGACCAAAACACTTACTACTTTTCGGCGATGGAACGTTCGATCATCGTAACATCGTTTCCAATTCGAACTATGTAGTGACGTATCAGGTGGACGAATCCGAAAATCACATTTCGGCAATGGTAACGGACGATTATTTTGGACTATTGGACAACAGCGAAGAGATAGCAGCGAACGATGAAATGGACATCGGTGTTGGGCGCTTGCTTATTTCAAGTAACGAAATTGCCAAACAACAGGTCGATAAAATCGAACATTACATGCGCAACGGATCAAGCCTCTATTCTACAACGAATACGAATTGCTCAGCAGATGGCGGATCGTCTACTTTCGGCGATTGGCGAACGAAGTATGTTCAAGTTGGCGACGATGAGGAGAACGGCTATTTCATCAACATCGATTGTGAACCAGCATATCAGTACCTCAAAGCAAATGAACCCGACATCAACGTCGACAAACTGTATTTAGACGCATTTCAACAAATCACCACGGCGGGCGGTGCTCGCTACCCAGATGTGGTGGATAAAATTAACGATAGAATTGAACGCGGTGCTTTGGTGCTCAATTATGTTGGACACGGAGGTGAAGTAGGCGTTGCCGAGGAGCGCGTGATCAGTGTTCCACAAATTCAAGAGTGGAAAAATATTGATCGCTTGGCATTGATTGTATCTGCAACGTGCGAGTTTACAAAATACGATGATCCTGAACGCGTTTCGGCAGGCGAGTGGGCTTCTCTCAATCCTTACGGTGGTGCAATCGCCTTGATGACAACCACGCGGTCTGTTTTCTTCGGGGTAAATTCGCTGACGATTGCTCAATTTATTCGACGCGTTTTCGAGCGTGATGCTAATTTGCAACCCTTCACCTTCGGCGAAATTATGCGCTTGACAAAAAATGCTTCTGGTGGATCAACGAATAAGCGAAGTTTTACATTGATTGGCGATCCAGCCTTGCAAATTGCGCTCCCAAAAATGCACATCGTTACGGATAGCATCAACGGCCTCGATCCAGCTTTGGTCATGGACACCTTGAGTGCATTGAGCAAAGTAACCATCAAGGGACATTTGGAAGATTTCACGGGAACGCCTCTTACTGGATTCAATGGAGTTCTGTATCCAACTGTTTTCGATAAAATCAAAACGCAGCAAACGCTCGCGAACGATGCGACTTCACCGATTATATCATTCGAACTTCAAAATAATAAGGTATACAGCGGAAAAGCGAGCGTAACAAATGGCAACTTCGAGTTCTCATTCGTTGTTCCAAAAGACATCAACTATTCCATCGGTTTTGGGAAATTGAGCTATTATGCAGAAAATGGTTCTACCGACGCAATTGGATCGGATACACGCGTTTATATAGGCGGAATTGATCCAAACGGAATTGTGGACGTAGTAGGTCCCGAAGTGGAATTGTTCTTGAACGATGACAATTTTGTGAATGGAGGAATCTCGGACGAAACTCCGATCTTAATCGCAAAAATTTTCGATGAAAATGGTGTCAATACCGTAGGAAACGGAATTGGACACGATTTGATTGCAGTGCTCGATGGCGAAACAGGTGATCCCATCGTTTTGAACGATTACTACACCGCAGACCTCGATTCCTACCAATCTGGAGAAATCCGTTATAATTTCGCCGCTATCGAGCCTGGAGCGCATACGCTTTCGGTTAAGGTGTGGGATGTGAACAACAACTCTTCCGAAACAAGTATAGAGTTTATCGTGCACGAAAAAGAAAGTGTGCAGTTGGATCACGTATTGAATTATCCAAATCCATTTACCACTCATACCGAGTTTTACTTCGAGCACAATCAGGCTTGCGTAGATTTGGATGCACAAATTCAAATATTCACAGTTTCAGGGAGAGTAGTGAAAACGATCAATCAATCCGTGCAATGTGATGGGTTCCGATCAAAAGGAATCGAATGGGATGGTCTGGATGATTTTGGAGATCAACTCGCAAAGGGTGTGTACGTTTATCACCTCCGAGTTCGAACGCCTGAAGGCGAAATTGCCGAAAAAACGGAAAAATTGGTTATTTTACGGTAAGTGACACAATAAAGGAACGTCATTTACGTATATTTGCCAGTCGAATGAACTATACTTATGATCAATAATATTAGAAATACAGTAATCTTGTCGTTTGTCGCTCTCTCCGCTGCGGGACAAGTGTCGGATGATCAACTTCAGTTGAATACGATTACTACAGCAGTGCCATTTATGTCTATCACACCAGACTCTCGTGCAGGTGCAATGGGTGACGCTGGAACTGCCTTAAGCGCTTCGAGCACATCCTTGTATTGGAACACCTCGATGTTGAATTTCGCGAAGGACAAATCGGCCATTAGTATTTCATATACACCATGGTTGCGTCAATTAACCAACGATATTCACCTATCTTATCTATCAGGATACTACAAATTCAATGATCGTCATGCCGTTGGTGGAGCTCTACGTTATTTCAACTTGGGCGAAATTACATTTACGGATGAATCTGCGAATGTGATCCGTCAAGATAAACCAAGTGAATTCGAATTAACCGCTGGCTATGCTTTCCGACTTTCACCTAAAATGAGTGTTGGTATAAATGGAAAATTCGTTTACTCAAACCTTACAGGAGGATTGCCTGTGGCAGGTGTACTTACTAAAGCAGGTGTGGCTGGAGCAACGGATATTTCGTATACCTACAGCTCAGACGAAGCGAAAATTGGTCAAACAAAAGGAACGTACAATTTTGTCACTACGATCAACAATATTGGTAACAAAATCGCGTATTCGAGTGTGAGTACTGGATTCCGTGATTTCCTCCCGATGAATATTAAAATTGGAAATGCCTTTATCGCAGATTTCGATGCCTACAACAAAGTGACTTTCTCTCTAGATGTTCAGAAATTATTGGTTCCAACGCCTCCAACTTATGCGATCATCGATGGTGATCGTGTGATGATTGCTGGACGTGAAAACAATGTTGGGGTAATCTCTGGAATGCTTCAATCGTTTTATGATGCACCAGGAGTCGTGTTAAAAGATCCCATAAATAGTGACTACCTCCAAAACGATGACGGTACTTACCAAATCAAAAAAGGATCGCGCCTGTTGGAAGAGTTGACAGAAATTAATCTTGCTGCAGGAATAGAGTGGTGGTACAACGACGTTTTTGCTTTACGCGGAGGTTTCTTCTACGAGAATCCAAACAAGGGAGCTCGTCAGTATTTCAATATGGGAGCTGGATTTAAGTACAATAAATTCGGAATCGATATTTCATACCTCGCGGCATTGAAACGAAACAATCCATTGGCGAACACACTTCGTTTTACACTTCGAATGGTCTTGGGAGGTACAGAATCTTCAGGCTCTTCTAGCGCCCCAGAATAGGATGAACCTTCGGATTGGTTACGGCATAGACGTTCATCGCTTGGAAAAGGGAATTCCTCTCTTTTTGGGTGGAGTTCAGGTTGAATCCGAGCTTGGAGCGGTCGGTCACTCAGATGCAGACGTCCTCCTTCACGCAATTTGCGATGCACTCCTCGGAGCAGCAAATCTCAGAGATATTGGTTACCATTTTTCGGATACCGATCCTCAATTTAAAGGAATAGACAGTAAAATTTTACTCGAACGTGTGATGACGCTTGTACGCGAAAAAGGCTATTCTGTGGTCAACATCGACAGCACGATCATCATGGAACGCCCAAAACTCAATCCACATATACCAGCGATGCAAGAAGTGATTGCAAACATTCTTCGAGTGGACATGGATGCCGTTTCTATCAAAGCAAGCACACACGAAAAAGTAGACTCGTTTGGCGAAAGCAGAGCGGTGAAGGCTTATGCAGCTTGTCTGCTCACTAAATAATCCGTCTTCCGCAGTTTTAAATTCCGATTGTTCATTATTTTTGATCAATTCAAGCGTTGATTTTCCTCCAATTTCTCGAACTCTTTTATCTTTGTAGAAAGAAATTTCAAACCATGAAGGTAAATCCTCAATATTCTACCAAAGAAACATTGCTCGAATTATACAACAAACCCTTGTTGGAACTTGTGTTCGAGGCAGCTACCATTCATCGCCAATTTCACAATCCACGCGAAGTACAAATGTCCTCTTTGTTGAGTATTAAAACCGGAGGATGCCCCGAAGACTGTGGTTATTGTCCTCAAGCTGCACGCTACCACACAGACGTGGAAGCACACAAGTTGATGACAGTGGATTCGGTGCTCGAACAAGCTCGAAACGCGAAGGCAAACGGATCGTCGCGCTTATGTATGGGCGCAGCATGGCGTGAAGTGCGCGACAATAAAGATTTCGACAACGTGATAGAAATGGTTCGTGGCGTGAACGAACTCGACATGGAAGTGTGTTGCACACTTGGAATGATGTCGGAAGATCAAGCAAAACGATTAAAAAATGCCGGACTTTTTGCCTACAATCACAACTTGGATACATCGGCAGATTATTACGACGATGTAATTTCTACGCGTGATTATAAAGACCGATTGAACACGATTGATAACGCACGAAAAGCAGGGATTTCTGTTTGTTCCGGTGGAATTATTGGAATGGGCGAAGCTGTGGAAGATCGAATCGGATTGCTGATGAGTTACATGAACATGGAAAATCCACCAGAGTCAATTCCAATTAACGCACTTGTTGCGGTAGAAGGAACGCCGATGGCTGATCAAAAGCCGATCGAACAGTGGGAAATGATCCGTATGGTGGCAACTACACGCATCGCATTTCCAGAATCAGTCGTTCGACTTTCGGCTGGACGTACAAAAATGAACTTGGAAGGACAAGCACTTTGCTTCATGGCAGGAGCGAGTTCTATTTTCGCAGGAGATAAATTATTGACAACGCCCAATCCAGAGTACAACGAAGACAAAGAAATGTTCCGAATTCTTGGACTTGTGCCGAAAGAAGCATTTGCCGATGGCGAACAACCTATTTCACACACCGACCCACTTATTGAAGCGCGAAAAGAAAAAGAACGCCTACGTGAAGAAGAATTGGCTGCTGCGCGAATGAAAGCGAAACCAGAAGGATTTCAACCGCGAAAAGTGAGTACCGTTGAATGAACAGCAACTTGATTGGACGAAAAACTACATAAAAAATTAAACGACCGTAAAGAAAAGGGGACATTTCGTTCCCTTTCTTCGTATGATGGAATGATTGACTTCGCATCAAACGATTATTTGGGTTTCTCCAAGAATGGAATTGGCGCTTCTGATCTGTTAGAAGATGGAGCAACAGGTTCGCGCTTGATCAGCGGAAATTCAATCTTATCAGAAGAAGTGGAAGCAGAACTCGCCAACTTTTTTGATGCCGAAGCTGCACTTTGCTTCAATTCGGGCTACAATGCCAACCTCGGAATTTTTAGTGCCATCCCACAGCGGGGCGACATCGTTTTGTACGACGAATTCATTCATGCGAGCGCGCGCGACGGCATCCGACTCTCTCACGCCAAAGCATATCCCTTCAAGCACAACAATCTCACTGATTTGAGAAGACTCCTCGAAGCGAATCGCTCGAAAACTACTTACATAGCAATCGAAAGTTTGTATTCGATGCACGGCGATTTTTGTCCACTTCACGAAATTATTCAACTAGCGGAAGAATACGGTGTGTACGTAATTTTGGATGAAGCACACTCGGCGGGAATTTATGGCAAGCAAGGTCGAGGATACGCAAACGCGCTTGAGTTACACGTGAACTGTTTAATTCGACTTATTACGTTTGGAAAAGCCTTCGGCTCACATGGGGCAGTGGTGCTCACGAGTACATCCATGCGCGACTACTTGATTAATTTTTCGCGCTCATTCATCTATACAACTGCCTTGCCGACTGCGGCTTACGATCGAATGAGAAATGCAATTCGCTATGCAGAGCTTGACCAGATTCGGTTCAAGTTGCAACATAATGTGGCCTACTTCCGAAGAAACACAAGCTCTTTGAGAAGTATTTCGGCACCTAATTCTCCGATTCAATTTATTCAAATCACCAATTTAACTCACCTGAGGAGGGTAGAATTAGCACTACACGAAGTGTGTGTTTTTGCAAAAGCAATCTATTCTCCAACGGTTTCCGAAGGAGGCGAGGGGATCAGAATTTGTTTGCACAGCTTCAACTCCGAAGCTGAAATTGATCTTCTAATTCGCATTATGTCCTCGGAAAATGATACTTGCGGAGGAACGATAGAAAACGTAATTCATTAATTCATGGCAATTTCTACACGCAAAAAACGAATAATTCTTGGGGTAACAATTGTGTTACTCCTTTTGTCGGTATTCGTTTATTACCGATTTTACTTTGTGTATAGCGAAGGAACGCGCGTAGGAATTATCTACAAGTTTTCGAAAAAAGGCACTATTTTCAAGACCTACGAAGGCGAAATGGTGCTTCCAG
>CALFOS010000246.1 GCA_937919725.1 uncultured Fluviicola sp. | reverse complement strand
GATCTCACCGAAGGGGAATTAGAAATCGGACAAATTTCGGGAATGATCGACAAAATTCTTTCCGCAAAAGAGATCGTAGAAGAAATACTCTCAGAATATTCATCAGCTCTGCACGAACAAAGCAGTTCAAAATTCAACTTTTAATGATTCACTTCGATCGATTTAAACTCGATAATGGCCTCAGAGTTCTTTTTCATAAGGACGTGACTACGCCAATGGCGGTCGTTAACATCTTATATAACGTTGGCGCGCGCGACGAATCGGAACACAAAACAGGATTTGCCCATCTTTTCGAGCATTTGATGTTCGGCGGATCGGTTAACATTCCAGAGTTCGACACGCCACTTCAGCTCGCTGGAGGAGAAAATAACGCATTTACTTCCAACGACATTACAAATTACTACGATGTACTGCCCGTCAACAACATTGAAACGGCATTGTGGTTGGAAAGTGATCGAATGCTTTCATTGGCATTTACGCCAAAAAGTTTGGAAGTCCAGCGATCTGTGGTGATTGAGGAGTTTAAACAACGCTATTTGAATCAACCTTATGGCGACGTTTGGTTGGAACTACGTCCACTCGTTTACCAACACCACCCCTACAAATGGGCGACGATAGGCAAAGAAATCAAGCACATCGAAGAAGCCACAATGGACGACGTGAAAGGATTTTTCAAGAAATTTTACCATCCAGCCAATGCGATCATGTGCATCGGAGGAAACATAGAATTGGATGAAGTGAAACACTTGGTCGAAAAGTGGTTTGGTGACATTCCAGCAGGAGAAATCAATACTAGAAATCTTCCTCAAGAGCCAACGCAGACTGAATACCGCGAAAAAACGATCGAGCGCGAAGTCCCAACGGACGCATTTTATTATGCCTTCCGAATAGAAGATCGTTTGCATCCAGACTATTTCGTTTACGACACCTTGTCGGATGTGTTGGGTCGCGATAAGTCCTCACGTTTGTATAAATCACTCAAGAAAGAACAAAGTTTAGTTTCGAGTATCAATACGTACATCACAGGCTCCATCGACAGCGGATTGCTCATTATTTCTGGGAAATTGAAAGACGGCGTCACGTTCGAAGAATTGGATACTGCCTTTTGGATGGAGTTGGACAAGCTCATTTCTACCACAATTTCAGCCGAAGAACTCAGCCGAGTGAAAGTGAAAATTCGCACATCACATGAATTTCAATACCAAGCCGTACTCAACCGAGCGATGGCTTTGTGCATGAACGAATTGTTGGGCGATGCCGATATGATCAACCACGAATCAGAAAAATACGTGTCCATTACACCGATTCATCTTCAAGAACTCGCAGCATCAACATTGATCAAAACAAATTGCACCCTCTTAAACGTAAAAGCCACCAATGATAAATAGAACACAACAACCCCAATTGGTGGACATCGACGGAATCGACTTCGTAGCACCCAAAAAGCGCGATTTATCTCCGAGCGTACCATTGTATCACATGAAAGAAGTTCCCAACGAAACCGCGCGCTTCGACTTGTACTTCGACGCAGGAAATTGCCGTGGTGACAAAGGAATTCCAGGATTTACGAACGGACTGCTCATGGCAGGAACACCTACCAAAACTTCCATCGATATTGAGCACGAAATCAATGCTTTGGGCGGATTCTTGGAGTCGGGCGTCTCCGTAGAAAATGCAGCCATTTCGATGTACTGCTTGCGCGAATATTTACCGCAGATCTTGAATACCGTAGTCGATGCGATTACGCATGCAACATTCGACGAAAAAGAAATCGCAGAACTTACCGCGGATCGCAAACAAAAATGGCGAATCGATTTAGAAAAAGTTTCCACACTCGCTCAGCAAGCATTCCGAGCGAAGTTATTTGCCAGCAATGAACGCTATGCGGTCACTATTGTAGAAGAAGATTTTCACAACGTATCCCGCGAAGAGTTAATGGCCTTTCACGCAAAAAATTACCTCAAAGGTTTGACAAAAGTGGTGATTGTGGGCGATTTTGAAGACGATGCGATTGACGAAATGGCGGAAATTCTCAAACCGCTCATCTCTTCAGAAATTGGAGAATTTGATCACAACGTTCAACACGAAGCAGGCACACAAATCATCGAGAAGAAAGGCGCACTTCAAACCGCAATTCGAGCAGGACAGATGTTATTCAATAAAAATCACCCAGATTACCTCGATTTCATGTTCCTAAATACCATTTTAGGCGATTATTTCGGGAGTAGATTGATGACTAACATCCGCGAAGACAAAGGATATACATACGGAATCGGGTCGATGATCGCCGAACTAGATGGAACAGGTTATTTTTTGATGGCGACAGAAGTTGGAAAAGAAGCGCGCGACGAAACCATAAAAGAAATCAATTTTGAGCTTAAACGTTTGCAAGACGAACTCGTTCCAGAACACGAAATGCAGTTGGTTCGTAACTACATGCTTGGGCAATTGCTTAAAAGTGCAGATGGAGCTTATGCGATGACGGATTTGTTTTTGAGTGCAGAAATTCATGGAAAAACACTCGAATTTTATAACGACGCGATACATGCGATCAACGAAATCAAACCTGAGCGCGTACGAGATTTGGCTCGAAAATACTTGAATTGGGATGAGATGGCAGTAGTTGCTGTAGGTTGAGCGTTCGATGATTAGACCGTCCGATTATCCGATGCCGTTCTCAGAAAATCGTCGCTCAATAAAGCGGAAAATATTTCCGAAAACCGCAACTTTGTTCATTTTCCTTCGTCTCCATACTATGTATGAACATTTTTTCGTTATATGATTATGAATCGTATTTATTTCCTCTTCCTGCTCCTTGTTTCGTTCTCATTTCACGGGAATGCTTCACACGTATTGGGTGGAGATATTACGTGGAAATGTCAAGGCGGAGACTACGTTTTTCAACTTGTTTTTTACCGCGATTGCAACGGCGGAATTGTGAACCCTGTTAGCGAAACGATTAGTGTTTGGGGACATCCAACGATCACAACGATCACTGTAAATTTTCAATCGAGAGTAGATATTTCGCCACTTTGCACGCAGGTTCCAGGTGGGCCTACTCAACTTGATTGTGGCACGGGAAGTAGTGGTGGAAACGGAATAGGCGCAATTGAGAAAGTAATATACGTGAGTGCCCCGATAACGATTTCTGGAACTCCGCCTGCCACGGGATGGGTGTTCACTTATCAAAATTTTGCGCGAAATGCGAACATCGTCAATCTTGTGAGTCCAGATACCAAAGGAATTACGCTGACTTCGAAAATGTTTGTAGTTCCTAACGCACTCGGTGGTTGTATGGACAATTCGCCTCAATTTTTACAAGATCCTTATTTCGTTAGCTGCTCCGGTGATCCTTATTCCTATAATATGAATGCCATCGATCCCGATTTAGACTCCTTGCACATTGATTTCTCAACTCCGCTCGATCATTTTCCCGGTCAAACGTACAATCCACCAATCGCTCCCGTCGCTTTGATCTATACAACTGGATTTTCTGCGACATCACCCACACCCGGAACTTCGTTCAGTCCAGGAAACATTCCTGCGCAATTGAACCCGAGCTCAGGTGAATTGACTTTTTTATCGAATACCGTTGGAAGCTATGCCGTGAAAATTGTAGCTAGTTCTTATCGAAATGGAGTGCTAATCGCACAAGTTGATCGCGAAATTCAGTTGATTGTGATGAACTGCTCGGGAACCAATTCTCCCCCACAAATTACAGGTCCATTCGGTGGATTGTTCGAAACGACCATCAACGCAGGCGATTTGGTCAACTTCACACTGAACGCAACAGACGTTGAATTTCTGCAAGATGGAAGTACCCAGAAAAATCATCTTTCCGCGTCAGGCTTCATATTCGGAACGAACTTCACAAGTACTAGTGGCTGCACAACTGGACCTTGCGCAACATTGAACGCCACTCCTATCATCACGATGACGCAAGGAGTTTCAACAACGTTCAACTGGCAAACGAACTGCAATCACTTGGTGACACCATTCAATGGTACAGAAGACATGGTTCCGTATCATTTCGTTTTCAAGGTACAAGACGATTACTGTCCAGTGCCGAAAGTGAGTTATGCAACGATCACGATCAACGTTCTCAATCCAGGAATTATTCAAGCACCACCGATCAATTGTATTCAGTCGGATGCTACGGGGGATGTGACAATATCATGGAATCCAGTGGCAAATCCTGATGGAACATTTACGGAATATCAAATTTATACGCTCGAAAATGGCTTGATAGGAACGGCTCCTACTATTGGAACGAGCACTTTTGTTGATCCAGGAGTGACACAAGAATATCATTATTACATCGCCGTTGCGGCAGGCTGCTATGGAAATTCACTTTCGTACAGCGACACGATTTCCAATATTTTCCTCGATGTGATCAATCCCAGCGATGGAACTGCGGTTCTGCAATGGAACGATCCCGTGAATCCAGCGTTGGCCGCGATGAACGCCTATTACCATATTTACCGAGAATTCCCGCTCGGAACTTGGACTTTCTATGACAGTGTGCCTTATGGAACGAATATCTACAAAGACACGATAGATATTTGCGACGTGTTTTTGAATTTCCAAATTGTGCTACTGAATCAGCCGTGCAATTACACCTCTAACATTACAGGAGACCAATTTGAGGACATGATTACACCTGATATTCCGATCATTACAGCCGTTACGATTGATACACTCACAAACGGCGTCAATATTTCTTGGAATCAAAATGGACAATTGGACACTTACGGATACGTGATTTACACAATGAACGCCAGCGGAAATATTATTGAAATCGACAC
>CALFOS010000245.1 GCA_937919725.1 uncultured Fluviicola sp. | reverse complement strand
CGAGTTTTATTCATGGTCAAGTGCCGATTTTTTATGGAACAACCGATTATGAGCCTCTAGTGGTGCGAGCGCGCCAGCAGTTCAATGAAAATGGAAAAAACCTGGGCTGGAGTCATGTAATTCCAGAAATGAACCACAACGAACTCGTTGGTTGGGGAGGAGGTGATGATCGTTTTGCTCTCGTAATTCTGGAAACAGACGATATGCATCCGCGCAACAGCCGCCGATTGGAAATCACAAAAGCGACGATCGCTAAGAAAACGAAGCACATAATGACGATCCGTTCCAAAGGAAAGTCGCGTATCGAGCGTTCCATCTATTTCATCAACATCGTAGATTGGGCATCACTCTATATCACAGAACTCAGCGGCGCAGATCCGATCGATATCGAAATCATCGACTACTTGAAAGACGAACTCGCTAATTTTTAAGCGAATCCAATGATTAAATGATCCAAAAATCCAACACGCCAGTAGTAATCTTCAACGACCTCGGTCTTATCGACTACAAAGAAGCGTGGGATTTTCAGGAAAAGATCTTCAAAGAAATCGTTCAGCAAAAGATCGATATCCGCAACGGACTTAAGACCGAGCTGACGAAGAATCACCTTTTGTTTTGCGAACATCCGCACGTGTACACACTTGGTAAAAGTGGGTCGAAGGAAAATTTGTTGCTCGACGAAAATGGATTAAAACACTACGGCGCTGCGTTCTACGAAATTAATCGTGGTGGCGACATCACTTATCACGGACCAGGACAACTCGTTGGTTACCCCATTTTTGATCTCGATCATTTTTTTACAGACATTCACAAGTACCTGCGTTTCCTAGAAGAAGCCGTTATTTTGACCCTGCAAAAGTTTGGAATTGAGTCGGGACGAGTAGAAGGTCTCACGGGAGTTTGGGTCGATTTTGATGGCGAGAATCCACGGAAAATTTGTGCGCTCGGCGTAAAAAGTTCGCGTTGGGTCACCATGCACGGAATCGGTTTCAATGTCAATTCGGACCTGTCCTATTTTTCTCACATTATTCCTTGCGGAATTCAGGATAAAGCAGTAACTTCAATGGAGCGTGAGCTAGGCAAAAAACTTGACATGAGGGAAGTTGCCGAAGTTTTGAAAGTGAAATTGAGCGATTTGTTCAGTTATACCTATTCTTAAGTTATGAAGCGAATTTTGAAAAAAGCGGGAAAAATCTTCCTCTATACCTTTATTGCACTGTTTATTTCGGTGAATGCGTTTATTTTACTTTCGGGGCGATTTTACATGTACAACGGAATCGTGAATACGTATTTGGTTGGAAAAATGGGACCTTCTATCTACGATTTGGACGTTTTTTACAACTCAACGCTCAAAGGGTCGAGCAAAGCGGAATGGGTGAAGGACAAACAATTTAACAAGCAAGCCATGCCACCCGTCATGCGCGATTACATCGAAGCACTTGATACAAAGGCGTTTTTGGTGTTCAAGGGTGATACACTTTTGTACGAAGAATATTGGGACGATCACACAGAGGAAACGGTGAGCAATTCCTTTTCGATGTCGAAAACGCTCGTGGCTATTTTGGTGGGAATCGCTGTTGATGAAGGGAAAATCGAAAGTTTGGACGTGAGCGCGTCGAAGTACATTCCCGAATTCAAAAAAGACGAGCGCAAGAAAATTACCATCCGCGATTTACTGAACATGGCCTCTGGATTGGACTGGACCGAAAGTGGTGCGAATCCGCTCTCTGACAATGCAGAATCTTATTACGGTTGGGATTTACGTGATTTGGTGACGAGTCAAAAATTGATTTCTAAACCAGGAAAAAAATTCAATTATCAAAGCGGAAACACCGAATTGCTTGGCTACATCATTGAAAAAGCTACGGGAGTTGATCTCACCAAATATGCCGAAGAAAAGGTGTGGTCGAAAATTGGGGCGAACAGCAACGCGTATTGGAGTTTGGATAAAAAAGGAGGCGACGAGAAATCGTTTTGCTGCATTTACGCAACGGCAAGAGACTACGCACGAATTGGTTCCTTGTTGCTTCACAAGGGAAAAGTGGGAGACGAGCAAGTGATTCCAAAATGGTTTTACGATGAGATGATTGTGCCTGCAAAATTGTCGACAAAGGAAGGAGTGCCGAATGTGCGCTACGGATTGCACATTTGGACCTATTTTGGGAAGGCGCATCCGGTGTACTATTGCCGAGGAATCAATGGTCAATACATTATCACAATACCCGATGAAAATTTGATGATTGTGCGACTTGGTTCGGACAGGACACCCCTTTTCGAAATTCCAGATCACCTCAAAAATGACAAGGAATACGTGAAGCAACACCAAAACGAAATCGGGCATGGGCTGGATTTATTTCAATACATTGCCCTAGGAAAAATGATTAAATCGCAAACAGAGTTTTAGATTATGCGGGAAGAATTACTTGGCCCCAAAGTGGAAGGGGTCGCATTTGCAGTTGTACAGCAGTTAAACGAAGAGAACGAAAAAGTTTACAATGTCTTTTTGCTCAATTTGAGAGAGGACATCATGGAGGGTATCATCGTTACGAGTAGAGGATATGGCGAAAATGTTGCGACTGGTGAAACCACGCGAACATCCGTATTGCGACACAGCCTCGAGGTACTACTTCCGAACGAAGTGGCGAAAATTGAACCCATCATCGAAGAAGTATTTGGTTTGTCGAATGAATTTTGGGTGAGTTTTTGGGTAGATGGAGTGCTTTACGATAAAAAATTCGTTTTTCTCGCTGAATCAATCTCCGAAGAAAACATGAAAATGATCCCACTAATTGGCGAAATTGGGGTGATGATCAAATAATTGTGTGACTTTTCAACTCCTTTTTCACGGATTTCATAATTAATTGTGAGGTTTCGTATATTTGTAGTAGTATTTGCACGAATTTCTATTAATTCATACAACGATGACTAATTCATTCTTGATAAAAAACACAGGATTCGCAGCTATCATCCTTGGGATGCTCTTATTTGCGGCTTGTGGTGGAAACGGTGCAGACCCGAATTCAGAAGACATTGTAATCGACGATGATTATTATGAATTTCAAGATTTCATCATGGCAGATTACGAAATACCTGGGGTTCTCTCTTTGCCGGATGAAACGGCGAACATTGGTGCATCAACTCGACCTGAAGTGATACACAACGAGTCTTTCACGTGGGAAATCAATGTAGGACCAAAGTTTCAATTGCACATTGAGGACTTCGGAATCTTGGATGAATTGGTGAAAGAGAAGAAAAAGGAACTGGCGGATCAAAAATTCTTCAAAATTAATTACTTGATCGACGAACCAGATTTGATTGTGTACGAACGAACACTGGTTGTCTCAGGCTCCAAAAAAGCATCACCGAAAGTGGGAGTTGAGCACAAATCCTATCACGTATACGGACAAAAAACGGTCAACAAAATTATTTATAGTCTTTCCTCTGCTGAGGAAGGTTGCGATAAAGACATCGTTGAGTTGATGGCGAAATCCATTAAATCATTCAAACCGTTCAAACGAGCGAGCTAAAAAATCGCTTTCATCTGAAAGCATGCTTCCATGGAAATATCACGTGAAAATGTCCTTGAGATTTTGGGTTCCATCTTGGAGCCCGACCTCAAAAAAGACCTTGTTTCTGCCAATTTGGTAGAGGATTTGGCAATCGAGCAATCGAAAATAAGCTTGAAAGTATATGTTTCGAATCCTGCACTTCACGCGCGCAAACGCATGCAGGAAGCTATCGACTTCAACCTGAAACGTGCATTTGGCGACCAAATTGACGTGCAAGCTATCGTTGTTGGATTGCCTGCAGATGCCAAAGCAGCTCAACGAAAAATACTTCCTGAAGTAAAAAACATCATCGCCATCGCCTCAGGAAAAGGGGGGGTAGGAAAATCAACCGTTACGGCAAATTTGGCTGGCGGACTCGCAAAAGCGGGTTACCGCGTGGGAATTGTGGATGCAGATATCTACGGACCTTCGATGCCGACGATGTTTGACGTGGTGAATGAACGCCCGACAATGCTCGATATTGACGGTGTTCCGAAAATAAATCCCGTGCTCAGTTACGGAATCAAAATTCTATCCATCGGATTTTTCACCGAACAAAATAATGCCGTGGTCTGGCGTGGACCAATGGCGTCGAAAGCACTCACGCAAATGTTTACTGATGCGTATTGGGGCGAACTGGATTACTTGTTAATCGATTTGCCACCAGGAACGGGAGATATTCACCTTTCACTCGTGCAAACTGTTCCCTTGGATGCCGTAGTGATCGTGAGCACACCGCAAGAAGTTGCACTGGCGGATGCGCGAAAGGGAGTGAATATGTTCCAACTCGACTCGATCAACGTACCTGTGCTTGGAATCATTGAGAACATGGCGTGGTTTACACCCGAAGAACTTCCAGACAACAAATACTACATTTTTGGTCGCGACGGAGCGAAGAATCTCGCGCACGGAATGAACGTTCCGTTCTTGGGACATATCCCACTTGTTCAAGGTGTTCGCGAAGCGGGCGACATTGGTAGACCGGCTGTATTTCAAGAAAATAGCCCGACGGCCAAAGCTTTTGATGATTTAGTTCGTATCTTTGTAGAACACCTAGTAACGCTCAAAGACAAAAAACAAGCCCATGCCCATTAACAAAAAAGAAATCGAAGTAAAAGTACTGAGCGCTATGGATCAGTTGCGTCCGTTCTTGCATGCGGACGGTGGGGACATGGAATTAGTCGAAATTACTGACGATGCAGTGGTGGTGGTTCGTCTTCTAGGTTCGTGCAGCGATTGCTCGATGTCGATGATGACACTCAAAGCAGGACTCGAAGAAGCGGTGAAAAAAGTCGCTCCCGAAGTGAAGTCTGTGATATCGCTCTCGCTAGAAGCTGTTTAGCCTAAAACGCAAACCTAGCTCAGCGTAAACGGATACGTTTTCAATTCAATACCGTCTTTCAAAATTCGAACAGAATATTCTCCAACTTCCCAACCAGTAACGCGAACGGAGAAATCCATTTTTACATTTGTCGATTTTTTTGGAGTAGCAGGAGGCATGGCAAATTTCACAACTCCATCTTTATCCACTACTTCTTGTCGGATCACAGAAGTACCATCAGATGGAAATTCAATTTTGCCACGAACCGTCATCGTTTGAGATACTATTCTACGGTTTCTGTCTAGCGTGTGGTTCTGCGGAGAAGTATACCATGTATCTTGTTGTCCCGTGAGTTCAGCAACATACTTCCGAAAGGCGAGCGTTTCAGCGTTATTTGCTTGCACGTGAGAAATGGAAGATTTATCTGTGATTGCCCAAACAGCTTCTTGAAAACATGTTTTATCTACTTTTTTCCCCTTCAAATAGTTAATTGCTTCGTCCAATTTCTTGTTCGTATTTTTGGAAATTTTAAATTTTCCACGCTCACTCGGACTCATATCGTGCAATTCAGAGCAAAATGCTGCAATCATGTGCGTTTTCGTTCCCTTTGGTTCGAGTACAAAAAATTCATCTTCCAATTGAATCAAGGTTTGCTCATCAGCGTTACCTGGAAGGTAAGCCGTGCCTGCTGGAATGGTAATTTTTAATGATTTGGAAGTTGTGTTGGTCACGGTTAATTTCACAGATCGTCCACTGTGCTTCCCAATCGAACTTACATCGGCCGTGATAGATCCATCACCAATTCCATCCGTTAGGAAAATATCCCCGTCGGCTGGCGGTGATTCTTGCACAGATAAAGCTATTAGAAATAGGAGTGCTGCAACAGGCAAGAGTGCAATTTTTCGGAGAGACAGATGTGGTTTCATAGCATCGTTTTTTAGTATAAAGGGATCGGAGTGAAAAAGTTACGAAAATTTTTGGCGATTGAACTCACATTTTACTTTTTTCGGGAATAAATAGGGATTAACAACATTTGCCGCTTGATGGAATTTATTTCGCGGTAAAGATTCATGCTATCTGCTGTGTCAAGGTAGAGTTGCTCGTCCTCGTTGGGAATGTGAGTGCACGACGCGAACGCTTGCATAAATGCCAGAAGAGAGATCAGGGATAAAACTTTATTCACTTGTCAAATTTAGTCGATCGGAATAGGTGCGCTGGATTTTTCAAAGCAACAAAAAACCCCTTTTCATTCGTGGAACAAAAAGGGGCTTTCAATAAATCGTAATCCTCTACTTCGCCGAAGCGTACAATTCCGATACTTTCTCCCAATTGATTACGCTAAAAAATGCGTTGATGTAATCTGGTCTGCGGTTTTGATAGTTCAAGTAATATGCATGTTCCCAAACGTCCAATCCTAAAATTGGCGTCCCACCGCACCCTTCGTTCATCAATGGATTGTCTTGATTCGCTGTAGAGCAAACTTCCAATTTTCCATCTTTCACGCACAACCAAGCCCAACCAGAACCAAATCGTGTGGCTGCGGCCTTAGAAAATGCATCCTTGAATGCGTCAAATGATCCAAATGATGCGTCAATCGCTGCTGCTACGTCTCCTGTTGGATGTCCACCTCCGTTCGGGCTCATCACTGTCCAAAACAAGCTGTGGTTCCAAAATCCGCCTCCATTGTTGCGAACTGCTGGTGTGTCTTTGCATGAAGTCAGGATTTCTTCGATGGTTTTCCCCTCAAAAGCTGTCCCTTCGATTGCTGCATTTAAGTTGTTTGTGTATCCTGCATGGTGCTTAGAATGGTGAATTTCCATTGTTCGCGCATCAATATGTGGTTCCAATGCATCGTATCCATAATTCAATTTCGGTAATTCGAATGCCATAATATCTATATTTAATGTTGAATGTGTGTTTTCTCAAAGGTACAAAATCACTTGCGATAATGTCAAGGAGAATACAAAAAGCATTTTAATTGAAAAAAGGTATATCTTAGTACTGCTAAAATATATGCTATGATAAAACGTCTGCTACTAATAGTGTGCCTTTCTCCAATAGTGAGCAATGCACAAATTTGCACCATAGATTTCATCCAAACCTCGCCTGGAATTTATCCAGACACCATGCCTGTGGGCTATGTGGGTCAATTTTATGATGAAGATATTACCTTCGTAATGCCCTTGGACACGCAAGGATTCGACTTCACAAACTTTCATATTTTGTCGATTTCATTGCCTGTTGGACTTTCCTGGGAGTGCAACAATTCATCGAATAATTGCGATTACAATCCGCAAGTGAATCAATATGGGTGCGTGAATGTTTTTGGAACGCCACTCCTTGCAGGACAATACAACGTGGACGTTTCGGTGATCGCTGATTTAACTGTTGCACAAGGAATTCCATCGACTTTTTCCGTTTTCATGGAAATATTACCGAACAATGTTCCTACAAGCAATACTGGTTTCAGCATGGCTGGATCCATTGGATGCACACCTCAAACGGTTAATTTTACCAACAACAATCCAGGATTGCTCGCCTATTCGTGGAATTTTGGAAATGGAAATAGTTCTACAGCTGAGAATCCTGCTCCTCAAATCTATACGAATCCAGGCGATTACGTAGTAAATTATCAAGCGTGGTCGAACACGGATACCTTGGATATTTACACGCTCACATACGTTGGTATCACGAGCATGTCGGGTTATGGTGGAGGATTTCCTTCTTATGATGATGCAGATGCCTATTACAAAATTTTTGAGAACGGTACGCTTTTCAGTCAATCTGGAATTATTGGGAATACGGAACCACCTGTTAGCTGGACGGCAAGTGTGTTGCTCAATCCTGCGAATTCGTACACCATAGAAATTTGGGAGTCGGATGCTGGTGAGATTTTATTTGGTGCCGACGATTTTATGGGTTCTGCTCCACTCAATCTGAATGGTTGTGTGGGTTGTGCCGTTGGATCTGCGGTGACCAGTTACACAATCAACCACCAAGTTATTTTACCAGCGCCATCCGTCATTTCTGCTGATACGGTGCACATTAGTGGTTATCCAGCAGTGCCTTCGATTTCGTGGGATTCTGTTCCTCACACGCTGAGCACACCCGACCTTGGCTTGAGCTATCAGTGGTATTTGAACGCTACGCCGGTTGTTGGAGCGACATCTCCGACGCACATTGCCACAACTTCGGGATATTACTACGTAATAGCGATTAACGCTGGGGGTTGTGTCAGCTTCTCCGATACTACGTTGGCGATTTATTGCAACCCAGCATTTCTGCCACTCATCACATTGAACGGAGTGGGTAATTTGGCGGCAACGAATGCGGGAACTTCACAGATTCAATGGTTATTGAATGGAATAGCTTTGGTGAATGACACCTCGAGTATTTGTGTTCCAGTGAGTTCTGGCACCTATACAGTTCAATTGACGGATGTTTATGGATGCATGTCTACTTCCGCACCACAAACTGTTACAAACGGTATTGCAGATTTGAAAGCGATCGAATGGCAGTTGTTTCCAAATCCAGCAGGAGATTTTGTTTCTATTCGAATGGAAGAAGGAACGCACATTGAAGGAATCGAGATTTGTGACATGATCGGACGTACCGTCTTGAGCGGTGATGGATTCTCCGATGAAAGTCAGCTGGATGTATCTGACCTGAAAAACGGTTCGTATATCGTGCGCTTGTTCGCTGGTGGTGGTGTGTTCATGAAATCCTTAATAATTCATAAAAAGTAGCATCTCGGTAACTAAAACTGAGATTTCTTTTATACATTTCAGGCACAACCAAAAATCGATTCAAGATGAAAAGAAATTTTATGTTTGTTGCGGCAATCGCAACAGGAATGGCAATGACAGCTTGCTCAGGTGCAGCAGAGGAAGTAGAGGAGGCAGCTCAAGAACAAGTGGAAGATCAGGCTGAACCAAAAGAAGAGTCATCCATGTTGGACGACATGAAGGAACAAGGAACGGAGGCTGCGACAAAAGCTGTGGATGAAACGAAAAAGGAAGTGACCAAGAAAGTAACCGAGGAGGTAACGAAAGTGTTGAAGGAAGAAGTGCCAAAGGCAGTGGAAGAAGTGAAAAAATCTGTGGGAGGACGCTAGTTGATCTCACAAAATTGTTTACAAAGGGAATTCATACCAATGGGTTGAGTTCCCTTTTTTTGTGCGAGAATTAGTTCCCCGAATATTTCTCGGTGTATTTTTCTTTCAAGTCGAATTGGAAATTCGCTGGATCAATCAAAGCACCATTCACGACACCAAGCACCATTTTATTCGTACGCATATCGAGCGCATTTCCTTCGGAGACAAACAAGGTTGCTGATTTTCCTTTTTCAACGCTTCCGTAATTTTCGTCGATTCCCAAAATTTCGCAGCTCCACAAAGAAATTGAGCTGACAGCGTCTTCCGCGCTCAAGCCATAAGCCATTGCCGTTCCAGCGAGAAATGGTAGGTTTCGTGTGTTCATTGCTTCCATATCGCCTTCGTTTTGAATACAAAATTTCACGTCGCCTTGCCGTAAAAGGTCAGGCAAACGATACGAATGATTCACCGCGTCGTCTTCGTTTTCGGGTAAGCTGTGTGGGCGGACAACCATCACTGGAATTTTCGCGTCCTTGAGCTGATGCGTCAATAAATGCGAATCATAACCGCCTACAATCACAGGAAAAGCCAAACCTTGTGTTTTAGCAAATTCGATCACGTCCACCAATTCTTGCAACTCGTTGGCATGAATGTAAACACGCTTCGTACCTTCGAAACAGCCGCGCATTGCTTCAAGCCGCAAATCTTTCGTTTCTGGCTGATTTACTTGGGTGTATGCTTTTGCGATATCGAAAAATTCTACTATAGAGCTCTTGTTTTCGTCGTACTTTTTGTTCTTCGACTTTACTGATGGCTCAGCCCACCAGCCGCCACCTTCCATGCTTGATGGCCAATTGAGGTGAATTCCGTCGTCCTTCAAAACGGTGGCGTCTTCCCAATTCCATGCGCTCGTGGTCATCACCGCCGAACTTCCTGAAATAATTCCGCCACGTGGCGTTGTTTGTGTCAATAGTACCCCGTTTGATCGCACTGTGCTGATCACTTTCGATTCTGCGTTGTATGCTATTTGCGCGCGCACATGAGGATTGTACGTTCCTACTTCGTCGTAATCGCGTGTGGCGCGTACTGCGTCAATTTCTGTGAGTCCAAGTGTTGAGTTTGGTGCAACGAATCCCGGATATACCTCTTTTCCTGAAACATCGATGATTGTGTCCCAATCAGCTTTATCGACAGTATAGGCCAAGGAATTCTTAATAAAGGCAATTTCACCGTCCTTAATTCCAATGGCAGCGCTTTCGAAAACAGTACCATTTCCTACGTGTAGGTTTCCGCCTGTTAGCAAAATTCGCTGTTTTTCTTGACCGTAAACAGTGCAAGAAATGAGTGTGAGTATAAGTAAAAATTGCTTCATCTTAATGTTGATTTTCTTCTATTGTTCCTTCTTCACCCAACGTATTGCAATGGTAATGACCTTTTTTCTTCTTCTCAAACGATTCTTTGTTTCCAGCTTCGTTCGCTTTGAGCATTTTCGAAATAATGCGTGCTTTTTCGGATTGATTTCTATCGTAGAGTGTCACATCTTTTTTCGCATCGTAGAGGATCAATCCATCCACAACTGTATAGTCAACACGTGCCATGATGGAAAGCGGATTATCCGTCCAAAGTACCAAATCGGCATCTTTTCCAGCTTCTACAGACCCCATCTGCTTGTCGAGGTGAAGCAACTTTGCAGGATTTAGGCTCACCATCTTCCAGGCATCTTCTTCGCTCATCCCACCGTATTTCACCGATTTTGCTGCTTCTTGATTCAATCGGCGGCCCATTTCTGCGTCATCTGAGTTGATGGCAACTACTACGCCTTGGTCGTGCATCATCTTAGCATTGTAAGGAATAGCTTCGTTTACTTCGTATTTGTATGCCCACCAATCGGAAAAAGTCGATCCGCCCGCGCCATGAGCCGCCATCTTGTCCGCGACTTTGTATCCTTCCAATATGTGGGTGAAGGTGTTGATTTTAAACCCCAATGAATCGGCTACGTGCATCAACATGTTGATTTCTGATTGAACGTAAGAGTGGCACGAAATGAATCGTTGTTTCTTCAAAATTTCGCTCAGCACTTCCAATTCTAAATCAATTCGGTGTTTTTCTCCCAACTTCGCTTTCTCCAATTGATATACGCGGGCGCGCTCAAAGGCATCGTAATAAATTTGTTCAACGCCCATGCGCGTTTGCGGAAAACGAATACTGCTGTGTTCGCCCCAATTCGATTGTTTTACGTTTTCACCAAGGGCAAACTTGATGAACTTTGGCGCGTTTGGAATCAACATCTGCTCAGGTGTAAATCCCCATTTTAGTTTGATCAAGGCGGATTGCCCTCCTATTGGATTCGCAGATCCGTGCAAAAGTTGTGCAGCCGTTACTCCTCCCGAAAGTTGGCGGTAAATATTGATGTCGTCGGGTGTGACCACATCGCCAATGGAAACTTCTGCAGTTATAGCTTGTCCGCCTTCGTTCACTCCTTTGGAAATGGCAATGTGCGAATGTTCGTCGATAATTCCTGAAGTCAGGTGTTTTCCTTTTCCGTCGATTTCGATGGTTCCTTTTGGTGAGGATGGAAGTCGCGTTCCTGCGTAATGGATTTTACCATTTTGAACGAGCACAAACCCATCTTTCACGATTCCTTCGATTCCGTTCGTCCAGATAGTGACATTGCTAAATAGAATTGGTTGTGCTTTGGGCAGTGAATCGAAGCCATAAGCCATGTTCGGAAACCAAGCTACAGGGAGCGTGTCTGGCAGGAAGGGTTTTGTATCGGCCGTGTTGGCTGCCTTTCCTTTTTCTTTGAGTACGGCGTGCCACGGAACCCATTTGCCGGTTGGAATCATTCCATCTCCTTCAATAATCTTCAGTTTGTGGTTAATTTTCCCCCGTAAATTCACGCTTCCGCTCCAAAGTGAGTCGTTGATTGCAAATTGAATAGTGATGTCGGTTTGATTAATTTCGAGCGTTACTTTGACCTCGTCCCCGTCTATTTTAACTGTTGCGTTGGGCTTCACAGTAACCATGGCTGTGTATTTCCCGCCTGGTTGAGCTTCAATTTTCAATGGAAACCTGCGGCCGCCGATTAACATACTATACGTTCCCGCCAAATCTGGATTTTCCAATTTTTTATGGACGGTGCGTTCGCCCAAAGACCAACTTTCGAGTAGTTCGGTTTGCGCATCTTCCAAAGGATTGGATGAATAAACGGTGAACGATGCAATTTTCCCTGATTCAAGTGAACCGACTTTCGAATCGATTCCTAAGATTTTCGCGGGATTGAGCGTGAGCGCTTTTAAGGCTTCGGAGCTTGGCAAACCGTGTTTGATCGCTAAACGCAAATGTTCCCAAAATTCCTTCGAGCTTTCATGTCCTGAAGATGTGATACAAATTGGAATGCCGTTTTGCACCAAGATTGACGCGTTATAAGGTGCCATTTCCCATTGCTTCAAATCGCTGAGCGGAATTTGTCGTGCCACGTATGGATCGGTAACATCGTAAGCTTTCGGAAAATTGATTGGAACTACAATAGTGCTTTTCAATCCTTTGAGCTGATCCAAGATGCCGTATTCATCACCCGCACCGATGTAGGTGAATGTACGGTTGAACTCCGTCGCGATTTTAGCTGCACGAAGAATTTCCCACCTGTCGTTGGTATAGAAAAAACTCGTGTGATGCCATTGTGCGTTTAAAGCTTCCAAGGATAGATTTCGCTCTGTTTGATCGGTGGCTTTGTACCATTTTGCATCGTAAAATGCTTGGCGTAACAAGGCGATGGATCCCATTTGAGAAGAAGGATATGATTGCTTCGAAACTCCTTTTGAGAAAGAATAAAAGCTGCCGGAACCCCAATTCATTGTTGGTTTGTAGAGCGTGGATAGTGCAAGAGACACAAGTGCACCTTGACCTTGAGCAACGCCATCCTTCTCATGCGTGAAAGCAAAACCGAATCCAGCCTCCATGTAGAGAGCACTAATTTTTTCGTCTGCTTCATAGGTGTGAGAAGCGTCAATTTCTGGATGAATGGCCTCGTTCCAATAATAGGAACCTCCTTTACTCGATTCTTCAGCGCCGCCATTACCTTTTTTCTCAGTAACGGCTTTTTTCAAACCAATTTCACTCGAAAGTTCGATGAATGATGGAAGTATTGTATACCCTTCGCACTTAATCTCCACGGCGTTTTTTGGAATAGAAATTCGCTTACCAATTTTCTCGATCGTAGTTCCTTTGATCAAGATCGTTGCATTTTCAATCGTTTCTGTTGGTGAAACTACAATGCGCGCGTTGGTGAGAGCGTAGTATGGAGCCTGAGATTGTGCAACACCATTTTGCGGAGTTTGCGCAGATCCAACAAGGCTAATCGAAAAAATAAAGAGGAATAAGACCGCTTTAAATGAGTTGAAATGTCGCTTCATAGCACGAAATTAACTATTTGATGTGAGATGGTGATGAAGTTTGTGGTAACAGTCTCGCATTTTCTTATTTTTGTAGTTAAATCTTTTAAGTATGAATGCTTTGTTATATGCACATTCTGGGTTACGATGGGTCGCACTTTTACTCTTGGTTTATGCCATTTTCAATGCGGCGAAATCACAATCATCTGGCAGGTATGAGAAGAAGGATAAGATGATCAATCTGTTTGCCATGGTGATGTTGCACATTCAGCTCTTAATCGGACTTGGACTTTATTTCATCTCTCCTAAAGTTCAGTTCATGGAAGGTTGGATGTCGAGCGACATGGCTAATGGAATGTACCGTTTTTACGGATTGGAGCACATCCTTGGAATGGTTGTTGCTATAGCTGTTGTAACGATGGGCCGCAGCAAGGCTGAGAAAAAATTGAAGGGAACGCACGATAAGCACCGAAGAATTCTTATTTCTTACACGATTGGCTTGTTGATCATTCTGGCGCTCATTCCATGGCCATTCCGAGAAGCGTTAAAAGGAGCATGGTTTTAAAAACAAGCATTTTTTTTGTAGGAATTATTCTGTTGGCTTCGTGTACAGAAGTTGAAGTTACTGCGGAGAAAAAGGATTTGGCGAACATCGAGGTGGATGGACAGACTTTGTACATGAATCAATGTACTGTATGTCATGGTCCTGATGGAAATTTGGGGAATTCCGGATCCAAGGATCTCTCGAAATCAACATTGGATGAAGCAGCAATCCTCAAAATTATCAAAGAAGGAAAGGGAACAATGCCGCCGTTTGAATATTTATTGACAACTGACAAGGAGCGCGAAGCTGTGATGCAGTATGTTATCTCATTGCGAAAAGAAGAAAAATAATGGATGAAGGACATGTTCTTGTGGATGCCGTTGAGGAAAAATGTGTGTTGGTGGGAGTAATTACCCAAGGCACTTCCGAGGCTGAAGCGCATGATTATATGGATGAATTGGCATTTCTAGCTGAAACTGCTGGAGCGATGACCGTGCACACCTTTTTACAAAAAGTGCAAGCCGCCAACCCGAAAACCTATGTCGGAAAAGGGAAATTGGAGGAAATTCGCGATTACGTGAAAGCGCATGAAATTGAATTGGTGATTTTTGATGACGAATTAAGCCCATCGCAGCTGCGAAACATTGAGGCGTATTTGGAACTGAAAGTGCTCGACAGAAATAATTTGATTTTGGATATTTTCGCGAGTCGTGCACGTACATCTCACGCAAAAACACAAGTGGAACTCGCACAATTGCAATACATGCTCCCTCGATTGACTCGTTTGTGGACTCACCTAGAACGTCAAAAAGGAGGAATTGGACTGCGCGGACCTGGAGAAACACAAATTGAAACGGATCGAAGAATCATCAAGGATAAAATTGCTGCTTTACAAGAAAAACTCAAAAGCATCGATAAGCAGATGTCGACCCAACGTGGAAACCGTGGTCAATTGGTACGAGTTGCGCTAGTTGGTTATACCAACGTAGGGAAAAGCACGATTATGAACATGATCTCCAAATCGGAGGTGTTTGCTGAAAACAAATTGTTTGCCACACTCGACACGACTGTGCGCAAAGTGGTCATCGAAAATTTGCCTTTCCTAATGGCAGATACCGTTGGGTTCATTCGAAAATTGCCTCATCAATTAGTGGAATCGTTTAAATCGACTTTGGATGAGGTGCGCGAGGCCGACCTGTTGATTCATGTCCTAGATCTTGCTCATCCAAATTTTGAAGAGCAATACCAAGTGGTGAACGAAACCTTGAACGAAATAGGAGTTGGAGACAAACCAACCCTCGTAGTGTTTAACAAAATTGATGCGTACGAGTATACAGAACTTGACGAGGAAGAAATTCCAGACACGGATGCTAATCCATCACTTGCCGAATTGAAAAAAACATGGATGGCGAAATTAAACGACACGAAATGTGTCTTTATCTCCGCAGAAGACAAAGAGAACATCGAAGAGTTCAAACAGGTTCTTTACGACGAAGTAAAACGTATTTTTCAAGTGCGTTATCCCTATCATAATTTCTTGTACTAGGGATCGAATCTCCGATTTCACCAAACGAAAAAAGCGTCAACCAACAAAGGAAGACGCTTTTTCAAATTCAAGTTCTATCTTAATTCTACTTGTTCGAAATCAATTGAACAAATCCGTGTCCTGTTAAAAGCGTTCCATCAATGGCAGTGACAGTGTAGGTTACGAAATATGTTCCATCCTCCGCAAAATTTCCGCCTAACACGTATCCATTCCATGCTGAATTCAATCCTTTCGCCTCGTAAATGATACCTCCCCATCTGTTGAGGATCGTGAATTCTAAATCAGCTGCATTTTGCACATCGATGAAGAACACGTCGTTTTGAAGGTCATTGTTCGGTGTAAATACGTTTGGTACATAAATGATCGGCTGCGGATAAAAACAACTTCCGTCGTCAACTACTGCTAATGGATTGTAGTTGTCAGCCGTTGGATCCGTACATCCACATACAGAAACTGTCACCGAGTTGTACGTTGTATCCGAACATCCAGCAGCATCAAAGGCGATCAGTTGAATGTTTCCAGAATTAGTAAAAGTTTGCGTTTGTGGATTTGTGTTATTCACATTAACGATCGTTCCATCAAAATTCCATTGGTAGTTCGTCGCGTTTTGGCTTGTGTTGGTGAACGACACATTCAGTGGAGAACATCCAATTTGTGGGTTCTGTGTAAAGTTGGCAATAGGAGGCGGCGTAACATCAACGAATACACTATCATTCGCTTCACACACGTTGTCCGTTACCGTAAAGTAATACCAACCAGGGGATAAGTTCTGCCAAACCGTGGCATCAATAAAGTTTGGATTACCCGCTCCTGGTCCTGTCCATTGATAATAAGGCGTACCAGTCATTCCAGAAGTGAACGCACTCACCGCGCCTGTATTATCGCACGGTGCAGAAGCATAGGAGACAGTTGTGTCGACAGCCAGTGTTTGATTGAGTGTGACCGTAACGGTGTCTGTGCCAGCATATCCGCACACGTCCGTCGCTGTTACGATGTAATCAATTGAACCGGACAATGTTCCAAATACTGTTGAGAGGTATGCCGAATCTCCGATTTGATTATTCGGATCATTCCAGGTGTAACTATATGGAGAAAGACCTCCACTTGCTGTTACGAATGCAAATACAGAATCATTGGCGCACATCACGAATGGATCGGGTTCATTGATTTGAATATTCACGCTGTCTAAAATATAGAGGGTTCCGGTTGAAAAAATCGTATCGCCGCAAATGGTAATCGTGGTTGCGGTGATTGTAATATATTCCCAGTTATCGGAGATTCCATCTGCCAAGGGATTAATCGTTAAGACAATGGTGTCTTCGCCTGGCAAAAAGATAATCGGATTTTGAAGAGATGGAAAATCGACACCTTCAGTGGCTGTACCTGTGATATCGTAGGTCACAATCAATGTGTCTCCATTTTGAGATTGTGGACGAATAAACATTAAATCAGCAGTTGAACACCCTTCTAAAACAGTGGTGTCTCCGGAAACCGTTGCTACTGCAACTTCAATCGCTTCAGAGCTAAATGAGTTCGCTTCCAAGAATACGCCAGAATCTAGCGATTGATCACCCACATTTGAAATCGCTAACTTGATGTGGTAGGTTTGAGAACACTGCACGGTTGCATTCGCAGAAAGGAGAACCGTGCCTCCATCATACTGGATGGCAGTACCATAGGCCGCACCTCCTATGTTATTCGCGTAGAAGGCAGGATACTGACCCGCACCTGGGCCTAAATTGTTAATGGTTACTGGAATTGATGTCCCAGGTATAATCGCAAGATTACTTCCTCCAGCTGGATAACCTGCCAATGTGTAGGGTCCAGAAATTCCAGGGCCCCACAAAAAGAATCCGAAAGCATCATTGAAACTCGATGGAGACCATTCAGGATACTCTTCTGAAGCAAAAATATAATTAAACGAAATCGTATCGCCAGATGGAACGAAGTCGAATTCTAATACTACGCCATTCGTTGGAGATGCATTTGCAATTGCGTTCAAGTGAGGATCCGATGAAACGTTCGCTGTTGCTGGGGTGTTGTTCGTAAAACCTCCTGAATTATTCGGACCAATAGCAGCGATTCCATTTCCAGTAGTAAGAAGAACTCCAGTTGGAATCGGGAAAGTCGTACCGCTTGCATCAAAATAGGTAACGTTCCCTTGAACGTTAGTTGAATTTAGCGGAGAACCATTTACCGTAATGTTTGTCGCAGTAACACCGAATCCAAGAAGTACATTTTGAACGAGTTGCGAAGGCGTTTGTGTATTGGCTACAGTGATTTGCGAAAACGCCGAAGTTCCGAGTAGAAGCGTCAACGTCGAAACCAGAAATATTTTTATAGACATAAGTCGTGTAATTTTAGTAGAAAGACTCTAAAAGCCTGAAATTGGTTGCACGAAATTCGAACAATCCAGTCAAAATCCCTAATTATTTTCAGAAAATCACGACTTTTACCATTCGCAACGAAAAAAGAAGGCATGGAAAAGACACAAAATTACATTCAGGAAAATAAGGAACGTTTCTTAAACGAACTGCTCGAATTATTGAAAATCCCTTCGGTATCGGCAGATGCATCGTACACTGGAGATGTTCGAAGAACAGCGGAGCATGTCGCTTCAAGTCTTATGACTGCTGGAGCAGATAATGTGGAAATTTGTGAAACTGCTGGCCATCCAGTAGTATATGCCGATAAAATGATCGACGCTTCTTTGCCTACCGTGCTCGTTTATGGACATTACGATGTTCAACCAGCCGATCCAATCGACCTTTGGACAAGTCCTCCTTTTGAACCTGTCGTAAAGAAAACGGAAATTCATCCCGATGGAGCCATTTTTGCGCGCGGTGCTTGCGACGATAAAGGACAAATGTTCATGCACGTGAAAGCGTTCGAAGCGATGATAAAAACGGGAGAACTGCCTTGCAATGTTAAGTTCATGATTGAAGGTGAAGAGGAGGTGGGAAGTGCAAATTTGGGCATTTTTGTGAAAGAAAATAAGGCGCGACTTTCTGCGGATATTATTTTGGTTTCCGATACGGGAATGCTCGCGAATGATGTGCCTTCGGTTACAACTGGTTTGCGTGGATTGAGTTATGTGGAGGTCGAAGTAACAGGTCCAAACCGCGATCTGCATTCTGGATTGTACGGTGGATGCGTGGCCAATCCAATCAATATTTTAGCGGAAATGATCGCGTCCTTACACGACGAAAATCAACGTATTACCATTCCTGGGTTCTACGACAGAGTAGTTGAGTTGACGGACGAAGAGAGATCTGAGATGGCGAAAGCACCGTTTAGTAAAGAGGCCTACTGCAAAGCCTTGGACATTGAGAACGTTTTCGGAGAAGCTGGATATTCTACCATGGAACGCGGTTCCATTCGGCCAACGTTGGATGTGAATGGAATTTGGGGCGGTTACATTGGCCAAGGAGCCAAAACGGTAATTGCTTCGAAAGCATACGCCAAAATTTCCATGCGTTTGGTACCAGACCAAGATCCTACCGAAATCACAAATTTGTTCTTGCATCATTTCGAATCAATCGCGCCCAAAGGAACACGCGTAAAAGTAACGCCTCATCATGGTGGCGAGCCTGCTGTAACACCCATCGACTCTATTGGCTACGCTGCGGCGAGCATTGCCTACGAAAAAACCTTCGGAAAGAAACCGATCCCTGTGCGAAGTGGTGGATCCATTCCCATTGTGGCAATGTTCGAAAAAGAACTTGGATTGAAAACAGTTTTGATGGGATTTGGACTCGATAGCGATGCAATTCACTCGCCAAATGAGCACTTCGGATTGTTCAACTACTACCGGGGAATTGAAACCATTCCACATTTCTACGTTGCATATACAGAACTGCAAAAGAATTAGAAGATGAAATATATCGTAGCGATTGGAATAATAGTAAGCTTGCTGAGTTCATGCAAGTTTTACGAACCGGAATTGCGTGGAGGTGAATCATTCCAAATGAAAAAAATGGATGGCAAGGAAGTGCTCTTCACCGCTGGCGCAAAAGTGTACAACGGTAATTGGTTCGGTGTGAAAGTGAAACCGTCTACCCTCGACCTATATATTGATGGCGACTACATGGGGAAAGTACACCTCCTCAAAAAAGTGAAAATGCGTGCCAAAAAGGAAACCGATCTTCAAGCCGAATTTTTGGCGGAACTAGAAGGAAATGCGCTGGTGAAATCACTCGGTTTGGCACTCAAAGGAGATGTTGATGTGCGCTTGAAAGGAAAAATCAAAGGAGGAGTATTCATTTTTTCAAAAAAAATCGACTTCGACGAAACACGAAAGATGAGTGGAAAAAACCTGCGCTCGAAAGAGTAAGGTTGGTTTTTGTCGGATAACGAAGTTCAGACGAAGCCCAGTAATTCTCAATTCTGCATTCTTAATTTGAGCCCCGCTCACCCTTCCAAATAAACCCGGTGAATGCGTGGCGAAAAATGCGTCATTACTTCGTAAGAAATTGTTCCCATTTTCGATGCGAGCTCGGCTATCGTTTGATGTTCTCCGATAATTTCAACGGGATCTTTTTCCTGAACCGAAAGTCCGGTTACGTCCACCATAATCATGTCCATGCACACATTTCCTAAAATCTCGCAATAGGTACCTTTGATGAAAACACCTCCTTTTCCTTGACTCAAATCTCTTCTAAATCCGTCCGCATAACCAACGGGAATCACCGCTATTTCCATCGACTTATCCGCAATAAATGTTCTGCCGTATCCAACCGAATCGCCTTGTTTGAGCTGTTTTACTTGAGAAACGCAACTGTACCAACTAATAGCAGCACGCAATTGTTGTGCAACTTCTGGATTGGAACCAATGCCATACATGCCAATGCCCAAACGAACCATGTCGAATTGAGCACTCGAATAATTTGCGATTCCTTCTGAGTTAAGCAAATGGCGGATCGGAGTGTTGGGCAGTGATGAAATTAGGGCATCAGATAAATTCGAGAAACGATGAATTTGTGCATGTGTGAACTCCGAATTTGGCGCATCAGCATCTGCGAGGTGAGAATAGATACTCTTCACAAATACTTCAGGTTGCGCTTGGATCTTTTGGATGAGGTCGTTCAAATCTGACTCTGCAAATCCAAGTCGATTCATCCCTGTTTCCAATTTCACATGAATCGGATACTGCGATTTCCCAACTAGGATCAATTCCTGAACAAATCCTTCCAATTGACGCATGGAAAAAATGGCTGGTTCGAGAGCGTGGGCAATGCAACTTGCAAAGGATTCTTCTTCGCAATTCATCACCAAAATAGGCAGTTGAACTCCGCTTTCTCGCAACTCGATTCCTTCGTTCGGATAAGCAACTCCGAGGTAATTGACACCCAAATGTTCTAAAAACTGACCCATTTTCGTGGCGTTCGATCCATACGATGCGGCTTTCACCACGCACAAAAGTTGGGTTGTTGGGGCAAGTTGAGATTTGAAAAAGGAAATATTTTTTCGAATCGCGCCCAAATCAATTTGCAAATAGGTTTGATGTTGGTGTAGTTTCAATTGTGCTGCCAATCTTTCGAGTTGCGCAGATCGCGTTCCTTTCAACAAAATAGAGGCATTCGAAATACTTGAATCAAAGGTAACGAGCGAATTGCACACCATCACTCGATCGATTTTAAATTCGCGGGCAAGTGTTGAAATCCATGCTGGTAGACTTGTGCCAGAATCGCCAAAGCCAACAACTAGAATCCTTTTCTGTTCACTGGTATTGGCAAGTTGATATTCCAATGCATAGCGAAGTGAATCTTCATCCAAGTTATACGCATCGTTGATGATGGTTGTATTTCGGATGCCTTGAAAGGTTTCAAGTCGCATGGAAAGCGAGCCGAGTTTGCCCAGTCGCAGGTGAATAATTTCATCGGACAAGCCTAAGTGTTGCGCCATCGCGATCGCCAAAGTGGCATTCAATCGTTGTATTTTATCGTGTGAGAACTGTTCCTCGAAGCTAAATCCGATCGATTCTTCGTTAACGCCAACTCCATTTTCCTTCGTCAAATTCATCTCCGCAGGGTAGTAAAACAATTCCGTGTCTTCAAACAGTTCCAGTTTTTCCTTTAGATGTGCTTCGTGCGAGGAAAAATTAGATCGATGTGCTTTCCCCAAACCAGTTAAAATGCCGTAAGTTGGTTGTATCATGTCCTCCAAAAAACGCATATCGCCAGGTTCGGAAATTCCTGCTTCAATGATGGCAATATCGGCATGTTTGGTCATTTCTAGCAAGGAAAGTGCGACGCCGAGGCGCGAATTGTAGCTCTTGGGACTTCGAACAAGGATGAAATCGGGCGAAAGAAGTTCAGAAAGCCATTCTTTAACGGTCGTTTTCCCATAACTCCCAGTGATCGCGATTACTGGGTAATCAAATCTGCACCGATGAAAAGTTGCAAATTGTTGTAGGGCTTTGAAGGTGTCGGAAACTACAATTTCATGCGCTCCGTCCAACTGCTTCGTACTGTCCGATTGTGAAACGACAAAATGTCGAATCCCTTTCGCATAAGCTTCATCCAAAAAAGCATGTCCGTCCCGAAATGAACCAGTAAGCGCGAAAAATATGGATGAACTACCAGAAATAATTTTACGAGTATCGTAAGATACATGAGTGATCACGACCTCGGATGTGGAAGTTTGAGAGAAAAGTGAAGAAATCCTGCTGTATGGATAATTCAGTTTCAATGCGCTATTTTATTGTAGCACGATCGACAAAGAGGTTTGTATTCGTCAACCGCGCCAACGAGTACTTGCTCTTTATCCTCAACGGTTCGATGAGAAAATTGTGCCAAGTTGCCGCAAGATACGCAAATCGCGTGAACCTTAGTGACGTATTCTGCAATCGACAATAATTTTGGCATTGGTCCGAATGGAACGCCCTTGAAATCCATGTCCAATCCTGCGATAATTACCCGGACTCCATTGGCCGCAAGGTGGTTGCAAACATCCACAACTCCGTCGTCGAAAAATTGCGCTTCGTCAATGGCAACAACGCGTTCTTTTTTCCATAAAGTGAGGATTTCAGCCGCATCTTTTACTGATATCGCTTCAAAACTAGATCCTCGATGACTCACCACGTCGTTCTTGTGGAAACGGTCGTCGATGGTCGGTTTCACCAACAATAATTTTTGATTGGCGAACTCGGCACGGCGCAAACGGCGAATCAATTCTTCGGTTTTTCCAGAAAACATAGATCCACATACCACTTCAATCCATCCATGGGGTCTTCCTTCCTCTGGAAAATGCTCTAAAAACATAGCTTTCTGCGCTTTTTGGGGTTTTTCAACAAGTCACCGAAGAGAACTCACGATTTTTTTGAGGAATCTTATGATCCTTTGAGTTAACTTTGGAGGGCACAAATTCGCGAAATTGTAGAAGCGAATCTGGCGTTCGTTAGCAACTTGCTTAAAATGTTGAAAAATCATGGAGGGATTGAAGAATTATCGTGAAAAATTAAAGAGCATCGAGAAATTGGTGAGCAAAATGGAAAGTGGACAACTCTCAATCCATGAATTGAGTGAACTCGAAACGCTTACGCGTGAGTTGCACGAGCGAAGCATCATCCTTAAGTACAAAGCATTCGAAAAAGCCGGCGAACAGCGCCAAGATTCGGCATCAGAAAGCAAGATGAACGTGACTGTTCCAACAATTCAGAAAGAAATGGTCGTTGAAGACACCGTGCTTGCACCAATCGCCGAAGTTGAAGAAAAAATCAAGGAAAAGGTAGAAACAGAAGCAGCTCCAGTTCTTGAGTTTTCAATTTTCGATGAAGTGGAGGATGAAGAAGAGGAAGTTGCCGTAGTAGCCGAGGCGCCGAAAATGGTGGAAACGGTCGAGGAAGAGAAAGTGGTAGAAGAGAAAAAGCCCGTCCATGAAGTGATTCCCGAACCAGAATCGAAAGTTGAATTGACAGTAGAAGAACCGATTGTCATTGTGCGTGAAAAAGGTTCATCGTTCTTAGATCGATTAAGCATTTTGGATAACTCAATCAGCTCTCAACTCGCTGGAAGAAAAATAGATACACTCTCAGGTGCATTCGGAATCAACGAACGCCTTCTATACATCAACGAATTGTTTGATGGATCGGGTGAAGCATTTTCGGATGCGATTAAAGCGCTCGATAGTCAATCGAACCTAGATGCAGCAAGCTCGAAAGTGGAAGAATTGGCATTCAAAAATTCGTGGAACCCTGAAGAAGAAGTAGTACTCGAATTCTTGGCGATCATTAAACGGCGATATGCATAAAATCGGCGCACTTCTCGGATTACTGTTCCTCGGATTTTCTTCCTATGGACAAATCGACGAAGTGAGACGCATTACCAAAACCTTGTGCTCGTCGGAGTTTCACGGTCGAGGATACGTGAACAAAGGCGATTCGATTGCTGCTGATTTTCTAGTAGCTGAATTTAAAAAAATTGGCGTTGGAGCTTATAAGAAGTCGCCTCGACTCCAAACCTTCAACATCGAAGGAATCAACCGTTTTCCTGGAAAAATGTCCGTTGCGCAAAATGGAGTAGCGCTTCAACCGGGTATCAATTTCTTAGTCGATCCATCCTCGGGTGGAACTCAAAAATCGCTCGTTCCTTTTATTATACCGATTGAAGTGGCGCTGAGCAAAGAATTGTTGGCATCAGAAATCAATCGCTTTGTGCAAGGTAACCGTGGAAATGCACTTTACCTTGATTTTGGCTCCGCAAATGGCGATACGCTCAAACAACTCCGGGGATTGGGAAGTGCGCTAGCAGAATACCATCCTGTAATTGAGGTGACAAATCAAAAATTTACGTGGTCGGTTGGTCGTGAACGATTGCCGCATCCACTCATCTACATTCAAGATTCCATCGCGGATAAAAATGCGACCTACACCGTCAATATCGATGCTGAGTTTGTTGCCAATTACTCAACGCAAAATGTGATTGCCTATTTGCCTTCAAAGAAAATGTGTGCAAAAACGATTGTGTTCACCGCTCACTACGACCATTTGGGACGAATGGGAACAGACACCTATTTTCCCGGTGGCAACGACAACGCTTCTGGCACGGCGATGTTGCTTTCAATGGCGAACTATTTCAAACAATATCCATCGGAATACAACATTCTTTTCATTGCTTTTGCAGGTGAGGAAGCGGGCTTGGTGGGATCGAAATACTTTACCGA
>CALFOS010000244.1 GCA_937919725.1 uncultured Fluviicola sp. | reverse complement strand
GAATAACGGGCGCTTTCGACCTCAGCCATAAAATATCCGATGACAAAAAGAAAAATGAACGACAATACAATTCCGACAATATAAAGTGCTCTCATGCAGTAGCTGGATGAAAATTAGACTTCAATCATAAAGAAAACAATCAATCCACGCAATAAAAAGTTCCGGCTTCGGTCACTTTCATTTCGATTACATTCCAAAAAACGAGCACAGAAACGATGCTGTCGACTTTATTTTTAGGGAGATTGATCGATCGATACAATTTCGAGATAGTGAGTGGTTGGAATTCTTGAATGGTTTGAATCAAAATCAATGTGTCCTCATCAAAGGACTCTGGTCGGTTGACTCCAAACTTTTCCAAGCGCCAGATTTTTTCCAAAATTTTATTCCCGAGGAGCGTGTGATCGTCCACTCGCACATAAGCGCGCATGTGATCTTCATCATCTGGTGCCTTGTGCTTTTCGTTGGACTTTGGCACAACAATTTCCAAGACAAAATGGTGACCTTCTTGCCAAGTTTTGCTTTCGAAGAGTACTTGAGGTTTCGTGTACATGCTTGCTGCGCCTTCAATCATGTGGAATTCTTCCTCGGGATTGACACCTGAAATCTTGCCATTGTCCTTCACTCCAATTAGCAAACTTCCACCATGCGAATTTGCAAATGCAACCAACGTTCGTGCAATTTTTCGTTGATCATCGATTCGAAATTTGAAGTCGAGCTGCGTTCCTTCGCCTTGCGCTATGCGTTGTTTGAGATCCATTACTGCTCACTCCAAATTTTCCACGATTTCAAAGCTTGCTCTCTCAACATGGAATTTCCATTCAAAATCATCGCGCCTTCGGACTCCGCCCGTTCCAAAAATTTCGTTTTTGCAGGATTGTAGATCAAATCGACTACTAAATGTTCGGGTGAAAGCGCTGAAAATGGAATATCGATACATTCGTCAACTTGCGGAAATGTTCCAACGGGCGTTGTATTCACCAATAATTTACAGCCATGGAGCATGTGGTGATTCACTTCGTCGTAATGAAATTGATCAGGTCCAACAGGATTTCGCGAGATGAAAATCACCTCAACTCCAATTTTCTTCAACACAAATTCCACCGCTTTCGACGCGCCACCAGTTCCGAAGATGATCGCTCGTTCGTGTTGATTCGTCAAAAATGGCTTGATACTTTGATGAAAACCGAAGGCATCGGTGTTGTGTCCGATTTTTCTTCCATTGAGGATTTGAACAACATTGACAGCACCAATCAATTTGGATTCATCCGTAAGTTCATCCAAAAAAGGTAGGATCACTTCTTTGTACGGTATGGTAACATTGAAACCACTGATCTCTTGCTCGAAAAGTGATGAGACCTCATCTATCGTTTCCAACTCAAAATTTTCATAGCGCGCTTGAATCGAATGTTCCGAGAAATAGTTTTTAAAAAAGGACTTCGAGAATGAATGTCCGAGCGATCTTCCGATCAATCCGTAGGTTTTCATTTTTGTTTTGGCGCAAATCGTTCGAGGATGAAGATAAGCAAAAATCCACCAACGGCGCAGCCAATTGCAAACCACATTTGAGCATCTCCCACATAATCACCGGGCAATACGTTCTCCTGAATGAATGGAACGAGCTCATCGTGACTATCTTTTCGGTAGCTAATTGTTTCTTTCCACGGCCAAACCTTAGTGAGAGATCCGATCATAAATCCTGTGAGAAGTGTAATGGTGATTTCTCGGAAACGCGAGAAGAGAAACTTGAGCACGCGTGCAAATGAGAGCAATCCAATCGCACAACCCAATGCGAAAAGTGCAATTATTATCCAATCACGCCCGGCAATTGCTCCGTAAACAATTTGGTAACTGCCCATTAGAACAAGAATGAATGCACCAGAAATTCCAGGTAAAATCATCGCACAAATCGCGATAGCACCACTCAGAACGATGTACCATTTGGCGTCAACTGAAGCCGTAGTTTGAATGGACGAAATCCAATATGCAATCGCGATTCCGATAATTAAGGAAATAATCGTTCCAGGTGACCATTTTTTAACCGATTTACCTACCAGCCAAACACTCGCGATGATCAATCCAAAGAAAAAGCTCCACAAAAGTACAGGATGAGCTTCAAGGAGATAAATGACCACTTTGGAGAGCGTGAAGATCGAGATTCCGATTCCAGCGAAGAGAAAGAAGAAGAAATTTCCGTTGATGTGTTTCCACAACTCAGGTGTTCCTTCTTTTCGCCAAACGACGAAGGCTTTGAAATTGATGTTGTTGATCGAGTCGATTAACTCTTCGTAGATTCCTGAAATGAAGGCGATTGTTCCACCAGAAACGCCTGGGACAACGTCCGCAGCACCCATTGCCATTCCCTTTAGTGTGAGCAATAAATTTTGAAGAAATGTTCTTTTCAGCATTTAGTATGATTCTAAGTGAGTAGCAAATTTTTCGATCCAAGCGATAATTCCTCCTTCCATCACAACGATATTATCGAAGTGATGTTCAACAACAAGCATATTGGCAACCGCTTCTGCTCGTTTACCAGCGCGGCACATCACTGCAACGGTTTGTTCTCTAGGAATTTCATTCATCCGCAAAAACAACTCATCCATAGGGATTTGAATTGCCTCGATTGAGCAGATGTCGCATTCGTATTTCTCGCGGATATCGAGAATCACCATCTTTCCAGATTGGATTCCTGTGTTAATTTCGTCGACGGAGTAGTATTTCATAATACATATTCTGTTTGCGGTGCAAATGTACCAAGATTCTCGTTAAATTTTAACCTTCACAGAAACGATCATTTCGAAGGTCGCAACTACCTCGTTTTTAGTATTTTTCGCGAGAACCATAATCGGTTCGTTGATGCGTACTCCCGATTCGAGCGATCGATTCATAGCATCACTCACTTTTGCTCCGTCTTCCGAAATAAATTCAATATCCGATTCAGCACGCATCAAAAACTCAGCATTCATCCCTTTAAAAGCAAATGAAACCTTCTTCCCCATTTTCTCCGCGAAATAGAACGCGTGGAGTCCAGCTGCAACATCGGCTCCAACAGCCAAAGCACCAAAATACATCGAGTTTAAGTGATTTTTAGATCTCCGGCGAAGTCGGATTTTAACCGTCGCCTTTTCATCGTCGAGCACGATTAATCTCGGTTTAATGAATCCGATAATTGGAATTTTCGCGAAGCCGAGCAAAAAGAGCATCCATTTCATCTTTCTCAAGGAGATTTCCTTAGTTGGCTTGCTCATATTCTTTTCGTATTGATGCTACAATTTCTCCAATAGGACGGATTTTTTTCACATGTTCAATGGATGGTCCTGCGCACCAAACCGTTTTATACGTTGTGCTGAACGCTGCTTTTTGCAAACTCTTCATTCCTTTCATGAAGGTGAATGCTTTAAACCATTTTTTGAGTCGTTTGTTTTTATTGAGTAGGCGCTCGAACCAATTTTGCTTCGTTCCAATTTTCTCCACATACGGGGTTTTGATGACCGTGCAAGGTGTTCCCGACAATTTCGTTGTTAGAACGATGTCATCTTTTCCGTAATCGACGCATGCTTGTTTGTATTCATCCGACACTCCAGCTTCAGTGGATGCAATAAACACACTTCCCATCGAAAGTCCGTCTGCTCCGTACTCCATCATTTCATGTGCTTCGAAGCCGTTTCCAACTCCACCAGCGGAAATTATCGGAATTTTGCATTCTTTTTTGAGTAGAGGAAGCAATTCTTTGAACGACATCGGTCCAGCATGTCCGCCAGCTTCTCTGTTGACAGCAATCACGGCATCCGCGCCCAATTCTTCTACCTTTTTCGCGAAGCGAACATCTGTCACGTCGCAAAAAACCTTGACTCCCGCAACTTTACATTGCTTGATTGTTTCCTCAGGCGATCCGAGTGATGTGATGATGTAATCCACCTTCTCTTCGCAGCAAGCTTTGAGTTGTTCCTTGTATAAAAAGTTCGATTTATTGACGATCAGGTTGATTCCAAATGGACCTGGCGCCTCTTGTTTCAGTTCGCGGATCACTTTTTTCAATTCTTGCACCGTTCGATAATTCAAAGCAGGAATTGCTCCTGTAACACCCGCTTTTGCTGCTTCAATAATCATTTCCTTGTTCGAAACGAGGAACATTGGCGCAACGATCATCGGAAATTCGATGCCCAACATTTTGCTTAACGCTGCTTCTTTTGGATCTAAATTCATAAGGCGAAGTTAGAAAAATAAGTTATGTACGCACAATTATTTCCGTCTAAAAAACGCACATTAATTCTTTCCATTTATCACATCGGAAACTCTATATTTGTAGCATGTCAACACCAAAAGCATGGGTTAGCGCAATGCGACTGCGCACTCTACCTCTTTCTTTGTCTGGAATTATCACGGGATCGGCTGTAGCGTACTACAATGATTACTGGGACACAATGATCTTCTCACTATCCATTGTAACAACCATCTTATTCCAAATTGTTTCCAATTTAGCGAACGATTTAGGCGATGGATTGAAAGGAACCGACAATGCAGATCGCCTTGGTCCCGACAGAATGGTGCAATCGGGTGTCATTTCTCCAAAACAAATGAAATCCGCAGTCATATTTACTGCAGTATTAAGTTTCATCTCCGCTGCAACCTTGATTTATTTTGGAGCTCAAAACATGTCCAGTACGATTATGTGGTTCTACGTAATACTAGCGCTTCTTTGCATTTTGGCCGCCATCACTTATACCGTTGGAAAACGCGCATATGGTTATCACGGATTGGGCGATTTGATGGTGCTCATTTTCTTCGGATTTGTGAGCGTGCTTGGTGTTTATTCGCTCTACAGTAAAGAATTTTTAATCGACATGATTTTGCCAGCCGTCACCATAGGAATGCTGAGTACCGCAGTATTGAATTTGAACAATATGCGCGATTATGCGAACGACGCGAAATCGGGAAAAAATACGCTGGTGGTGAAAATGGGTCCAAACATTGCGAAATTGTATCACGCCATGCTAATTATCTTTGCACTCTGTTCACTGGGGGTTTTTATCACGCTTTTCAATAAGCCGCTTTTGTATTTGGGAATGATTCCCGGACTCGTCCTCCTTCTCCATGTGCGAAAAGTAATGCAGACGACGGACGTTGAAAAATTCGATCCAGAATTGAAAGTTGTTGCTTTGAGTACTTTCGCGCTATCCATTTTCATGTTTGCTTTGTTGATTTATTTGAAACCGATCTAAGCGAAAGATGAAATCACGTTATTCCAAAAAAACCTTTCATTTCAAACGACCAAGCGGCACGAGTCGTGGAGTTTTGTCGGAAAAACACGCGTGGTTTATCGAAGTTTGGAACGAGGGAGATTCGAGTATTATTGGATTAGGCGAATGCAGTATTATCCCAGGATTATCCCCCGATTTTGTAGATTTCGAATCCTACGAAGCGCAGGTGAAGCGGACGTGCGAAGACCTCACACTCGACCTAGAAGCTTGGCCTTCGATTAAATTTGGCTTGGAAACAGCGCTACTCGACCTCAAAAATGGTGGAAAAGGAATTATTTTCGACAACGAATTCGCGCACGGAAAAAAAACCATTCCCATTAATGGATTGATTTGGATGGGCGAGCCGACTTTCATGCAAGAGCAGATCGAAGAAAAACTCGCCGAAGGATTTAAAACAATCAAATTAAAAATTGGCGCAATTGATTTCGAAGCCGAAATTGAATTACTCAAATCCATCCGAAAACGCTATTCGAAAGATGAAATCACGCTTCGAGTAGATGCGAATGGGGCCTTTTCACCGAACGAAGCAATTGAGAAATTGACGCGCTTGGCAGAATTGGACATCCATTCCATCGAACAACCGATTCGTCAAGGACAATTTTCTGAAATGAAAGAACTGTGTCGGGTTACACCGATTCCGATTGCCTTGGACGAAGAATTGATTGGAATCAATCGAACAGAAGAAAAAATAGAAATCCTCGACATCATTCAACCTCAATACATCATCCTCAAACCAAGTTTGCACGGCGGAATTGAAGGAACGAAAGAATGGATTTTACTTGCTGAGGAACGCGGAATTCCTTGGTGGATCACCTCTGCCCTCGAATCGAATATCGGATTAAACGCCATTTGCCAACTCACAGCAGAATACCAAAACGATTTACCACAAGGATTGGGAACAGGTTCGCTCTACGTCGATAATATTCCTAGCAATTTGCGAGTTCGAAAAGGTACTATATCTTTGACGGATGTCGAATAAGCTCATGACATCTCAAAATTACGAACGCTACCTCTCGAAAGGACTGCCAATTTTGGTTTTTCTGATCGGATTGTGGTACTTCTGCTTCCGTATTTTGGGATTTGGAATGGAATTTATTCCTGGAGATATGGGCGATTCACGCTTCATCAACTATTTGTTGGAGCACGGCTATCAATGGTCGACAGGAAATTCACCTTCATTTTGGAACGCTGGTTTCATGTATCCCTACGAACAATCCATCGCGTTTTCTGACAACATGCTTGGCACGATGCCCTTTTATGGGTTTTGGCGAATGATTGGGATCAACCAAGAAACTTCGTATCAATTGTGGTGGATTGTCATTTGCTCGCTCAACTATTGGTCGGCTTATTTTGTGATGAAACGTTGGTTCAATCGCTGGGATTTGGCAATCATTGCTGCGTGGATTTTTGCGTTCACCATCTTCAATCTTGGTCAGTTG
>CALFOS010000243.1 GCA_937919725.1 uncultured Fluviicola sp. | reverse complement strand
GCGTTCTCTTTCTTAATCAAATTCAAAGCAGAACCTTCCTTGAACCACTCAATTTGAGCGGCGTTGTAAGTGTGGTCGAGCATGATTTTAATGCTTGATCCATCAGCGTGATTCACATCCAAGGTTAACCGTTTACCTGGAGTAAAATCTGCTAAATCCGAAAAATCGAAGGTGTCGTCTTCCTTGATTTTGTCGTAATCTGCTTCTGTTGAGAAGGTCAATCCAAGCATTCCTTGTTTTTTCAAATTTGTTTCGTGAATACGCGCAAATGATTTCACGATTACCGCAACAACGCCCAAGTGACGAGGCTCCATAGCAGCGTGCTCACGCGATGAACCTTCACCGTAGTTGTGATCTCCTACAACGATGGATGGAATTCCAGCCGCTTTGTATGCACGAGCCGTCGCAGGCACTTCACCTTTTGCTCCGGTCAATTGATTGACCACTTCGTTGGTCGCTCCACCAAATGCGTTTACCGCACCGATCAGGCAATTGTTTGAAATATTATCGAGATGACCACGGTAACGCAACCACGGTCCAGCCATCGAAATGTGATCCGTCGTACATTTTCCTTCTGCTTTGATCAGCAATTTTGCACCAGTGATGTTTTGTCCATCCCAAGGTGAGAAAGGCGCGAGCAATTGAAGTCGTTCCGAATCTGGCGCAACCTTCACATTGATTCCAGAACCATCTGCTGCTGGCGCTTGATAACCGTTGTCTTTTACATCGAATCCTAATGGAGGAAGCTCGAAACCTGTTGGCTCTTTCAACATCACCTCTTCTCCACTTTCGTTGATCAATTTATCCGTCACTGGATTGAAATCCAATCTTCCTGAAAGTGCAATTGCCGCTACCATTTCAGGTGAAGCAACGAAGGCGTGTGTATTTGGGTTTCCATCGGCGCGCTTCGCAAAGTTTCTGTTGAAGGAATGCACGATTGAATTTTTCTCTTTTTTCTCCGCTCCATCACGATCCCACTGTCCGATACATGGTCCACATGCGTTCGTAAAGATGGTTGTTGAGGCAAGTTTGTTGAATGTCGCGATCAATCCATCACGCTCAGCCGTGTAACGCACTTGTTCAGAACCAGGATTGATTCCCAATTTTGATTTTGCTTTCACACCTTTTGCCACCGCATCATCGACGATAGAAGCAGCGCGCGACAAATCTTCATAGGAAGAGTTGGTACACGAACCGATCAACGCCCATTCGATTTCTGTTGGCCAATCGTTTGCTTTTGCTTTTTCTTTCATTTCAGAAACTGGCGTAGCCAAATCTGGTGTGAATGGTCCGTTAAGGTGAGGAGTGAGTTCATCCAAATTGATTTCAATCACTTGATCGAAGTACAACTCTGGGTTTGCGTATACTTCGGCATCCCCCGTCAAATGTTCTGCAATTTTATCTGCAGCGTCTACTACTTCTTGTCGACCTGTTGCAGCCAAATATCTTCTCATTGAATCATCGTAACCGAAGGTTGAAGTTGTTGCTCCAATCTCAGCACCCATGTTGCAAATTGTTCCTTTTCCTGTTGCTGACATTCCGATGGCACCATCTCCGAAGTACTCAACAATCGCTCCGGTTCCACCTTTCACGGTTAAAATTCCTGCTACTTTAAGAATCACATCTTTTGGTGCAGTCCAACCATTCAACTTACCAGTCAATTTAACACCGATCAATTTCGGCATTTTTAACTCCCAAGCCATTCCAGCCATCACATCCACTGCGTCGGCACCACCAACACCAATCGCTACCATTCCGAGTCCGCCAGCATTTACTGTATGAGAATCCGTTCCGATCATCATTCCACCTGGAAATGCATAATTTTCCAAAACTACTTGGTGAATAATTCCAGCGCCTGGTTTCCAGAACCCGATCCCGTATTTATCACACACCGAACTCAAGAAGTTAAATACTTCGTTGTTCTTGTTGATTCCATCCTGTAAATCTTTATCTGCACCAACTCTTGCCTGAATCAAGTGATCCGCATGCGCCGTTGATGGCACAGCCACTTTCGATTTTCCAGCTTGCATAAATTGAAGCAAAGCCATTTGTGCTGTTGCATCTTGCATGGCTACACGATCTGGCGCAAAATCCACATACGACTTACCTCGTTCTTGGGCAGCAGAAGCCGACCCTTCCCACAGGTGTGTATACAAAATTTTCTCTGCAAGAGTAAGCGGTTTACCTACTACTTTTCGTGCTGCTGCAACCCGCTCCGGGTACTTAGCATACACCTCCTTGATCATGTCTAAATCAAATACCATGTATATGTTGTTTTTAATATCGTTTCTGTAAGTCCCGCGAATTTACAAAAATGTGGTGATTCGAGCGTGTATTTTGCCCGGATTTTTTACCTTCGTGTGAAGAATTCAGTATGCTTCCACCACACTCACTTTAAATCCATCGCGTTATCTCTTGCATTCTTAAATAGAATAGTTATCTTTGCGCCCCCATCTATATAGAGTTGGGATATATTTAACACACAATAAAAAAACACTTTTTTATGAATTCTTACGAAACTGTTTTCATTTTAACTCCCGTTTTGTCTGATGAACAGACAAAGGAAGCAGTGCAGAAATTCGAGGGTGAAATCAAGACATTAGGAGGCAAAGTAAAGCACTCTGAAACTTGGGGACTACGCAAGTTGGCCTACCCTATCCAGAAAAAATCAACAGGATTTTATTTCATGTTGGAATATGAAGGACCGAGCACTGTAATTGCTGATTTGGAAGTTGCCTTCCGAAGAGATGAGCGCGTTATGCGTTTCTTAACTGTCAAGATGGACAAAGATTCTCTTGCATGGGCTGAAAAACGCAGAGTTAAAATGGGTGCAAAGAAAACCGTTGCAGCTGAGGCTTAATTATTAATTACAAAAAATTAGACAATCATGGCTCAAAATGATGTTCGTTACTTAAATCCGATTAACATCGAGATTAAAAAGAACAAATACTGCCGTTTCAAGAAAAGCGGTATCAAATATGTTGATTACAAAGACGCTGATTTCTTGTTGAAATTGATCAACGAACAAGGTAAAATTTTACCACGTCGCCTTACGGGTACTTCTGCGAAATACCAGAAGAAAGTGAACAAAGCAATCAAACGTGCGCGTCACATTGCTGTTCTTCCGTATGTTGCTGACATGATGAAGTAATCATTCCGAAACAATCGGAAGTTTAACACGAAATTTCAAAGAAAATGGAAGTAATTTTAAAGAAAAACGTAGATAACCTGGGATATACCAACGAAGTGGTATCTGTAAAGCCAGGATACGGTCGTAATTTCTTGATTCCTCAAGGATATGCAACGCTTGCTACTGCTTCGGCAAAAAAAGCGCATGAGGAAATCATGAGACAAAAATCACATAAAGATTCTAAAATTCTTGCTGAAGCTCAAGAGCTTGCAACGAAAATTGAAGGGTCAACTGTGAAAATCATCACAAAAGCAGGAGAAAAAGGGAAAATCTTTGGTTCTGTAAATACGGTTCAATTGTCGGATGCTTTGAAAGCAGAAGGAATTGATATTGATCGTAAATCATTGAAAATTAAAGATGAGCCAATCCGTGAGATTGGAACATACGAAGCTACTGCGAACTTGCACAAAGATGTGAAAGCAACTTTCTCGTTCGAGGTGGTAGGAGAATAATTCTTCAAAACAAATTTTAAAAATCCTTTCAGCTTCGGTTGAAAGGATTTTTTTTTGTCCACTCCTCGGAAATTTTTCACGGCCTAACGTTTTTTAACGCTAAAAAATACGTTCATCTTTGTTTACCCTTATCTTTATATACCCGAAAATCGGGCAACATCTATTTCAAGCCGTTATGACAAAAAAAATTCTTAAAAAATTCTTAAAGTGGACTGGGATTACTCTCTTGGTAATGATCATCGCCTTAATTCTAATTCCGATCTTTTTCAAAGATCAAATCAAGGAATTGGTCATCGCCGAGGCGAATAAGTCCTTGAACGCAAAGTTGAGTTTGCGGGATTTTGATTTGACATTCATTAGCACGTTTCCAAAAATGAAAATCATTTTGTACGACGCAAAGCTAGAAGGATTGAAAGAATTTAAGGGCGTAACTTTGATGGATATCAAAGAAACGCGTGCACATGTTGGTCTGTGGGATGTGATTTCTGGCGATCAAATTGCAATCAAAAGCATCGAGATTATTGATCCAACGTTCGATGTGCGCGTATTACAAAATGGACTGGCGAATTACGACATAGTGAAGCCTGATTCCTTAAAAACTCCTGAAGAAGTTGAAGAACCCTCGAAATTTAAGCTATCGTTACAGCACTACTCCATCACCAACGGACAAATAAAGTACAGTGACGAAGCCTCAAGCATGCATGCGACGCTCAAAAATTTGACCCATGAAGGATCGGGAGATTTGACCGCAGATGTCGTCGACTTCGTAACAAAAACTACCATCGACGAACTTTCCTACGACATGGACGGAATTTCGTACTTGAGCACCGTGAAAACAGCGGCGGATGTCAATTTATTGATGGAATTCAGCGAAAAATCGTCCAAATTCACCCTCAAAGAGAACAAAATTGACCTGAATTCGATGAGTTTCTCCATTGACGGGTTCTACAACATGTTGGAAAAATACGACGACATGGACCTCAAATTGAACGCCAAACAAACGACTTTCAAAGATTTATTATCGCTCGTTCCAACCTTCTACCACTCCGGCTACGAAAGCATGGTGTCGAGTGGAAATCTTAAGATCCACGGATTGGTAAAAGGACAAATGGACGACAAACGCCTACCAGGTTGGGATTTCGGATTGATCGTGAAAAATGGCTCTGTGAAATATCCTGATCTCCCAGGGAAAATCAGCAACATCAATGTGGATGCAGGCTCAAAATTTGCGGGCGGTGCCAACCTCGATTTGATGACGGCAGATGTGAAATCATTTCACGCAAACTTCGGGAAAAACAGCATCGATGGAGATCTATCGCTTCGAAGTATGATGACCGATCCCTTCATTCAATCCAAAATATTGGCGAACGTGAACCTCGGAACTTTAAAAGATTTCGTGCCGATGGCAGAAGGCGAAAAATACGACGGAATCATGGACGCCAACGTGGAAGTGAAAGGAAAAATGAGCGATTTGGACAAAGGCGATTACGAAGCGTTTACAGCGAAGGGAAATATCACCATCACAGATATGCTTTACACATCCCAAGACATTCCCGACGATGTAAACGTGAAGAAAATTGGCTTCGATTTCTCGCCACAGTACATGTCATTGACAGAAATGGACGCGAAAATCGGGAAATCCGACGTTCAAGCAAACGGGAAAATCGAGAACTATTTTGGCTACTTGCTCCGCGATGATAAGATAAAAGGAGCGTTCAACGTTTCGAGCGATTATTTGGACCTAGACGCATTGATGTCAGCGAGCGAAACGCCTGCCACTGCCGAAAAAAGTGCTGCTCCAGCAGCTGCGCCCGCAAGCGACGAGTATATATTGATTCCAGAAAATGTAGATTTTGCGCTCAATACGAACATCAAAAAAGCGCGCTACAACGGCATCGACCTTACGAATATCAGTGGCGGAGTTGGATTGAACAACGAAATTGCATCTTTGAAAAACCTGAGCGTGAATGCCATGGGCGGAACAATTGGACTCGATGGCAACTACAACACCCAAGATCACGCGAAACCAAAAGTAGATTTCGCATACACCTTGAAAAACATCGACATCCACGAATTGGCAACCAACTTCATCACAATTGAAAAATTGGCGCCTATCACGAAGTACGCGCGCGGATCCATTTCCTCGAACTTCAACATGAAAACAGGCATTACACCCAATTTCTCACCAATTATGACGTCGATTTCTTGCTTAGGCGATATCAGTTCAAGTAGCATCGCCATTGAAGGATTTGAACTCTTCGACAAAATTGCCGATAAAACGAAATTGAATCAATTCAAAAATCAAACGCTCAAAAACTTCTACACGAAATTCAAAGTCAACGATGGAAAAGTAGAACTCTCACCCTTCGATTTGAAAGTAGGACAAATTGACTCGAAAATTTCGGGATACACCACACTCGATCGCAACATGAATTACATCATGGCGCTGAACGTTCCGAAGGATCAAATTCCAGCTGAGATGATCAAAGTGGTCGAAGACGCGATGAAAAAACTCAAAGCACTGAGCCCAAAATTGAATGTAGGTTCACTCCCCGATTTCATTCCTGTTAATGTGAACGTTTCCGGTTTTTACAAAAATCCGACAATCACGACCGATTTCAAGGAACAAATTTTGAAAGCTACGGGCAATTTCAAGGACGAATTGATCAATAGTATCAAAGAAACTGTGAAAGATACCGTGAAGGCGATCATTAGTAACAAAGTGGAGGAAGTGAAAGAAGATTTCAACGCGAAGAAGAAGGAAATCATGGACAAAGCTCAAATCGAAGCCAATAAAGCCAAAGCAAACGCTAAAAAGGCAGCAGATGCCGTTCGCGCCGAAGCCGACAAACAAGCCAATCAGCTGATGACAGAGGCCGGAAGCAATCCACTCAAGAAAAAAGCGGCAGAAATTGCTGGTAAAAAGTTGAGAGACGAAGCCGAAGTGAAAGCTAAAAAGATCGAGAAGGAAGGCGATCAGAAAGCGGACCAGATCATGGCGAAGGCTCAGGAACAGGCGGATAAGGTGGGGAATTGATTACTGAATAGCTGGATT
>CALFOS010000242.1 GCA_937919725.1 uncultured Fluviicola sp. | reverse complement strand
TCGTTCCCGCGTCATAGCCGAGTTTCGACATCAATTTCATTTCGAGCACTCCACTGTATTTATTGAAATAGGGTGTTCCTTGGAAAATATCTCCAGCATCGAGTAAGAGCACATTTTCTTCTTCGGAGCGAATTTTTTGTATCATTTCATAGCGCCGCGCCACGCCTCCTTTGCCAGGGTATTTTGCGTGATTTTCGGGAAATGGGTCGATGTTGGAATGCGTGTCGTTGGTGTGGAGAATGGTCAGTTTATTCTTCGGATCTCTTTCGCTCCACGATTGCGCCAAAAGCTGAGGAGCGACGAGCAATCCGCCCGAAACAACTACCGTGTTTTGAATAAATTTTCTGCGTTCCATTAGAGTTCAATTCTGATTTCGTCTGACCAAATCAACATCTTTTGTTTTTTAGCAATTTTGATGAAGGCATCACGCAAGAGTTCATTCGAATATGAAACGCTCATTTTCTGTTGGAAAAAGTTCATATTGTCTCCGCCATTCATCAAATAATCGGAGGTGAGAATCCACACGGTTTTCGTTTGATCGTTCACGCCATCTACTTCCAACTTTCCATTTTTGAGGAAAGCTCCGGCAATTGGTTCTCCACCCGAGTTGATCAGGTACTTCGCGATGGCATCAAGCGATGCGACGGGCATTTCCACCCAAACAATTTCATTGTCAAAGGGCATCACTTTGAAGATATCGCCAAGTGTAACGTCACCTGTGTTGATGGTATTTCTCAATCCACCCACGTTCAACAAGCTGAAAGTAGGCGCACTCAATCGAGCATTTCCAATTTGAGATTGCAGTAAGGCATCTGCGGCCCAGTTGTTGAGCGATCCTCCCGGTCGTCCCCTGTCGAACACTTGCTCGGCGTAGGCAATTACCTCATCCATTTCTGCTTCCAATTCTGCTTGGTACGGTGCCACGATGCTGTCGATCACATTCATACCTGTTCCTTGCACGAGTACGTCTGAATTCGAAGAGTCTGTTGAGTTTAGGCGAATAGTATTAACAGAAGAGCAGGCCAATAGGCCTGCTCCAACTGAAAATAATATGCCTTTTTTCAACATTATTGAACAATCAACTTTTGTTGAGCGTCGCCGTATGGTGTATGTACTCGAATGATGTACGTTCCAGCACCGATCATGTCTTTTGTTAAGGTAAGAAGTGGCAATTGCACTTCACTTTCGGAGCGAACAACGCGTCCGTTCAAATCTATCACTTCGTATGCTGTGATTTCGGTACCGTTCACTTGAACGTAAACCACGTTATCCGAAGGAACTGGGAATACCACGAAGCTGTTCATCACTTGTTCTTGTAGACCAATATTTCCACAACCAGCAGGTTTGTGAGCAAAAAGATCAAAATCAACGAAGCAAGCGAAATCAACTGAATCAATGTATGGGTTTCTGTTGTTTTGATTGCTGAAAACCAACTCATGTCGAGCGATTTCGTAATTATCTGGCAAATCAGCGAAGTGCCATTCACGCAATTTATCTTGATCCTCAAGTTGCGCGTTCACATTTCCGTTCAAGTTGAAGCCATAAGCAGTCGTCATGTACATTATCGATCGCGCAGCATTTCCCTTATGTTGCGCACGTGGTTCATATACCAATTGTCCACCAGCTCGCTGTCCAACGCGGCCTTCTAGGTACGTAAATACAACGTTACCAGTTATGTCGTCATAGGGTAGATTACTTCGCGGCGTATTTGCGTTGGCCAAGTTCGCAGGGTACAAGTTGTGTTGGTCGTTGTATTCTGGTTGCTCTGGATTGTCTGCAGGAAATGAAGCCATCCATGAGTGAGCGTAGGTATGCTCGCGGCTGTATCCCGTTGGTGTCCAATCGAAAGGGTCGTTGAATACTTTGCGTTCTCCAGACAAAGCACACACCACCATCGATTGACCGTTTGTTGTATCGCGCACTTCGAAATCGATCATTATCGTTTGCTTGTAAGTAAAATAGGTAATAGAGGTGTGTGGATTGATCAACGAGTACAAACTTTGATGAAACGTTGAAGAGTTGTGGTTGATTCCAGTGTAGTACGTTCCGATATTTTCACCCAAACTTGTTCTGCTTCCTGTTAATGGCGAAGTAGTTAAATAATTTTCAAAACCTCCTGAACCGTTGAACGCGTATACCGCGAAGTAATACGTTTGGTTCGCGATCACACCACGCGGAGTAAACGACGTTCCAGGTCCAACATACGCGACTTTTGCATCACCAACAACATCACCACGTAAGTAGGTAGTTCCATCAGCAGGTACTCCAGTAATTGGACTACCATTTTTCCAGATCACTAGGTATTTTCCAGCACCCGTTCCAGCAGTATATGCACCCCCAATTTTGTAGGCTGTTGTGATAGGGAATGTTAAAGCAGATGGATTTGCAGTTGGCTCAGTTGCCAAGTTGTTTGTTCCAACGCCTTCGAAATAAATGATATACGGGTTTTCGTCTGAGTCGTTGTTGCCGATAGAAAGGGTTGCAAAGCGCGATCCAGTTCCTGTAGCAATAAATGTTACCGTGTATGCTTGATTGGATGATCCAGCTACCGATCCAGGTAGGATAGTTGAGGTAAATTCAGCAGCATTGGTTCCGGAGAAACTAGCTCCTGTGATTGTCAATACGTTTGTTCCATAATTCTCTATTGTAAGTGGAACACTTGGAGAATTTCCGATGAAATAAGTGCTTCCTGTAAAGTAAGTCGTGCCATTGATCATCACATTGATTTCCTCTGAAGGAGCAACATACGGGAAGAAATCGGCCATGTCTCTCGGCACAATTTGATAGTTTGTGTTGAACTGCCCTTCTGGACCTCTCACCGAAATTTGTCCTGTTGGAATCGCTGCGCCATCGATGACTGTAGAACCATTCACGCGCACATCAAAGGTGTTCGTTCCGTCGGTCACCTGATACGTCCCATTTCCAGCAGGGAAATTTCCTGTTTGCACGAAGGATACGTTGTCCAATTGAATTAATTGCGACTCCAACGATTCTCCAGTCGACAAGATTGGGGTTTGAAATGCCGCTGGAAATACAATAGCAGGACCGTGGTTGATGACATTAGAAGCTGGAGAAATTTCCAAGAGACCCGAAAACTCGATCAGTGGACCAGTTACCGTAATTGAATCACCACGATTCACACCCGAAAGAGCAGTCCCGTAGGCAGCAATTCCTGCTGTTCCATCTTGCATGTAACGAATTGATCCAAGTTCAGCACCGTTGGTAACCACACCTGTAACGGTAACGGTTGCTCCAATCGCATACGTACGCGCATTTGCAATGTTTGTTTGCGCACTTGCACTCAACCCGATGGTTGCCGTACATAATGCGAGTAGTAATGTTCTTTTCATCGTTTGTTTATTATTGTTCTTATATTAAAATTCAAATCCAACCGAGAAGTTGAATCTAAGTCCTTGTCCGAGGTACACAGCCGCCGAGTTTGCGTCGAAGCCAGACCCGTAAAAATTATTGTTTGCATCCGAAACGAATACCGTGTTGAGCGCGTTAAACACATTTGCTCTGAAATCCAATGCCGAGTTTTTCAAACGGAGTTTGTATCCAGCGTGAATGCTCAATTGTCCGTATCCTGGAATTTGCCATGAATCTGTTCGTGCCGTTGAACCGCTTAATGCATTTGGATTGAAATCGGCGTAGTATCGATCGAAATACGTGTACTTGAATTTCACATATCCACCTTTCACGAATGCGTATCGCACGGACGCGGCATACGTAGATTGAGCGGAGTTTCCAACATGGACACCGACGGCATCAAAGGTGACTGAATCGCCGCCTGGAATAAATACCGTTTCAGCAGATTGCCATGTCCAATCTCCCATACTCACCATTCCTTCGAAGGAAATTTGTGGAGTGATTCGATAAACAAAGTCAAGCTCAGCTCCCATGTGTAATGCATCCATTCCTGGAACATTCACCGAAATTTGCTCTTGAGGGTCGTTTGGATCTGGAACCGTCAGTCCAAAAGGCAACGGTCGATTTTCCCAACGTGTGTAGTAAGCGTTGAGGTTCGCTGTGAATTTCTTTGACGTATACCCGTATCCTACCTCAAAAGCAAGGATTTTCTCATTCACTAAGGTGTCAAAAATGCGGTTTCGGCTATTGTCAATCACATTAGAGAACTGCGGAGTTCTGCTCAAGTATCCAACGTTCGCGAATACATTCATGCGCTCGCTCAAGTTATAATTCGCACCCATTTTGAACGTTCCTCCGAGTCGTGAAACCCAATCCGTTTGATTGTCTCTCAATCCTTCGGAATCACGCGTGTACGATGCATTTTTATAGGTTACTGTGTCAGCATATCCGATGAGCAATGTGGTGTCGGCAAGCACCAACTGGCGTTCTCTAAAATAATCGACTCCTTTGTAGAAATTCGCTACTCCTGAAACGTTCACAAACGCCGACCATCGACCTTTCGTGTATTCGGCTTGTCCAAATCCACCGCCCCATTGTACTAGTCCATCGCGGTCATTGTGGTAAGGTTGACGACCAATTTTATCTCCGACCACTTTCATCGCGGTAGGTGCATTTTTATCAGCCGTATTCACAAAATAATCCCCTCCTAACAAATCAGTGACGACGTAGTAGTGTGATCCTTTGTAATAACGGTAATCCAATCCGCCAGCGAAGTTCCAATCAGGATTCATTTTGTAATCAAACTGCGAAAGACCACCAATCCAAAAATGATTATTGACTGCAGCCGACATGATTTGCGACGACTTGAGAGCCGTTGGGTGATACGCTGGATCCGCCGTGGTGTAGGTAGTTCCAAAAAGTGTTTTGTATTGATTGTTGTATACCATCGTGTCCCAATCGATCTGTCCCGTCTCGTCGTATTGAATAGCAGAGCTCGAATTAAAGAAGCGCTCCCCTCCACCTCTACCGATGGAAACATACGCCATATTGGACCAAGAAAGTTTTTTGTTGACTTTCCAGAAATCTTTGAGCGTGATTTGCGGTTTGTGGTAGTAGTTTCTACGCTCGTTCATAGCAACTTGCTTTCCATCAACTGTTCGGTATCCCCAATGCTGGTTGAATTGCAATCCTTTGTTGCGAACGGCATCCATTTGCGCTGCTGAGATACCATTATTTGCAGCATACGTTGAATCCCAGAATTCGATTGATTGACTAAATGAGCGTTGCCCGTGTTGTTGCGGTGCACCGAAGCCACTCAAAGAAATTACGTGGTTTTTGACCTGTTTCTGGACTTTAACATAATAAAATGCACCTTGGGTGGTCAATTGATCTACCCAGCCGTTTCCTTGTTTGTATGACCCCGAAGCGAGTAGGCCCCAGCCATTTTTTAAACTGCCCGATTTGTAAGAGAGCGAAGTTCTTAGGAAATTCCCTGTTCCGTATTCTTGCTCTACATTAATCGCGCGTTTTCCTCCTGTAGACTGTGTTATAATGTTCATCGTTCCACCCACCGAAGGCATGGCTAATTTCGTTGCTCCCAATCCACGTTGCACTTGAATTTGAGAGGTAATAGCATCTAAACCGAACCAATTTGACCAGTAAACTGACCCGTTTTCCATATCGTTCACAGGCACTCCATCAATCATCACACCAACATTTCGTTGATCGAATCCACGAATGGTGATCCGCGCATCGCCATCTCCTCCACCTTGTTGCGTTGCGTGAACGCCTGGTTTCGAATTCAAAATCATGGGTAGATCCTGTGATCCCAGCTCTTCGCTGATCTCTTTTTGCCCGATCGTGGACACAGCAACAGGTGTAGCGCGGTCTTTCACGAGATTAGAAACTACTTCAACTTCTTCCTGTTCGAGCGTTTTTCCGTAGAATAGATCGAATACAACATTCGCTTGATCTACGGTGATCAATTGAGACGTTTCTTCCATCTCCATTCCAGTGATCACCAATTTGTAATCGCCAAAGGGAACATTTTCGATTAAGAACTTTCCGTTTTCATCTGTTAACGCTCGAAGCGGAGTGCTTGCTGGCGTTAATTCGATTTTCGCCCCCGGAATAGTTTGACCATCCACATTGGAGGTCAACACACCTGAAACGTTGGCTTTTTGTGCAATTCCGCTCAGTCCGAAGAAACAAAAAGCGAGTGTAGCGACGAATAATTTCATGAGATAAATAGACTTATCACGAAAAGAGGTCGAATAATCCGACCTCTTTTCATGTGTTTCAATATTCAATTATTTGATGATAACGCGTTTCGTGATTTCCTCACCAGCTGCGTTTGTCATTTTCACGAAGTAAACTCCACGTTTTCCTTCTAAGTCGAATGACAATACTGATTTCGAATTATTCGTAATTGTTGAAATTGTTTGTCCTAATGCATTTACAACTGTGATGTTCGAGTATGCCGCAGCACCTTTCACGTAAAACTCACCGTTCGTAGGATTTGGAAAAACAGAAACTTTTGGAGTTTCATCGATTGTTGGAGTAGACGCAGGTGCACATCCACATGTGTGCTCACCAAGACTGAACCAATTTCCGTAAAGTTGTCCTCCGATATCTACAATTGCAGGAATGCTATCGTACTCTGCCAAGGCATCGAAAAATGAAATGGTAGGATTAGTCACACCCTTAAGAACTGTTGATTTGCGAATCAATGAATGATCAGCAGTAACAATTACTCCTCCGCTAGTGTATGGAAATGCAGTTGTCCATCCTGTACCAGGATCCTCACCAATTTTCCCGAACACATCAACCAATTGCGAAACACCAATGTTTGCAACTGTTCCTCTCGCCAATACTACCGCATCGTTACCATTCCAGTAAAATGCATTTGTGGTGTTATAATCAGGACAATAAAAAGCATCCGCTCGAGCTGCTAACGAATCCCATACAGGAGCAGTTTGTCCTGTTCCATTAGGATCCTGAAGATCTATGACACCAACATGAGTCGAATAAGCTTCGATTGTACCTATCAATTGGATCGCGTTCGCGGCAGTTGCAGTTGTGTTTCCATTCGAATAGCGAATAACCATGTACTGACTTAAATCGATAGGAGAAGCTGTTGGATTGTAAATTTCGAGTGCTTTGTTGTTTGACCAACCTTCAACATACTCTGAAATGAATAAATCCGAGCAATCTTGGGCATAAGATAGTGTTGCCATGATTGTTCCGAAAAATAGTAATGTTCTTTTCATAGGGAATTGTATTTTTTATTATTGTTATTTACCAATTAGTTAACGCTCGCTGCATCCAATTCGTTGGGTGATGAACCTCCTTTTCGAATCGTAAAACTAAAATCATGCATCCATGCGTTCAATTTTTACACTTAATCGTTAAAAAAGACCTTTGTGATTTCTGAATGTCGAGTTTCCTCAACACAACCTCAAAT
>CALFOS010000241.1 GCA_937919725.1 uncultured Fluviicola sp. | reverse complement strand
TTCGAACGAATACGTGCGTGTGCGGGGATTTGGTCACCGAAATTGGTTTGGCGCAATCGACGATTTCTCAACACTTGAAAGAGTTAAAATCGGTGGGAATCATTCAAGGAACCATCGACGGCACGAGTGTGTGCTATTGCATCAATGCCGAAAAGTGGAATCAATTGAAATCGGTGCTGAGCGAATTACTCAATGCCGTGGATGCCAACCCAAGTTTTTGTTAAACAATTAGAAATTATGAAAGAAACAGTTTACCCAAGAATGCACATGTCATTTTATGTAAGCGATTTGATAGCGACCGTCAATTTTTACAGTACCTTTTTCGGTATTCCAGCTTCCAAAGTGAAGACGGGTTATGCGAAATACGAACTTTCCGAACCGGGATTGATTATTTCCTTCATCGAAAACAAAGACCGCGTTCAGCCGAATTTCGGGCACGTTGGAATTCAAGTTGGATCGAAAGAAGAGATGGACCGACGGCTGGAAATTGCTCGTAAACAAGGAATTGTGGCGAGCGAAGAAATAGGGACGGCATGTTGCTTCGCGGTTCAAGATAAGTTTTGGGTCGATGATCCGGATGGAATTCAATGGGAAATTTATTATTTCCACGAAGATGTAGAGTTCAACGATCCGAAGTTCGAAGCTCAAGATGCGAGTGCGTGTTGCATGCCACTCGAGCGCGAAGAAAAACCAAAAATTCAGATGGTTGAGTTGAAAACGAAAGCGTCAACTAGTTGCGAGCCTGGATCTAGCTGCTGTTAAATGAACGTGAAGATGAAAAATATATTGGTGCTTTGCACAGGAAACAGTTGTAGAAGTCAAATAGCGCACGGATATCTCGCTCATTTTGCACCCGAAGGAACAGAAATTTTTTCGGCGGGAATAGAAACCCACGGGGTAAATCCACGGGCGATTGAAACGATGAAAGCGGATGGAATCGACATTACGAATCATACATCGAACAACATTTTGGAATACATTGGACAGTACTTCGATTACGTGATCACGGTATGCGATAGCGCGAAAGAAAAATGCCCCTATTTTCCATCTCAAGCTGTGAAATTCCACCATAATTTTCCAGATCCATATGGATCGGTGGGAACAGATGAAGAAATTGCGGATGTCTTTGCGGACGTACGTGATCAGATAAAAACCTACTGTAAAGAGTTCGTCTCAGCCAATTTATGAAACGCTATTTGGCGGAATTCGCCGCAAGCTTTTTGATGATTTTCCTCGGAACTGGATCAATGGTTTTGAGTGATCAAACGGTTGGCTGGTTCAGTCATATGGACGTTTCACTCTCGTGGGGCTTCGCTGTTGGGGCGTCGATTTTTATCTTTGGAAGATGGTCGGGTGCGCAAATGAATCCCGCCGTCACGATTTCATTGACGCTCTTGCGCGCACATCCAAAGCGCGAATTGATTCCCTACCTCATGCTTCAATTTTCGGGTGGAATTTTGGCGAGTACGCTTCTTGCTTTCCTCTCACCAGAGAATGAGTTTTTGGGATCATCTTTGCCTGCAGGCAGCGCGATGCAGAGTTTTTACATTGAGTTTTTGTTGACCTTTGCCCTCATGGGAGTTGTTTTGCTCTCAGGCTGGTTCAAAAAAGGCGCGATTTTTCTAGTTCCCTTTGTGATCGGAGCAACGGTTTTCCTCGAGGCGTATTTCGCAGGCCCAACGACAGGTGCGAGCATGAATCCAGCCCGGAGTTTTGGTCCAGCAATCGTTTCTGGGCACACCGAACATCTGTGGGTGTATTTGATTTCCACAACGCTAGGCGCGATCTGCGCAAGCGGGTTATGGTTGATTTGGAAGAAGCGATTCTAACTCACAACCGCCACAAACTTCTTCCATTCATCGCCTTCAGCGATCGATTTCAACTACCGGTTGCGCTCTTCCAGAAAATTTTCCAAGTACTTCCGAAGGAAAAGCCGATTGGCGCATTTGCCCAAAATTCCCAACGGCGATTCAAACTCAAAAATATCGATCATCAATGTTTTGCCTTCCTCTCCTTCCAAAAACAAGTGCTGGTGACAAAGTGATCTGAAAATCCCCTGCGTCATTTCGTCTACAAATACATCGGGTTGGCGCAAGAAGGTAATTTTGGAAGTCAATTTTTGAGGAATACCGAAATGCGCCGCTTTCCACGTCACCGTTTCATTCAATTCAATCAAGCCACTCGTTTTTCCAGCAATCGCTTTCTCGCTTGTGCGTTCGGTGGATTTTTCATAGAAATCGATGCTACGCGACAGGTCAAACACCACTTGAATAGGTGCATTGATTACAGTATTGATCTCGATCTTTGGCATAAATCAGGATAAAGGTTGAAGCGAAGAGAGGACGCAGAATCTCATAAAGAGTGATCTAGTTAAAAGACTGTTGTGTTGGAGAAATTTCACAGGTGAGTTTTCTAAGTTTGAAGGTACAAAATACAAAATAGGCTCTAACCAATGATCGATTTAATGAAAAGGATGTATTTTTGAATATGAAATTGATGAACGTTTTTTTAGTGGCGGTGATCGTCTGGATTACAGGCTCGTTCTCAAGCCCTAATTCCGATGATTCGAAACACAACATTACCGTTACGATCTCGAATGTACGTAGCTCAAAGGGTCGAATTCAATTGCAAGTGTACCGAACATCCGAATCCTTCGCAGCCGAAAACCCCTACAAAGAACTCTATGTTTCCAAAAGCAGCTTGAGCAACAAAACGATGACCTACACGATCTACGGCTTTGAAACGGGAATTTACGGTCTTGCATTGCTGGACGACGAAAACGCGAACAAAGAAATGGATTACGGTTGGGTGATTCCCGAAGAAGGATTTGGTTTCTCGGATTATTACCACACAGCGTGGAGTAAACCAACATTCGATCAGTTCAAATTTACTGTCTCTGCGGATAAAAAGGTGAGTGTCAAAATCCGTTATCTCTAGGTCCTAAATCAGGTTTGAAGTACTACGAAATCTATAAAATGTCGATTATTTAACGTAATTTTGCCCAACATTTAATTTTTTAAACAAAAGAATCTCATGGCTGAAGTATTAACAGACGTAAGTATCAAAAATATTCTTGCTCAATTCAATATTGAGGAAGTAAACAGCGGTGCATCGACTGGTGGACGTTGGTTCAACACACGTGGAGAAAAAATCGCCTCCATTTCGCCAGTAGACGGAAACGTGATTGCAAGTGTAAATTCTGCAACAGAAGCAGATTATGAAGCAGTGATTTTGAAAGCTCAAGAGGCGTTTCAAACGTGGAGAACTGTTCCCGCACCGCATAGAGGTGAGGTGGTTCGTCAGTTGGCGGAAAAATTGAGAGAATACAAACAGCCGCTTGGAGAACTCGTTTCATACGAAATGGGAAAATCGCTTCAGGAAGGTTTGGGTGAAGTACAAGAAATGATCGATATCTGCGATTTCGCTGTTGGATTGTCGCGCCAATTGCACGGTTTAACGATGCACTCTGAACGTCCAGGTCACAGAATGTACGAGCAATACCACCCGCTTGGAATTGTTGGAATTATTTCAGCATTCAACTTCCCGGTTGCGGTTTGGAACTGGAATACGGCTCTTGCATGGGTGTGTGGAGATGTGTGTGTTTGGAAACCATCTGAGAAAGCACCGTTAACTGCCATCGCTTGTCAGCAAATTACCAAAGAAGTATTCGATGCAAACGGGGTTCCTGAGGGAGTTTCTGGTTTGGTGATCGGTGGAGCTGAACTTGGAAAACTAATGGCAGAAGACAAACGTGTTCCCTTGGTTTCGGCTACTGGATCTACGCGCATGGGAAAATCGGTTAGCGCAGCAGTTGGGGCTCGTTTGGGTAACTCACTGTTGGAGCTTGGAGGAAATAACGCAATCATCATCACGCCATCGGCAGACTTGAACATCGTTGTTCCTGGAGCAGTATTCGGTGCCGTTGGAACATGCGGACAACGTTGTACTTCGACCCGTCGATTGATCATTCACGAAGATGTTTACGAAACTGTGAAAAACGCAATCGTTGGAGCATATCCACAGTTGAAAATTGGAAATCCATTGGATCAAAACAACCACGTTGGACCACTTATCGATAAAGATGCCGTTGCGATGTACATGGATGCGCTTGAAAAAGCAAAAGCTGAAGGAGCGAAAATCATTGTGGAAGGGGGCGTATTAACAGGACCTGGATACGAGTCTGGATGCTATGTGAAGCCTGCGATCGTGGAAGCGAAAAACGAAATGCAAATCGTACAAAGCGAAACATTCGCCCCCATCTTGTACATCATGAAATATTCAGGTGGAGTAGAGAACGCGATCAAAATTCAAAACAACGTACCACAAGGATTGTCGTCGGCGATCATGACGAACAGCATCAAAGAATCGGAAGCATTCCTAGCAGTAACAGGATCTGATTGTGGAATTGCAAACGTAAATATCGGAACTTCTGGTGCTGAGATTGGCGGTGCATTTGGTGGAGAGAAAGAAACAGGTGGTGGACGTGAGTCTGGATCTGATGCTTGGAAAATCTACATGCGTCGTCAAACAAATACAATCAACTATACGGATTCATTGCCATTGGCGCAAGGAATTAAGTTTGATTTGAAATAAGACTTAAAGCATACAAAAACGCCAACTCGAATTTCGGGTTGGCGTTTTTTTGTGAGTGTAGGTTATATTTTATTCTTCTATGAGCTCTTCTTTTAAAATCGCCTCTGAAAGCACGTCTTCTCCAAATTTCTCAACGTTAACTAACCACGCCGCAGCGTTTTTTACATAACGGCCAGTTCCGGCAGTGTCCCAATTGATGAACAAACGGGTAAATCCTCCATCCAAAATCAATCGCTTTCCATTTTTTTCGTAAGCTGCCGTGACCAAATTCCCAGCAGATCCGTAGATAAGTGGCTGAAGATCTTCATTGTCAGATAAAGTAGCAATCGTGATTCCTTCGTACACATGTTGCAAGCCTGTTGTGATGAGGTGATTCGGCATCACGCCAATTTTACTTCCACCCATCATCAAATTCACCACTTGATTTCCCATCGTGTTTCCGGTCATTTCAACACCGATCAATTCGCGCGCTACGTAGTTCGCATCGGCATAATACGGTTGATTGTCGCCCCAAATGTAGACACCTTTTCCTGCATCAAAAAATTCCTTGATCACCGCCATGTGTTCTTTGGTCAACATTTGCATAGAACTCGAAATGATCCACAACTGACACGATTTGTCCAATCCTTCTTTCAAAACTTCTGCCGTTGGAGGTTGATTCATCCAGCGGTAAACAGAAAATCCTTTTTCGGCCAATGCGTTTTTCGGCAATTCGAAATCGAAGCCCTCGCCTGTGTAGAGGTGCAAAACAGCGATCGTTTGACCATCAAAGGCGCCATCCACGGCTAAATCGTATTGATTTCCTTGTGCATTTCCGTAGGAATCTGCAGAAACTTCTCGCTCTTCCATGCGTGTTTCCGTTGCTCCCGAGACAGGATCAACATACATTACTGGAGCCGATTCGGTGATGACATTCCTCGAAGCACATTTATTGTAAGCTTGCGCGAATGAAAAGTTGGCAGCAAACGTCATCGTTACTGCGAGTGTTGCGATTAAATAGTATGTTGTTTTCATGATGTGATTGTTTCAATTCGAAAGTCTGTACAACTAACTTTCAAAAAGTTTCAATCACGAAAGAAAATTAATTCCAATTAAAGAACTTATCGCCTTTAATGGATGCGTGCAAAGACGAGCGAAGTCGGTCAAATTTCTTCTGCGCAAAGGGATCTCCTTTGATGGCTTCAGCCTTTACTTTGTAATACAAATCCATCGTTTCGCCGAACAAATCTTGATCCAAACGGTTTTTTATCGATGAAATTTTGCTGTTTACCTCGATGAGGTAATGCTCAATTTCTCCGAGCTCTTTCAGCTCTTCTTTCGAGCAATCATCTTTGCGCACAAGATACACGTAGCGCGGCAGGATCTCCCCAAGAATGACATTGAACTGATCCAGTTCTTGATTCAATAAGTGCTTATGTTTCTCAAAACTCATGGGGTTAAAGTATAAAAAATCTCATTCCGGTGCAATCTTTTCTTGTTTTTAACATTTCTTCCGATCTCACTTGCAATATGTACCTTTGATTCGTGGCAGGAATTTATCTTCATATCCCTTTTTGTAAACAGCAATGTTCGTATTGCGATTTTCACTTTAGCACGAGCTTCGAAGTGTATCGATCAGAGATGATTGACGCGATTTCGCGTGAAATTTTGGATCGGAAGGGCTATATCGAGGAACAGAAAATTCGGACAATTTACTTTGGAGGAGGAACGCCTAGCATCCTCACAAAAGATGAAATCGGATCACTGTTGAGGACAATTCACTCGAATTACACGGTGGAAACAGAGGCTGAAATTACCATTGAAGCAAATCCGGATGATATTACGATCGAACAATTGCGGAGTTGGAAAACTGCAGGGATCAATCGCTTGAGCATCGGATTGCAGTCGTTTAAGTCCTCCGATTTGGAATGGATGAATCGTGCGCACACCGTGGATGAAGCACAAAATTGCGTGCGACTCGCGCAGTCCGAAGGGTTTGATAATTTGACGGTCGATTTGATCTACGGTCTTCCGAACTTATCGCTCGACGAATGGAAAAACCATGTGCAAACCGTCATCGATTTCAAGGTTCCACACATTTCAGCGTACTGTTTGACGGTAGAAGAAAAAACTGCTCTACATGCGATGGTGACCGCAGGAAAAATAGAAACCGCTACCGACGATGTACAGAGTGAACAGTTTTTGGTCTTGCTCGAACTCCTCGAAAAAAACGGCTACGCTCAATACGAAATTTCGAACTTTTCCAAGCCTGGCTTCGAATCGCAGCACAACGGAAACTACTGGAAAGGCGAGTGGTACATGGGCGTTGGACCTTCCGCACACTCTTTCAACGGCACTTCACGTCGATGGAACGTGGCGAACAATCGGAAGTACATGAAGGCGATTACAGGGAACGCGACTTATTCGGAAACGGAAATACTCACGCCCGAAAATCAATTCAACGAATTGATTTTGACAGGATTGCGCACAACAATCGGTGTCAACATGACCGAATTAGAAGCGATTTTGAAGCCAGAGAAGGGTTTTTTTGAGAAAATTGCGTTGTTTGTGGACGCTGGCTGGATGATTCAGCAGGATCAAGTCATTTCCCTGACGAAAGAAGGTCGCCTGCGCGCAGACTACGTTGCGAGTGAGTTGTTTGTTTGAGTTGCTCAGATTCGTTGAGTCGATGTTTCTATCCCGAAGATAGATCCGATCATTCTAAATTGATCCCCACGCCCAGTTGAACTGCGGCAGCTTTGGGAAATAAAACGCCATTTTTACGCTTGGCTGATGCGCGTAAATTTTTACCAGTATTCAGCTTAGCGTAAACGCATTTTATGAGCAAAATAGAGCAGAGAGACTGATTGGGCGCATAAAAATAATTCACTGGAAGAAAGATCATCCGGTCATCCGATTATCCGAGTGAACATGAACTCACCCGAAAGAAGATAGTGCGATCTCGTATAATTCTGAATTCTGAATTTAAAGCTAATTCCTGCTAACTTTACCGCGAACAGTATCTCACAGACATGAAAATATTCGCAACGCTTCTATCCTTATTTCTACTATCAAACGCATTCGCTCAAAAAAAGGTAATCGATCACACAGCCTATGATGGTTGGAAAACCTTCAAAAGTGAAACCATTTCGAATGATGGCAAGTTCATCGCCTACGAAGTCACGCCGCACAAAGGCGACGGTTACTTGTTCATCTACAACGTGATAACGGAAAAAATGGATTCATTTCCGCGTGCTTCAAGTCCCGTTTTTTCTGGAAATAGTGCCTACGTCGCGTTCAAAATTGAGCCGGGCTATGACACGCTTCGCACCTGCGATCTCAACAAAGTCGATAAAAAGAAATGGCCAAAGGATTCGCTTGGAATTTATATTCTCGCATCCGATTCATTGCTGAAATTCGACCGCGTTTCGTCCTTCGATCCAAACCAAGAAAGCGATTGGATCACGTTTATGTCGGAAGACAATGAGCTAAAAATGGGTAAATCTTCGGAGAAGAAAAAGAAGAAATGCTTTCTCAAGAAGAAGAAAAAGGAAGAGTCTACGTCGACGGGAAATTTATTGACGATCATGAATCCGATTTCGGGGGAAAGATGGGAGTTCAAAGATGTGAAGTCTTACAGTGTGTCCAAAAACGCGAAGTCAGTTGCTTATACAACGCACAGGGAGCAAAAAACAGATTCGATAGCGTTGAACATGATCCATTTAGCCGGAACAGAAGGGAGCTGGACGAGTCCACACAAATACACCGATCTAAATGCGCTTAAATTCAACGAACAGGAAACTCAATTGGTGTTCTTGAGCTCGATGGATAGTGCAAAAGTGAAAGTATACGGCGTGAAACTATTCGATCTTTCTTCGAAATTGTTCACGCACATCGCGGATACCAATCAAGCGTTTTTGATTTCTGGAGATGCGGTCTCTGTGAATTATCCGCCGCGTTTTACCAAAGACGGAGACTACCTCTATTTCGGATCGGCGAAAACTCCGAAAGCAGAACCCAAAGACACGCTTACCGAAAGTGAGAAAGTGAAATTGGATGTTTGGCATTACCAAGAACAACGACTTCAACCGCAGCAATTGAACGAATTGAAAAACGATTTGAGGAAAACAAGCTTGTATATCTACGATATCGCTTCAACAAAAAGTGTTCAATTATCCAACGACACACTCGAAGTGCGCGCAGAACTGGAGTTGAACGGTGACTTTCTGTTTGGTATGAGCAATCAAGCTTATGTGCACACATACAACTGGGTGACTCCGTATCCAGAAGATCATTACCGCATTGACATCAAAACGGGCAAGCCTGAGTTGATACGAGTTGGAACAGAGTATGGAGGAAGTTTATCTCCTTCCGGAAATACGTACACCTATTATAATACAGATCGGCACAATCACTACGCCATCGATCTCAACACGAAAAAAGAAACGTGCATCACGTGTTCGGTGGATAATGTGCTCTGGGAAGATGACATGAACGGAATGCCAATGAAACCGAATCCATTGGGATTGATAGGATGGAAAAAAGACGAATCGGTGGTGTACATCCAATCGGAGTTTGATATATGGGAACACAATTTCGTCAGCAAAATAACTACGCCAACGACCAACGAAGAAGGATCTACACGAAAAATTGAACTTCGTCCACGATTTTGGTCGCGCGATAGTGTTTACATCGACTTCGAAAACATGTACGTTTCAGGTTTCGACCGCACAACAAAAGGAACCCATTTGTATCAATTCAAAGTGCATTCGGGCCACGTAGATTTTGTGGAGTCGGCGTATTATGATGCGGACGTTTATTCCGTAAATCGTTCGAAGGATAAGTCGCAAATGACCTTGCGAAAAATGACCGCAATCGACTATCCAAACCTGTTTTTGGCAGACGCAAACTTCGTGGCGGGAAAACAAATTTCGGATGCAAATCCGCAGCAAAAAGACTACAATTGGACCACAGTTGAGCTTGTGAAATGGAAAAGCTACGAAGGAATCGAGCTGGAAGGATTGCTCTACAAACCCGAAAATTACGATCCGGAGAAGAACTATCCGCTCATGGTCTATTTCTACGAATTGTATTCGCACCAATTCCATAGTTATTACGCACCGCGACCTACAGCTTCTATTGTGTTCCCAACTGAATATGCATCAGCAGATTACTTCGTGTTTATTCCAGACATTCGCTACAAAGAAGGTCATCCAGCGAAATCGGCCTACGACTGCATCGAGAGTGGAACGGACAATATTTTGAAACTCTACACGAACGTAGATTCTACCCGAATGGCTTTACAAGGTCAATCGTGGGGAGGCTACCAAACGGCGCAACTGATTACCATGACCAAGCGCTACCGAGCGGCAATGGCAGGAGCACCCGTGACCAATATGTTCTCAGCCTACGGCGGAATTCGCTGGGGAAGCGGCTACAACCGTCAGTTCCAATACGAGCGGACGCAGAGTAGAATTGGTTACACGATTTGGGAAAAGCCCGAATTGTACGTCGAAAATTCACCGCAATTTCACCTCCCGAATGTGACAACTCCCTTGTTGATTATGCACAACGATGGCGACGGTGCAGTTCCATGGTACCAAGGAATCGAATTATACACGGGATTGAAACGACTCGGAAAAACGGTGTGGATGTTGAACTACAATGGCGAAGAACACAATTTGATGCGCAACGCGAACCGTATCGACTTAAGTATTCGAATGCGCCAATTTTTTGATTACTATTTGCACGACAAAGAAGCGCCACTTTGGTTAACGGATGGAATTCCAGCGACGGTGAAAGGTAAGGAGTTGCGTTATTGATTTGGGTCGATAGTCACATGTGAG
>CALFOS010000240.1 GCA_937919725.1 uncultured Fluviicola sp. | reverse complement strand
TTCCTGAACTTTGTGCTCAAATTGTATCGCTATAGAATTACCCATCATGGAACATTTCTATACCATTCAAGGTGAAGGAAGACACAGCGGGCGTGCGGCATATTTTGTTCGAATTGCTGGGTGCGATGTTGGCTGCGTTTGGTGCGATGTGAAAGATAGTTGGGACGCCGAAATTCATCCTCTTATGAGCTTGGAGTCGATTGTGGAAGAGGTTCTTGTATCGAAAACAGATTTTTGCGTTATCACAGGTGGAGAACCCGCACTGTACGATCTCACGACACTTTCTGATATGCTAACATCCAAAGGAATTGAAACGGCTATTGAGACATCGGGATGCTATCCACTCCGCGGAAACATCGACTGGTATTGTTTCTCTCCGAAAAAGTTTAAAGCGCCCCACGCGGAGGCTTATCAAAAAGCAGATGAATTAAAAGTAGTGATCAGTCACATCTCCGATTTTGATTGGGCCGAAACACATGCCCAGAAAGTTTCAAAAGATTGCCTTCTATACTTACAACCAGAATGGTCAAAACAGGAACGATTTTTGCCTATGATCATCGAATACGTGAAGAATCATCCGAGATGGAAAGTTTCTTTGCAGACACATAAATTTATGAATATTCCATAATTATGAAATACATCATTCTCTCCCTTAGTCTTCTTCTCATTGTATCCTGCGGCACTGCTCAGCCAGGTATGAAATATTCTACCAAAAGTAAAAAAGCCATCAAACTGTTTGAAGCTGGGAAAGAAGCTCCACGAAAAGCAATAGACCCCACAACAAATGGACCCGATTATACCACCGGATTGAAACTCATGAATCAAGCTGTGTCGAAAGATCCAAATTTTTTGGAGGCGCATTTATTCGCCGGAGAGTTCGCCGAATACTTAGGTAAATATGACGAAGGAATCGTTCATTACAAACGTGCCCTCGAAATAAATCCAGAACACAGCTACTCGAGTAGCACAAATTTCTACCTCGCCAATTTGCAACAAGCTACAGGAGATTATGCCGGTGCGATTAAGAATTTGGATATTATGCTCAGAAATAAACGTGCGAATGAAGAACTCGCTTTTAAAGCCGTTGATATGCGAGCGAGTTGTGAATTCGCTCAAAAATCATTGGCTAATCCACTCGACTTCAACCCAATAAATATTGGCCCAGGAATAAACACGGCGGATCCTGAGTATTTCCCAACCATTACGGTGGACGGAAAAACGATTTTGTTTACTCGAAGAATTGAAGACGGGCGCGTGCCCGGGAATTTTAAAGAGCAAGAAGATTTCTTTGTTTCCAACCTAGGCGCCAACAACATTTGGGAAAAAGCAGTTCCCATGCCCGACAACGTGAATACTGTCAACAATGAAGGAGCTCCTACTTTGGGCGCGGATGGTCGTTCGCTCGTGTTTGTGGCCTGTCCTGATGCAACCGGAATTGACTACGGATCGAACCGATTAGGGAAAGGAAGTTGCGATCTTTTTTACACCAAAAAATTGGGCGCGCGATGGAGTGATCCGATCAACTTGCCAGGTGACGTGAATTCTTTTCATTGGGAATCGCAACCATCACTCTCATCAGACGGGAAAACGCTCTACTTCATCCGCGGGCTGCGAGGAAGAAATGCAACGGATAACTCGGATATTTACGTTACACACCTCAAGCCCGATGGCACGTGGGGCACACCAGAACGATTGCCCGACTATATCAACTCACCCAAGAAAGAAGAATCGGTGTTGATTCATCCCGACGGAAAAACCCTTTATTTCGCTTCGCATGGTCACATTGGCATGGGCGGATCGGATTTGTTTATGTCTCGCTTGAAGGATGACGGAACGTGGGGAATGCCAGTGAACTTAGGCTATCCAATCAACACAGCGTTCGACGAAAACTCCTTGATGGTTTCGCCAGAAGGAGAAATTGCCTTTTTCGCCTCAAATCGAGACGGCGGTTTCGGAGATTTGGATATCTACTACTTTATAATGCCCGAACACTTGCGGCCGACGCGGACACTCTACTTCGAAGGGATGGTTTACGACATCACGACACGCCGACCCGTACCCGGAAAATTCCAACTTATCGACATTAAAACAGGCAAAGAAGTTGTTTATTCGGAAGCCGATAACATGACCGGAGAATTCATGGTTTCCTTACCTGTGAATCGCGAATATGCCCTCAATGTGACGTATCCAGGTTATTCATTCTTCTCGAAAAACTTCAACATGACAGAGCCCGAAGGATTGGATGCAGTGCATATGGACGTACCTTTGGTTCCGTTGAACATTGATACGCCTGTTTCTTTGGAAAATGTATTCTTTGATTTGAGTTTAGCTACGCTACGACCAGAATCGTACGTCGAGTTGGATAAAATGGTGGCATTTCTGGACTTGAATCCGACAATCAGTATCGAACTTGGCGGGCACACGGATACGCGTGGCGATGCAAAAGTGAACCAGAAGCTGTCTGAAGATCGTGCGAAAGCCGTTTACACTTACTTGATCAGCAAAGGAATTAAGCAAGATCGCTTGTCCTACAAAGGTTATGGGGAGTCACAACCAAAAATTTCGGACGAAGAAATTACGAAACTTCCTACGGAGGCAGAACAAGAAGCTGCACATCAATCGAATCGTAGAACGGAATATAAAACAGTGAAAAAATAATGCACGTACTTCGACTCATCCGACCACTTAATCTGATCATCATCGCGTTGACAATGTACGGTTTGGGTTGGTATTTCGACCCGATGGAAGGATGCAGTTGCACGTACATTGTGACAGGATGGCCATTTTTCTGGTTGGTTTTCTCTACGGTTTTAATTGCAGCCGGCGGAAACATTATCAACGATTATTTTGACGTTCGTGCCGATCGGATCAACAAGCCACATCGATTAATCATCACGAGGCACATCAAGAAGCGCACAGCAATTATGCTGCATTGGACGATCAATTTTTTCGCGTTTAGCATTGCTCTCTATCTTTCTTGGATCATGGATTCGTTTTGGTACTTATTCATCCATTTGTTTTCGATCAACGTGTTGTGGTTTTATTCGATGTATTTCAAACGCCGATTTTTAACGGGCAATATATTGATCGCCGCATTGACCGCGCTGGTTCCGTTTCTCGTTGGAATTTTCTTCTATCAGCATAATTTAGCGAACACGGAGTGGTATCGAATGGAGCTTTTCCCTTTTAATTTGGAAGGTACTTCACCCAAAATCATTCTTTATATTTCGGCTGGATTGGCCATTTTTGCTTTTTTATTGAACCTAGCGCGCGAAGTTGTCAAAGACATGGAAGACGTGGAAGGCGACAAGGAATTGCGTGCAAATACACTTCCGATCTCGATTGGATTAAAAAATACCAAATGGTTCATCGCATTTACGTTAATACTCGCCATTGTTGCTGCTCTTTTACTGATCTATTTAATTGAAGAGCTCAACTTCACTACCGCTCTGCCGGGTATTCTTGCCGCTCTGATCATTCTCTTGGCTTCTGTTTTGCTTTATTTCGCTCATTCCAAATCACATTATCGGCGCATTAACCATTTCATTAAATTGGCGATGACCGTCGGTCTCCTAACTCCTGTTTACTGGAAAATTCTCACTACGTATGTCATCAATTAAATTGATTCTTGGGTCGAAGTCTCCCCGGCGACAAGCACTTATTCAAGAATTAGGATTTCCCGTTGAAATCCGAATCAAAGAGGTCGATGAAATTTATCCGGCAGATATGGAGGCTGAGAAGGTACCTGAATTTTTAGCACGATTAAAAGCCGTACCCCTGAAAAGTGGATTACTCGCAAATGAAATTCTCGTTACCTCCGACACAATTGTAATTTTGAATGGTGAAGTGATTGGCAAACCAAAAGATTCGAGCGATGCCAAATGCATGTTGGCTCACTTATCAGGGAAAGCACATTCGGTTATTTCTGGGGTCTGTTTAACTTCGAATTCAAAGGAGCACTCATTTTCCACTCGAACTGAGGTGTTTTTTGATGCGCTCACTAGTGCGGAAATTGAACATTACGTGAATACTTTCCAACCGCTTGACAAGGCAGGATCATATGGAATTCAGGAATGGATTGGGTATATCGGAGTTTCGAAAATTGAGGGGTGTTATTATAATGTAATGGGCTTGCCTTTGCATGATTTGTACCGCGTCTTGAAGGAACAATTTTAAGGTATTTGTGATTTTGATGGCATTTCTTAGGACTTCGCTTATCGCAATGGTTAGAAGGAGGCAAATTAACCCTTTCATGGAGAAAATCTAGATGAAATTTACGTTTGCTGCGAATGAAACGCACATGAATCCTTAGCTGTAAGTATAATTAGTCAA
>CALFOS010000239.1 GCA_937919725.1 uncultured Fluviicola sp. | reverse complement strand
TTGCCACTCACGTCGAATATTGTGATCACAAATAACACTCATTTTGCCTATTTTTCTATTTATTCTCGCGATTTTAACGGATTTAGTTACTAATTGCTTAAATATGCTTGTAAATTTGCCTCATGTATAAATTTCCAGTCGCGTATTTTAATAGTAATAATGGTTTTGGTCGACTCGCTTTTGGCGATGGACCGATGATCAAATTATCCAAAACAGACCCTCTCGGTGAGCTACAAGCCTTTATCGACGAAAATGAAGGCAAACATTTGCTCGTCAATTTGAGCTACGACCTTAAAAATCAGGTCGAGGATTTGACTTCGCATAATCCCGATTACACGAATTTCCCCCTCGGATATGCGTGGGTTCCAAAATATATGGTCGATTTGGAGAATGAGAACCTCAACTTTGTGCAGGGCGAAAAAGATTCAGAATCACTCAATTTCATTGATCATTTCATGCAGGAAGAAATTGACGAAAATTTTCATGCTTTTCCACATCGACTAATAGCACGTATTTCCAAGGAAGAATATTTAAAAAATGTGCGTGCGCTTCAAGATAAAATCCAACAAGGAGAGATTTACGAAGTAAACTATTGCCAAGAATTTTATGCTGAGGATGTGGAAATCCCACACCAATTGGATGCGTATTTCAAATTGAATCATTTAACACGCGCACCATATTCCTCCTTCTTTTTCATTGATCATTTTACGCTGTTTTGCGGAAGTCCAGAGCGCTATTTGTACAAAAAGGACAATCATTTGATTTCAGAACCGATCAAGGGAACCAAAAAACGTGGTAAAACTCCTGAGGAGGACGAGATTTTGAAAGAATCCTTGTTGAATGATCCAAAAGAACGCTCCGAAAATGTGATGATTGTTGATTTGGTTCGAAACGATTTGTCGAAAATTGCCTTACCCAATACGGTCAAAGTAGAAGAACTTTTCGGAATTTACACCTTTGAAACAGTGCATCAAATGATTTCGCGTATTGGGTGCGACATCGCACCCAATACTAATTTCACCGACATATTACGTGCTACTTTCCCGATGGGATCAATGACGGGAGCACCAAAAATTAGCGCGATGAAGCTGGTCGAAGAACACGAATGTTTCCAACGTGGAATATATTCTGGATCCATTGGTTATATCCGTCCGAATGGCGATTTTGATTTTAATGTCGTGATTCGAACCTTGGTTTATAATCACGCGACAAATTACCTTTCGTGCGCAGTTGGCGGAGCAATCACTATCAAATCAGACCCTGAAGCAGAGTACGACGAGTGCAACGTGAAGGTGAAGGGAATTTTAGATGGGATGAATGCCTGATTTTTCAAATCATACGAAGGAACTTTGGAACGATTTACGGAATCAAAAAATCTACCTCGCGTGTAGTGGAGGAATCGATTCGATGGTGCTTTTGGACATGCTTTTCAAGCTCAAATTCGATCTTCATGTGATTCATGTGAATTATCAACTCCGCGGAATAGCTTCGGATACTGATGCTGAATTGGTCAAATTTAGTTGTGCGAAGCAAAACATTCCCTGCGAAATTCGAACGATTGATCTCAAGAAAAACCTAGAGGGAGGAGGGAATTTGCAAGACGAAGCCCGAAAGATTCGCTACGCTTGGTTCGATGAAATTTTGAAGGTAGATCGAAATAACCGCATTGCACTTGCGCACCATTCGGATGATCAAATCGAGACTTTTTTCATGAATTTGGCTCGGAAATCGGGTGTGATGGGGCTCGCATGTATGAAACATGATCACGCGGGAATTGTGCGACCTCTCCTCGACTTTTCGAAGGCCGAAATTGCGTGCTATGCATTAAGCAATTGGGTGTTGTGGCGCGAAGATAAATCCAACGAAACAAATAAATACACGCGCAATCGATTGCGAAATGAATTTATTCCCCGAATCAAATTAGAATTTCCAGAAATTGGAGTTTCGGTGCTCACATTGATCAATCAATTTCAAAAAATACAACTCGATCTCGAAAAAAAGGTGGATCCAATTCTGGGGACTATTCAAAAAACGCATACTTTATCGCTCGACGAATTCGGGAAACTCTCCGAATTGGAACAGATCGAATTGCTTCGACAATTGGGATTATCAGCGAAATCTGCTCCGCGATTATTAGACTTGACCCAACGTGGAAAACGAATTCCCATCGAGCATACCGAATTTAGTGCAATCGTGCGAGACGAAACTCAGTTTACATTTTTGTGTACTTCTGACGTACCACCAAAACTCATCGTTGAACAAGTCGCATCACTTCCTTCGGATTTCAATAAAGACATTGCTTATTTCGACGCAGCCAAAATGAAGGGAGAACTCAAGCTCCGGAAATGGGAACATGGCGATCGCATTGCGTCTTTAGGAATGAAAGGAACTCAACTTATTTCTGATATTATCAAAGATGCGAAGATCGACGCAAATGCAAAAGCAGCGCAATTAGTCGTGCATGATGATGACGTAATTCTGTGGTGTGTTGGATTGAAAATCAGCCAAAAAGCCATCGCGGATGCTAACTCAACAAAAATTATTCGTTGCTCGATTAGCGTTTCAGCAGCGGAAGAATCGGAACTCCCGTGAGTGCATTTGGGCGTTGTAAGAATAATAAATGAGTTAATGTTGCTGCGATACTGGTAATTTCGATGTCATCAAAAACTTCCTGATCTGGAACATTTTTACCAAACCATAAGAGTGGGACATGTGTATCATAACTAAACGCAGATCCATGACTCGTGCCCTTACGTGCTATTTCTGAATCGACTGATTTTGGTAAATAACCAGGCTCAAGAATGAAGACCACGTCTCCACTCTCTTCATGATGAACACCTTTTCGAACCATATCCATCCATTCAGCATCAATCGACGCACCATACAACTGAGAAGCCGTAAACGAACGCTTTACACCTTTCCAAGATTGAATCTCGGTTGAAATAAAATTTTGTGCTTCAACCAAGTCGATCCCCTTTTCCTTTGCTGTTTCATGGTTCAAATAGATATTCAGATTGTCTTGATATTCCACCAAACTATCTCCAAATTCAGAAATTAATTTCAATTTTAAATCTGCCAAATGCTCATCGAGAAAGAAGTAACCTCCCGGCAATTTGTGATCCATTAAAAACTGAGGAACCGGAACAACCGCGTGATCAGCCGTTAAAAACAATACGTAATCTTTACCTCCAACTTGAGTTTCGATCTCTTTAATCAATTTTTTAATCTCTAAGTCGAGTCTAATATACGTGTCCTCAATTTCAACCGAGTAGGGACCAAAAGCATGCCCGATTATATCCGGAGTTGAATAACTAATACACAACATATCCGTCTGATTATCTTTCCCCATGCCCTCATTTTTCATTGCTGAAATTGCAAAATCAGTGAGATAGGTATTTGCGAAAGGCGTATAAACGAATAATTCATAGTCAAGTGAATCCTTCGTCATTTCCTTCAAATTGTATGGAAATGTTGGCGTTGTTTTTCCTGGCAACAAATGCTCGTAGGGCGAATCGTCTGGGCCACTTTCTTGGTAAGCTCCAATGTCAATGATGGGCGCCCACGTTTCTTTCAAGCATTTTTCGACGTATTTCTTATCATTGAACTTATCGACCCATTGAGGCAATGTATTTGTGAAAAATGTACTCGTGATGAATTTTCCTGAATCGAAATCATACCAATAAGAACCGTCACTCATATGACCTCCAGGAAGAATTGCACCACGGTTTTTAATCGACATAGAAACAACCTTTGCACTCGGATACGTTAATTTTAGTTGATCTGTAATTGTGTTTGCCTTCAAGCGAGCAGGGGAGAATTTTCCGTAAGCGGAGGTTGTTCCGACTGACATCACAGTGCTATCCTCAACACAATTGACTTCTGCATGATCTTCACGGCTATACCAATCATTGGCGACGATTCCGTGATTGCTTGGAGTTGTACCTGTGTAAATCGACGCGTGTCCAGGGCCAGTATAGGTTGGAATGTAGTTGTAGCGAACATTGCGACAATTCGTTCCTTTGTCCATGAGCATTCGTAATCCCCCATCACAAAACTTATCG
>CALFOS010000238.1 GCA_937919725.1 uncultured Fluviicola sp. | reverse complement strand
TGCAGTACAACGCCTAGTTGGTATGCGATCACCGTGTTGGCTTGGCCAGCAATACTAAATGCCAATCCAAACAAGCCGACTTCGTATTTGCCCGATACAAAGCCGAGCACCAAAATTTCCAACATCACAATGACGTTGTGTATGTATTGAGCACTAGCGGCTTTTGCAAACGACCTAAATAAATACAACGCCAGTTTTGGGTGAAAGCGCGCAGAATGTGGGACGGTAGCTAGGCGTGAATACCAAGTTGCTTTTGCGGCAACATTTACAATTTGAGGAACAACAAGTGACGCAGAACGACCACCCAAAATAGCCATAACCACCGAGAGCAGGGTTGCGCCCATTTGAACAACACCATCTATAAAAGCCATCTTTGGATATGCCAGGCTAAGGCGCATTGCGGAAAGGGGAACCACAAGTTTAGCTTCAATGATTGGGCGAATTGCTTGAACTGACAAAAGACCAATGAGCCAACCGGTTGGGTAGTCACTGTAAAAATAAATCACAACAGGAATGCTTAATAGTGTTACGACCGCAGTACAGCATCCAATAATCAGTGCAAGACCCGCGGCGCTAGGTGCAAGCAACTCAAATCGTTTTGGGTGCGAGATCAATACATCGCCAACCGTGAGTGGTAGAAAAATACAAAGAAATTGAAATATGGCTAAAGATCCAACACCTACCCCGTATTCCGCAGGCGTTAAAAAATACGCAATGACAAACATTGCTCCGGCGGTGAACGCCTTGTTGATTAACCACTGCGCTGAGTTCAACAGTGATCCGCGCATTGCAACGCCACCCAATGCTTGGGGTTGCTTCGATACTGTCGTGACAAGAGACGAATCCGTCATGTGTCAAACAATATTAGCGATGGATGTGTAGTTGCAATTCTCAAAGAGAATCACTTCAGTTGCGCCCGAATTCTTAGCGAACGATATTCCGAGGTGCCAGGAAATACCAATGAAATTTGTCGTCCCTGAATTTTTCGAATTAGGCTTTTGGCAAAATTGACGAATGTGTCATTCCTCACGCGTACTATTTCAATTATTTTAAACCCAGCTTCTTCGAGGTAGGCAATCATATGTTTCTCGCCAGCAAACACAAGATGATCAGGAAGATCCAATTGGGTAGGTACGTCGTTGCTTCCGCGAAGATCAGCAATATTGCCAGTTTGAAGATAAATCTGACCACCATTGTTTAAGACTTTTTTGATTTCTAAAAGAAATGGGCGGAAATCTGGTAAATGCGAAAAGACATCCACCAAGGAAACAAAGTCGTAGCGTTCTTTGACCGAATTTAAATATCCTTCGCGAACTAAAATCCCTCGTCTTTGGGCATTTTGCGCCTTTGGACCCATTGGTTCAATTCCATGGACTTGACTTCCTTTAGGCGCAAGCGAAGACAATGCTTCGACGATCTCGCCGAATCCAGCTCCAATATCCAGCCACGAAATCGTCCGATTTGTGGACCAAACATCTTTAAAAATTGCACCCAAGACACGTTGATACTTTAAAACTTTGCGCTTACTTCGTCTTCCAACGACGTTTCTTCCCCCTTGCACTTCCGAATGATGTCCCGTTGTCACGGCTTTATCGACTACGGATTGAGTGTTGCGTGGATTCACATAGATCAATCCACACTCACAGCATTTTACTGCATTGAATCCATTTTCTTTTACCCAAAAATTCGATTCATTTGATTTGCAGAAAGGACAAGAAACCGATTCCAAAGAAATGCTTATAAGTGACTCCATACATAATTTGTATCAGATTTTGTATCAATGCGTCGAAAGACATTTTCTGAATCAAAAACATGTCTTTTGCTATTCTTGTGCGGAATGTGTGGAATTTTCGCCATCATTTGTAGAAGCACAAGCAGACTTCCTAGCGATGCGTCCTTGCGCATGCAGCGCGCCCTGGATGCTATAAAGCATCGAGGTCCTAATGCTCGTGGAACTCATATTGATCCCGCCGGCAAGTACGCAATTGGACATGTTCGATTATCTGTAATTGATTTAGATGAATCAAGCAATCAACCATTTTGGTCAAGTTGCGGTCGCTATTTTGTAATATTTAATGGCGAGATATATAACTATTTAGAAATCCGCGCCGAGCTTGAAAAAGACGGAATTATATTTAGAACCAAGTCGGACACAGAAGTTTTACTTACCGCACTAATTCAATGGGGTACAGATGCCATCAATCGCTTTAATGGCATGTGGACTTTTGTGTTTGGTGACACTCAGGCAAACCACTTTGTTATCTCTCGCGACCGATGGGGCGTGAAGCCACTCTTTCGCTGGGAGCACGATGGTCAGTTGATTCTTTGCTCCGAGGCCAAAGGAATTATTGCGTGGCTTGGAGCGACACCAAAACCGAATAAAAATTCAATAGGGTTATATTTAAAATATGGAATTGGCGGAGAGTGCGAAGAATCGTGGTTTGAGGGAATCAATCGCTTTCCCCAGGCGTCGTTTCAGCGAGTAGATCTTAAATCCGACAGTATTTCACCACCTGGGGTCTATTGGAACTACCCGACCAAACGCACGATAAATAATCTAGAAGAAGCGCGGAAAAAATTTCAAATTTTGTTTAACGACGCCATCAAGATACGCCTTCGAAGCGACGTCCCCGTTGGGCTTAGTCTTTCTGGGGGCATGGATTCCGGTTCGATTGCCTGCATCGTGAGCGAGAAATTTCAACGAAGCCTTCAGTCTTATACCGCCTGGCATGAGCCAAAAGAGAAATCCGAGTTACCAATGGCACAGCGCATAGCGAGTCAGTTTGGACATGTTTCGACGGATGTTCCCGAAACAGCGCACGATCAATTGGTCAAGGATTTGAAAACATGCATCTATCACTTGGATGCAGGGCATAATTCTCCGGCGATTGTTCCCTATCTCAATTTATGCCGCGCCGCTCGCTCAACCCTGACCGTGATGCTAGAGGGGCAAGGCGCCGATGAATTGCTTGGCGGCTACCCTTATTTTGACTTATTTGCAGCACTTGATTTCCTGTTTCGAGGGCGCTTTCGGCAAGCTTGGCAATGCTTATTGGCTAACGCACATGCTCTGAGGTGGAAGAATGTCGCGATGGATGCTGTTCGATTCGCGATCAGTAAGGTATTTATAAACCAAGCCCGCCTTTGGAATGCTCAAAGTTTCTTGTGCGAAAAATCCATGAACGCCAAGCCGAATCATTTACGTAATTTTTCAATTTCCAAGTCGAACTTGAATAATGCACTGGTCTACTGGCACACATACAACCTAACTAATCTTTTGCAGTATGGCGATGCGGTATCTATGTCGGTTAATTTAGAGACGCGCTGTCCATTTCTTGATTACCGCCTAGTGGAGCTTGGATTTTTGCTTAAGACCGATCTGGTAATGCACAACGGTTTTGGCAAATATATTCTTCGTAAGTGCATGGAAAAAAGTCTGCCGCAAGAAATTGTTTGGCGAAAGAAGAAGGATGGATTTGGCAACTCCACAACAAGTATGATCCGCGAGTTGGTGAATAAAAAAGGGTTACCGAATATAGCTGTGGAGAAAGCTATTGAGTTAGGTATTTTCAAACCGCATATTCGTAATCCAGAAGCATTCCAAGATCTTCCCGAGAATATTCAATTCCGAATATATTCGGTACTTTTGTGGGTGGAGATTTTCTATTGCAGTTCAAATTCGGGGGAGTAAATAATACAGTGCCAACAAGCGTTTACTGCGTGGTTCGTTGATCAGACTCGGTATCCAGGCTGAACAGGGGAGGTTGGTTTATCAGTCACGGATTCTGGTTCTTGAAACGGTATGTCATTCAACATCTCGTTGTGCGTTACAATTGAAACTTTTGCCAACAGCAGGAAATACACGATCGTATTCTGGGAACTCCAAAGCTCTCCCTGTTTGTTCATGAGCAATAGTTGATAGGCGCAAAGCGCAACTAGAACGATCGAGGCGGATCGCAAATTAGAATCGGTGCTTGTGTCGCGCACAAGCTCGATCGCTCGTGCCAGAATATTGAACAGCCACGTAATCAGAATGATGAAAGCTATTAACCCCATCTCGACTAGCACATCAAGGAACATGATGTGTGAATATGGTTCTTGGGATCCGGTAGCGCTCGTAAATGCGTTGTGGCCTAAACCTAGCACCCATGATGAAGGACTGCGAATAAAAGCCGAGAAAAGTTCAATAAAGTTTGCTAAACGAGCTCCGATAGCTTGATCTGATTTGTCTGTATTTAGCCATCGATTTGCGATGTCCACGTCGCCTAAGAACAAAGAGCCAATGAGTGCGATCACTAAAAGCAATGCAATTGACCCAAAGGAAAGGAGAAAGAATTGAAAAATGTTTTTAATTGGTCGAGATAGTGGAAAAAAAGCAATTACAAGGATGACGGAGAAGAAGAATTGTCCTCGCGAGCCCGAGAAGATTGACAAAATGATCCCGCATACAAAGGCGAGAATTTGAAGCACAAAAATCCAATAACGCTTTTGCCCAGAGACAAACAGGCTGGACGTCAGAATTAGGAAACCACCTAGTTCACCAATAGCGAGGGGACTTGATCGAATTTTAGAGGTGAAGTTGAATCCTAAGCGACCACTCGCAAGTGTAAAAGATGGCGATGTAAGAATTGCAATTGAGGAGACTAAACCAAATATCATTGTAATTAAAAGGATACGGTTCCAATCCTTTATATCGCCTACAAGCATAGGAGCAATGATGATGTACATCACGACATACTGGTAGCCCTCAGAGATCAAGGTCCATGATTTTGCTTGTGACGGTGTCCACAAATTACTGACCAATGAATATACATACCCTGCAACGACAATGATCCAGATTGAATTGAAATAACCACTCGTGTTAATTTTTCCGCGCAACCATCCTTGCGCAGCGGAAAGAACCACGACTATTCCAACAATATAATTCACCAAAGACTGCTGTTCAATGAAAAATGGAACCGAGCCTTGAATGGCCTGTTCAAGCGGATACATAAGAAGCAGTAAAGCCAACGCCCATCGTGGCTGCAATAATGCGCCAACACAGAAAACGAAGAAGGTGATAAGGATCAATACTGCCATTGCTTCTATCCTGCCGTTGCAAGCATAATTACTTGTGACAACGCTGACTTTCTAGATCGGTCAAATCTGAAGGCAACTGTAAAATTCCGAGCGAGATCCGAATCATAGATGCTCGATGTGGGATTTTAACTTCTCGGCCTCATCGGTGTATATAAACAGACTGTTCGGAAGTGAGATGGAGTTGGATCGCCATTGTTCCACCATTTCGGCCGTGATTGAGTCGAGCTCAGCAACGACCTCTGAAATTTCATGTGTTCGAATGTTGAAGCCAATCTTAAGTCGATCTACTTCTTTTGAATCCGAAGAACCCAAGCGTGAAATTAATGGGCGTCCGAAGTAACAACTTTCGTAAAATCGATTAGGACGAGCCCATTTCAAATTCCAATCCCGTGGTCCAATGAATTTATAACAGGCCCAGACAAGGTCAACCGCACCATAGAGTCTGGGAAGATCATTAGGAGACTTGTATTCGCCAGAATAAATCACATTCGGAATAGATTTTGCTTGTTCAGCGATATCTGCGGGTTCCATGGGGTAACCGGCCATGACTATCTCAACATCCTTAGGATGCTTCAGAGCGAATGCTTTGAGTACATCCCATGTCCATTGGCAACGTAGAAGTCCAAAATATCCAATACGAAGTGGGCGATCAATAAACGGGCGACCTTGTGGCAGGCTTCCCCGCACAGCTTCTGGTCGGGCCGATGTGAGCGAGGCCTCGATTTTATTTTCCACAACAATCGCTGGAACATCGGAGCGCAGCCAATTTCGGTAGTAATTATCAAGGAAACCGACAGCGGTGACGACCAGTAGTGAGCATCGGTTTGTCAATACGCGATCGACGATACGAACTAGTCGACCCTTCAATCCTTCGGCAGTTTGAATCTCTCGAACATCACCAACTTCTAGAATAAATTTTTTCCCCATAAAAACTCCCGCAATCATGGCCAGAAGTGCCATATCTGGGCTTGACGCATACACAATGTCTCGACCCCGCATCGCACGACGAAGTTTGGGAAGTGCCGTAATTAATCTGCCGATACGTTGCAAGTATTTTCCATGTGAGATCGTGCCGATGATCTGGGTGGGACGAGAAGGTACTCGCCCGCTGTGATAAGCGCGATTAAATGCTGCAACCGATACGTCGAACCCAAGCGAAACAAGCATGTCAATTCGCTTTGAATCACGGGGTTGGCCAAGCACCGGGAGTACCGTAAGAATGCGAAGCGAGGAAGTTGTCATGGTGCCGTGGAATTTGGGAGCGTTTTTAACTTTTCATACGTTCGTATGTTTCTAAGCGAATCCAAAAGAGTTTGGGATGTTTTTCGAATCAATGTTTGAGTCACTGATGGATCAGCCCAATGAG
>CALFOS010000237.1 GCA_937919725.1 uncultured Fluviicola sp. | reverse complement strand
CGCAACCAACGCTTACGTTGCTGATGTGACCACGCGCGAAGAAAAATCGTACATTTTTGGATATCTCGGGGGAATTGCTGGACTTGGAATGATTGTAGGACCCGCTATCGGTGGACTTACGGCGACATCATCGATCGGTTATTTAGGCACTTTGTTCGTTTCCATTGGGATTTCAATTATCACTTTGCTCACGATCATTTTTTGGCTCAAAGAATCGCACCCCGAAGAAAAACGGGTACCGCGCAATCGTGAGCCGTTCTGGAAATCCATTTTCGTATTGAGGCGAATCCGAGCGTTAAGTCCTTCCCCTGTGATCAAATCATTGTTCACACTAAAAACATTTTTCTCGGCGATGATGGCTTTCTACATCGCCAGCATCTCCCTTTTTCTGATCGATTTGTTCGATTTTGATCAAGGCGAACTCGGAATTTTTATGTTCGTGGTTGGAACCTTTCTAATTTTCAATCAAGTAGTTATTTCCAAACTATTTGTGAAACGATTTGGAGAATTTAAAACCTTGCTCATCGGACTTGGCTTGTGCGCGGTTGGATTGACGTGTATTACCTTAACGAGCAACTTGTATTTATTTATCGCCTTCTACTATTTCCTCAATCTTGGTTTGTCGCTTTCATTTCCAACCTTCAACGCGCTACTAGCCATTCACGCCGATCCTCAGAAGCAAGGAGAAATTATGGGAATTAGCGAATCAATTAGCGCATTGACAACAGCAATTTTTCCTGTTCTCTCTGCATTTCTGTATGGTTCAATTGGATTCTCGCTCTATTACATCATCGCTGGTTTCGCACTTATCGCATTTCTGCTGGCTCTCAAATCATACAAAAAACTCGGTAAAGCCGCCTTTCGATAATCCCTTACTTTACTCGATTTTGTTCAAAACAATTGGATAAATCGATGTCGAAGGTGGAAGAATCAGCCTCAATCACCCCTACTTTTGTTGAAAAAGAAATAGCTATGAAATTTTTTATCGATACCGCGAATATTGCGGAAATTAGAGAAGCAAACGACCTCGGAATTCTAGATGGCGTAACGACCAATCCATCGTTAATGGCTAAGGAGGGAATTACGGGTGCTCAAAATATTTTGGATCATTACGTGGCAATTTGCAACATTGTGGACGGTCCTGTAAGTGCAGAAGTAAATTCTACTGATTATGAAGGTATCGTGCGCGAAGGTGAAGCGTTGGCGGCTTTGCATAAAAATATCGTGGTGAAGGTGCCGATGGTACTCGATGGGATCAAAGCAATCAAGTATTTCTCAACAAAGGGAATAAAAACAAACTGCACGCTGATTTTCTCAGCAGGACAGGCGTTGTTAGCAGCAAAAGCAGGCGCGACATTTATTTCTCCATTTTTGGGTCGATTGGACGATATTTCATCGAATGGTTTGGATTTGATCGCTCAAATTCGCGTGATATACGACAACTATGCTTTCGACACGGAAATTCTAGCAGCCTCGGTTCGTCATCCCATGCACATTATCCAGTGCGCAGAATTAGGCTCTGATGTTGCCACGTGTCCGCTTAAAGCAATCCAAGCTCTTGCAAATCATCCATTGACAGATAGCGGTTTGGCGCAGTTTTTAGCTGATTATCAGAAAGGAAACTCCTAGCACAGTTTTGCCTCGATTTACAACAAACTGACACCTATTTCTGTGCTAAGATACAGGCATTGCAGGCATTTGAGAACGAAGTATTTATTTTGATGTGAATTTCCTCAGGAACCTACTTGGTATCTAAAGGATTGAACAAGTAGGGGTTTCTTCTGGAAATTTGTCGTTATTTTGTCCATCAATGGATTGATTCTCCATGGGTTTTTGAGCTATCCGATGAAAAAACGCGTTCGATATTATACTTTTTTGCTACTGATCACACCGATCTGTTTCGAGCTTGCGCTTCGAATTCTCGGCTATTCAGCTTATCATCAGGTTCAGTATTCGCTCGAAAGTTCACCGAAAATGTGTCTCACCGCATCCAATACACGTGGGTTTTCCTTGGGGGAAGGGACTTTTCAGGTGAGTATGAACGGTGCTCCAAAGTACACAGCAACTCACCGCGCTGGCAAAAGAATCACACGAAAACACGAACTGGCTGATTCGCTCGACAAGATCTTTGTAATGGGTTGTTCGCTCACCTATGGGATGGGCGTAGATGATTCAGTGTCGTTTCCATATCAAATCCAATCGCACTTCAAAAACTACGACGTGCAAAATTTTGGCGTTCCAGGTTACGGAAATGTGCAATCGCTCCTTCAACTGGAAGCCGAACTCTCAAACGGGAATATTCCAGCCATCGTAGTCCTCAACTTCTGCGACTTTCACCATGAGCGGAATTCACTCACACCTCGATTTCGAAATAGTTTGGTGATGGGATTTCAACGTTCGAACGACGAAGCAGCGAAGGCTTTGCAAAAAAGTAAATTTCCATACGTCGGTAATGGAATTATACAATTTGCTTCCTACGCGAATCTTTACTCAAATTGGAGTGAGCGTGAAACCTTCGCAGGAGTGAATTACCTGCAAACGATGCAGGATGAGCACTTAACACCGAGTAAGGAAGATCTGGAAAAAAACACTGAATTAATTCTCTTCCAGATGCAGAAGCTTTGCAAAAAGAAGGGCATTCCCTTTATTGTAACTGGACTTACGCGCAACACATCAACTCGAAGGTTTCTATCATATCTCACAAAAGGAGGGATAAACACGTACAACATTTCACTTGATCTCACCAAAAAGAAGTACAATCAACTTCCATACGACACGCATCCAAACGCATGTGCGCACGACCATTTTGCAAAAAAGATCATTCCGATAATAGAGAACACGCTTAGTTCCCGATCCCTTGCCAATTGAGGTACCAACTGCCAGCAACAGCATCAGCAGGAACGAGTGCAGTACCGTCTCTTTTCTTCACATAAACGGTAAAACTGGTAGTTGAAGGACTGTAAATCGCGTCGGCTCCAATCAATTCAAAATGTGAACCCAAGCCACCAATACTCGTGAAATAGCGCGGAGTTGCTGTATAAGCGCATCCAGCGGTACTTACAATCAATCGTATTGTTGTTGCATCATAAACCGTCCAACCTGCTCCACCAGCGGTATTTCCAGAGCAGATGGATATTCTACCTCCAGTATTATTCAACACAGGTGCAGGAGCCGCGATCGTACCACCACCATTGCTCAAGGTGATATTATTTCCAGAAACGGACAGCGTTTGAAGCTCATTCGTAATCGAACCGTCCACTTCCGTAGTAAGGTAACCGTTGTTGGCTACATACGCATCCACTTGTGCTTCACTTAATTGCGTATCGATCGACGAAAGATCCACCGTGTTTGCACCAGAAATCGAGAGACCTGTTCCCATTAATTGTAGGGTTTGAATTTCATTTGTTGGGTCAGCATCTGCATCATTTGGATTTGTGATAAACCCTGTATCGTTTGTCAATTGCGACGTCGCTGTTGGAATGCTCGGTTGGTTCGTTAAATCATTGTAGTCCCCACTAAACTGATTTCCAGAAGTTTTTGCGTAAAGTGCATAGGGTACGCTCATCATTTTTTGCGTTCCTAGAAGTGAGTAGCTTGTTCCGCCCGCAACATCCGCAGAAACTTCGATAAAATAAGCATCAGCTCCCCAGTTGATTGTTGGGAATGACCCACTAATCACCGTTCCCTGTCCAAGTACCACGTTTACAAGACCAAAATCATTCGAAAATGGCGCGAAAGACTCGGAATAAACAATGGTACCTGTTGCCGTAGTTTGCCGAATTACAAGTTTCAATCCAATGGGTGAATTTGCAATGATTGCGCCTGTAAGGTCGCGCACAACGGCCTGGTAGTTAATTCCTTCTGTAGCTTGAGCATTCACATTCATAGCGAGTGCTACCGAACAAATAAGTAAATATTTTTTCATTTTAGTTGATTTTTTGTAGGGTTATTGTGTGGAGTATTGAACCATTTTCGTTTTTGAAATTCAGATAATAAGTACCTTTAGAGTACGCTGTAAAATCGAGTATGAATTTGGGAGCCGTTACCCTGCCAAGCAAGACAACCTTCCCTGTTGCATCAATTAATTGCATCTCACTATTGAGCGCATTATCGGAAAGTTCGATTGTTAAAAAATCTGATATGGGATTTGGGTACGCTCTGATTTCAATCAAGGGATCGAGATTTTCAACGGACACAAGCGAAATATTGCTTTGTTGAAATCCTTGAGTGAGTGTCGCTGAACCGTTGGAAAATGTTTGTGTGATTGGTTCTCCAAGTGTCCAGCTCATCTGAATTGTTGGAATCGCAAAATGTGCTCCAGCCGATGCGATAACTTCGGGAGAAACAGATTGAGCGATCGTGACGGTGCTCAGAAAGAGCGTGATTCCTAGTAATAATTTCTTCATAATGAATAGGATGATGACATAAAACAGAGGAATGTACATAATATTCGTAGTAAGAAGAGAATTTTCGTGAAAGATTTTTGACTAGTTTTAACCCCCAAAACAAATTCTATGTTCAAACATCCACTCTATTTAGTTCCTCACGATTTTTCATCTGTTTCGAAAGGCGCAACATTACTAGCTTTAGATCTTGCTAAAGCAAATGATGGCTCGGTTTATCTCTTGCACATCGTTGGCAAAAATTCTGAAAAAAGTGAGGCAAGAAGAAAATTCGCGGATTTAGTTTCCAATCTGAAAGAAGAGGATCGAAAGCTAGTTACTACAAAGGTGATTACCGGAGATCTGTATGAAGACATGGGTAAAGCTGGAGATATTCTAAAGGCATCACTCATCGTAATGGGGACGCATGGCGCAAAAGGAATGCAAAAATTATTTGGAAGTAATGCTGTTAAGATGATCAGCAACGCGAGTACGCCATTTTTGATCACCCAAGGTAAGAAAAAAGTAAATAAAATGAACACCATCGTGATGCCATTTAGCTTCGCGAAGGAAACCATACAAATCGTCACTTTCGCTAGTGCCATAGCTAAAAAATTTAAGGCTAAAATCCATTTGGTGGGCTACCATGATTCGGACAAATGGCTGGCGAATAAAGTGCAATCCAATCAATTGGTGGTGCGCCGACATTTAACAGATGCTGGCGTTGAACATGAAATTGTGAACCTACCTGGCGATAAATCATACGAAGAAGAATTGATGAATTATTCCAAATCAGTGGATGCTGATCTTATAGCGGCAGCCTACTTCAAAGAAGGCATTTTACCGTCGCCGAATTCGTTCATTCAACTGATGATTGAAAACGAGCAACAAATTCCTTTGCTTACAGTCAACGCAGCTGAATTAACAGTAATCAATTCGAATTATTCGTTCATGTCTGTTTGATCAAAAACATAGCATTACTATCAATGTGAGACACATTTTAACTCAACTAAGTAATTGACCTTCAGATTACTGAAATTATTTACAAAGTTTCATGAAAATAGTGTGAGGAATGATAAACACGTATCATTTCTTTGATTACGTTTGAGTCGATTATTCGAGGGAATAGTCGAAATTAACTCAAACTTTCTTCTATGTTTATAGCAATCGTTATTTTGTTCGTGTTTGGCTATGTCGCAATTGCGATGGAGCATACCATTAAAATTGACAAAGCTGCCAGTGCGCTGTTCATCGGTGTCGTTTGCTGGACTTTCCTCGTGATCGGAAAATCGGTCATTTTTCCTGAAATGAGTGGTGAAGAATCCACTCACCACATCGAGAGCTCTTTGATGGAGCACATCAGTGAAATTGCTGGAATCTTATTCTTCTTGCTTGGCGCAATGACCATCGTGGAATTAATCGATTCGCACGAAGGGTTTTCTGTGATCACCGATAAAATTAAAACGGTGAACCGCGTGAAATTGGTCTGGATCCTCAGTCTTCTCACATTCTTCTTATCTGCTGCACTCGACAATCTGACCACAGCTATCGTCATGTCCGCCCTCATCCGCAAGTTGATGACGGACAAAAAAGACCTCTGGCTCTTCGCTGGGATGGTTATTTTGGCAGCGAACGCCGGTGGTGCTTGGTCGCCGATTGGAGATGTAACAACGATCATGCTTTGGATTGGCGGGCAAGTTTCAGCTGCAAACATCATGACGGAATTGATCCTGCCAAGCTTGGTCTGTTTGTCCGTTCCTCTCATTCTGATGTCCTTCCGAATGAAAGGAAACGTGGAACGACCTGTACGCGATGATGCAAGCGGAAACGAGGGATCGCACGTAAGTAAGTCCGACCAAAATATAGTTTTTTACTTAGGGATTTCGGCGCTTCTGTTCGTTCCTGTATTCAAAACAATCACACATCTTCCTCCATTCATGGGAATTTTACTCGGCTTGAGTGTTTTGTGGATCGTGACGGAAATTCTCCACCGAAAAAAATCTTCAGATCACAGAACATCTTTATCCATTGTTGGAGTTCTGCGCAAAATTGACACGCCAAGCATCTTGTTTTTCTTAGGAATTTTAACCGCGGTTGGCGCGCTTCAGGTAGGCGGACATTTAACAATGGTAGCGGAATTCTTGGATCGAGAACTTGGCAATGTGTACATCGTAAACGGCGCGATTGGAATTCTATCGTCGATTGTTGATAATGTGCCATTGGTTGCTGGCGCGATCGGAATGTACCCACTTGATGTGTATCCCGTAGACGATACATTTTGGGAACTCCTCGCCTATTGCGCAGGAACTGGAGGGAGTATTTTGATTATTGGTTCCGCGGCTGGTGTTGCCGTGATGGGAATTATGAAAATCGACTTTATGTGGTACGTAAAAAACATCACACTGTATGCTCTAATCGGCTATTTGGCTGGAATTGGAACGTTTTATGTATTAAATTAAGCAGTGTCTAATCGACAAATGAGCGGCATGGCGGAAATCGTTGTGCCGCTTTTTATTTCCAATTTTTCTATCCATCGCAGATTCGATAAATTGTTGAAGCAAAATTGAAAAATTACTTCGCGATAATATTAATTTCTTTAGTTTCGTAGAAAGTAATAATATCCGATATTTTGTTTAACTTTACGACATTATAATTAAACACAAATGAATAAATACATTATAATCAGCATTATGGGATTTTTCGGATTGTTTTCATTCATGTCAAGTAACAAAATTGATCAAATCAACCCACCTGTTGAGTCGATTTACGATATTTCGATTCACGGTTTAGCAGGCGATTCTTTGGATTTGAATGACTTCAAAGGCAAGAAATTGTTGATCGTAAACGTAGCTTCGAAATGTGGATTTACTCCGCAATACAAGGATTTACAGGAACTGCATGAGAAATACGGCGATAAATTAGTCATCATCGGGGTGCCGTGCAATCAGTTTATGAGTCAAGAGCCTGGGGATGCGTCTGAAATTGCCACGTTTTGCGAAAAGAACTACGGGGTTACCTTCCAAATTACGGAAAAAGTGGACGTGAAAGGAAATGAACAGCACCCTCTTTATAGGTGGTTGACAGATAAATCGAAAAACGGTTCTGGAGATTCGACAGTGAAATGGAATTTCCAGAAGTACTTGATTTCTGAGAGCGGAGAATTGTTGCAAGTTTTTGGATCGAAAGTGAATCCAATGAGCGACGAAATTCTAGCGTTTTTGAAGTAGAATCAGAACGCCATTTCCAACTGAACAGAAATAGCATTGTTGTCTTCTTCTTGCGTGTTGAGTTTGGAAAGTGAAATTCCTAGTAAGCGAATTGACATTTTTAGTGGCTCTTGATGAATCAACTCTTGGATAATTGGGAAAATCTCCCTTGATTCTGAGATAAAATCACTTACCGTTCTACTGCGTGTTTGCTGAGAAAAATCTGAATATTTCAACTTGAGGGTAATCGTCTTTCCCTTCACGCCTGATTTCTCTGTCCGTCGCTCCAATTCCACTGCAATTTTCTTCAATAATTCCAAGGCGGAGACTTCCGAACTCACATCTTTTGAGAAGGTGCGCTCCGCAGCGATGGATTTTCGGATGCGATCGGTTTTTACCTCGCTCTGCTGAATCCCACGGACGATCTCGTAGAAATGTCGACCGGATTTACCAAAATACTGGTCCAAATAACTCACCGATTTGTGCCGAAGATCACTCCCGTTAAAAATTCCGTGCAATTTCATTTTATCCGCCGTCACCTTCCCTACTCCAAAAAAATTTTCGATGGGCAGATGACTCAAAAACTCGATCACTTCTTCGGGTGGAATCGTTTTTTGCCCGTTTGGTTTGTTGATATCAGAAGCAATTTTTGCCATGAATTTGTTTACCGAAATCCCTGCCGAAGCATTGAGTCCCGTTTCTTCCTTTATTCTGAAACGAATTGCTTCAGCTAAAATGGTAGCCGATTGATGGTTGTATTTATTTTCCGTGACATCCAAAAACGCCTCATCGAGCGAGAGCGGTTCCACCAAATCGGTGAACTCAAAAAACACGTCTCGAATTTGGTTCGAAATTTCCTTGTACCGATCGAAACGCGGTTGCACAAAAATGAGATCAGGGCATCTTCGCGCAGCAATTACACTTGGCATGGCAGAACGAACTCCGTATTTTCGTGCTTCGTAACTGGCCGCAGCCACAACACCGCGTTCGCGAGAACCTCCTACAGCAATGGGTTTGTTGCGGTATTCGGGATGATCCAATTGCTCAACAGAGGCGTAAAACGCGTCCATGTCTACATGGATTATTTTTCGAATTGGAAATGGAAATTCGTCCATGTTAATGCCCAAGGTGCATTAAATTCCCTTCTGGAAAAACGCTGAAAATTGCCGTTGGAATATTCGCCGACTTCAATGCACCGTTCGTCCAAACATTACACGTATTGAAACAGTGGTAATTGCCATGCGCTTCGTAAAAATTATCCGTTTGCCAATATCCGCGCTTCGGGATCAGCATGACTCCCTTTTTACTGTGTACAAACGTTGATTCGATGTGAGCGACCAGTTTTTTGTATGATTTTCTCGAGATTTGCACCATTTTTATCGTCTCACCTTGTTTCGGTTTCTCGAGCAGTTCCACATGCAGCGCCGTTGGACTCGGAAGAAAAATGGCATTAATCGCAGTAGAAGCCTTCAACTCTGCCCAAGTAGGTGTATCGAGGAAAAATCCTTTGTCACCCCAGCCGATAGCAATATATTCGGTCTTCTTTTTTTCTTTAAAATCCGCAAGATTGATAGTAGAAAACCAATTTTTTTCAGGGCTCACGCTTGGCATGCAAATATCAGTGTGCACACCGTTGCATCGAACGAAAATCGTAATTTCCTTCACATTATCGTGGCATCCGCAGGAAAACATCATCCCGAAAAGCGCAAAAACGATGTAAAAGCAGATGAATCCGATGAAGCACTCCAAACTAATGGCGCAGCCTAACAGAACTTTTTTGCCGATTGGAAGGATTTTTTTCATGAATGGATCGAATCTATCCAGCTATTTCAATTTGGAAAAGTTTCCATTTGCCTTCGAATTTCTTAAAATAAAGCATGGTCATACTTTCCAATATTTCGTCTTCCATCTGCGTTTCGGTGTAAATCGACACCATGTAAATCAGTTCAGAGGGGTCTTCATCCAAGATTTGAATGTCCCGGTAACTTTGAGCAGCAAGTGCTTCTAGCGTTAACTCATCGAACAGGAAAGGGAAATTCTCCCGAAATAATTCTTCATCCAGGTCCTCATCAAACATTGCGATTGGAAATTCCGTTTGCTCGACAACAGCATCTAAATCTCCATCCAAGAAAGACTGAATATTCGTCTCCCAAAATAATTGAGCTTCCACTTTTTTAACCGATTGAGCAAAAGTCGTACATCCCAGTAGGAACAAAAACGACAAAGAAAGTAAGGTCTTCATAATAGGTGTATTTTTACGCAAGATAACATTTTTGAATTTCAAGAACTTCAATGAAGCAAAAATTTGGCCAACATTTAACAGATACCGTTTTGATGGTTGAACCGATTCAATTCGGATTCAATGAAGAAACTTTTTTATCGAACTCATTTCAGCAGCGCCCAGACGAATCGGAGGTTCGAGAGGTTCAGGAACGCGCGTTAGTGGAATTCACCCGATTTGTAGAGCAATTAAGGTCCGTCGGCATCCAGGTAATTGTGCATCGTGACACATCTGAATATTTTACCCCCGATTCCATTTTCCCGAACAACTGGATTTCGACGCATGCAGATGGGAAATTATTCACTTATCCGATGGCCGTTCCAAATCGAAGGAACGAGCGCAAAAACAGGATCATTGAAGCACTCAAAAGCGAATTTGGATATCGTCACACCGACTTAAGCAGCTGGGAAAATGAAACGCCCGCGCGTCACCTCGAAGGCACGGGAAGTATGATTTTCGATCGGGAAAATAATATCTGCTATGCCGCTCTCTCAGGTAGAACGCATGAAGCCGCCTTGATTGAATTCGGTCAAATGACAGCTTTCGATGTTGTTCCCTTTCGCGCGCGCGGTAAAAATAGCGAACCGATTTACCACACGAACGTGATGCTTTCTGTCGGGGAAACCTTTGTTTGCATTGGTCTGAACACTGTTATAGAAAAGGATCGAGATCGATTAATTGAACAGTTTGAAGCGACGGGTAAAACACTCATTGGATTCACGAATGAACAGATTTATGGCGACTTCGCTGGTAACATGCTTCAAGTCAGAAATAATCGAGGTGAACGAATTTTAATAATGTCTAGGAGGATCAACGATTCTCTAACCGATGCTCAGCGCTCACAGCTCGATAAACATAACGATCTCCTTCTTACCATTGACATCCCAACCATTGAGTCTGTAGGTGGTGGAAGTGTGCGCTGCATGATGGCTGAGATTTTCAAACCGATCAAATGAGCTTAAAATGGATTTACCTACAGAACTGAATGGGAATGATTGTTCGAGATCTAACTCCCTCATTCTCCATCATTGCCGGATTCCAAAGCGGCATTTGTTGCACAATTCGCAGGGCTTCCTTGTCCATTTCAGGTTCTACACCTAATGCGACTGTTGGCCGTGAAATTGAGCCATCCTTTTCGATAATCGCTTCAATGAACACAGTGCCCGTTGACTTAATCTGGGCTTCAGTTGAATTTAATTCACGTGCGACAAAGGCATTCATGGCATCTATTCCGCCAACGTATTCGGGTTCGGTATCAGGAAAATCGACCAAATCACTCTTGGAAAATCCAAAATAGGGGTGGGAACGATTCGGCATCTCGCCAATAATGGTGTCCAAGTGAAACGACCAGTTGCCCGATGAATCGCCGAAGGATTTGAACATGTCACCGAAATCGTCGAATCCCTCCATTCGGAAAGAATTATTGGATGAACTGTCAGAAGATCCACGCATCATTTCTTGCATTTGTTGCTCCAAACGCTTCATGGATTCGTTCATATACTGCTGGATTTGATCAAATGACGAATCGCCGTCGTCTCCAAAACTAAACGAAAAGCCCTTTCCATCCTGAAAATTAAACAGCTCACTTAAGTTCGTTCGATTTTTCACCGCTTGCTCACCAACGAGGATCGCGAACATGTCAATTGTTGAAAGCTCGAACTTCACTTGCCCAATCTCGACACCTAAATCTGAATAATTTGTCCAAATGCCACTCACTTTACCCTCTTCAAATTGTCCCTTTGTTCGTTCTTTTCCATTCGGATGATACATCACAAAACTACCCGTACCAGACTTAAATTCACCAACTGTCATCGTTTCTCCAGTACTATAGAACGCCTTGAAATCGCCGTTCAAATATCCCTTCTTGAAATTTCCGGTTGCACGTTGCTGGCCGTTGGTATACCATTCTTCAATTGCACCGTGCTTTACTCCTTTCTTGTAATTGAGCTTTCCTCGAACACCGGTGACTTGATCAAATGTTTCACATTCTCCAGAAAAAGCAGGCGCTAAATTACTACAATCGCATTGGGCATGAACAGCCGATAATCCTAGGCAAAAAAGTAAACTAAGTGTTCTCATTTTTAGTTGAATTGAATCCAAATTTCAAAATTATGGATTAAAGATAAAAGGATTTCAGCCACGATTTAACAAAATTTAAAGTGATCAAGCTCTAATTTAAGTAGGGAAAATGAACGGTTCAGATGTTTCCAACGCAAATAGCTGATTGGAAATCAATAGCGTCCTAAACGATTTAAAAAAAAGAAAAAGAAAGAGAGAGAATCCCG
>CALFOS010000236.1 GCA_937919725.1 uncultured Fluviicola sp. | reverse complement strand
ATCTATCCATCTATCCATCTAATCCAAACTCAAAATCATCTTCTTCAATTCTATTTCCTCTTCATTTTTTGGCTTAAATTCTTTTGCCAATTGAATGAGTTTTTCATTCGTCATTTCACCTTTGAACACAGAATTACGCAACATCAAACCGAATCCTGCGACCAAATTTACCAAGTCGTTTTTCATGATTTCACTGCTTTCTTCCAAACTAAATTTCTGTTCGATGCTCGTTGAATCTTCAAAGGGTTTGTAACGCAGTTTCACGAATGCCAATTCTTGGCGGTTGAAGGTTGTTTTGGTTTGCGTGAAGTGACTTTCGGTTTTCGTTTCTTTTTCGCGCGTGATTTCATATACCGCGATCACGGAGTGACCATAACCCATTTCACCTCCATCTTTTTGGTCGTTGGCAAAATCTTGAGCGGGCATGAGGCGGTTTTCGTAGCCAATAAGTCGGTAGCTTGTCACATATACCGGATTGAACTCCACATTCAGTTTCACGTCGCGCGCAATGTTGATGAGGTTGCCAATATCGCCCGAAAGTACTTTGTCGCAGGTGCTCAAATCGTTGATGTAAAAATGATTTCCATCACCACGATCGGCGAGCGTTTCCAGGATGTCGTTGCGGTAATTTCCCATTCCAAAACCGAGGGCTGTGAGGTAAATTCCCTTTCCGCGTTTTTTCGAGATGTATTTCTCCAATTCATTCGTTGAGCTAATTCCTACGTTGAAATCGCCGTCGGTCGCCAAGATTATGCGGTTGTTGAACTCCGAATTGTAGTACGCTTCAGCCAATTCGTATGCAGTTGTGATTCCTCCGATTCCATTGGTCGATCCGCCAGAAACGAGTCCAGAAAGTGCGGTGTAAATCGTTTCTTTGTGATCGCACGTGGTGGGTTTAAGCGCAACGCCCGATTGCCCAGCATAGGTGACGATGGAAATGCGGTCTCCTTGCTCCAATCCTTTCACGAAATCTTTGAATCCTTGCACGAGCAATGGCAATTTGTTCCCGCCCGACATCGATCCAGAAACGTCCACTAATAATACAATATTGTGAAATTTTCGCGGTTGATCTTTGGGCATGTCGGCTGCACGCACGCGAATGGTCACCAATTCATTTTCGGGATTCCAAGCACAATTGCTGCGTTCGACGGCCACTCCAATCAGCTCATCTTTGGTCAATTCTACTTCTGCGTGTTTGAAGGAATTCAACATTTCTTCCAGCTTCACGGCATCGCGGTGAATCGTTTGTCCGAGGCTGAACATTGTTTTGATGTAGGTCCAAGAAGCTTGATCAACATCGATTCCGAAGGTGGAGTTGGGCGCAGTGAGTGGAGAGAGAAAGTCGTTTTCGTAGATTTCTGAGAATTTGTCGAAGCTGAGCTGATTTTCGATCGGTGCCACGTAGCGGTTCGCTTCTGGAATAAGTTGAATGGCTGTATTCTTTGCTTGTGGCGCATCCTGAAAATTTCTTCGGCTTCTTCTTCGCTCAGCCTGTACGGAAGTCAATGATTTCCCTTCCACCAAAATAATCCCACCCGTTGCGTCGCCGTAGCAAGCAGGCACTCCACCTGTTATGACTTGCGTGTTTTGAATAAACGCCTTTGGAATTCCATCGAGCGAATTGACGCGCATTCCGTCAATGTAATAGGCATTTTGACCAGCACGCGCGCCTCGAATATTGACACCCAAGAGGTCGTTTGTCGCGTTCACACCTCCCACAGTTGGTGCGATTTCATAGGCGGTTCTAGAGGGCAGACGGGTAATATCTTCACGAGTGATGGTAGCACAGCAAGATCCACCATCTCTATTGATAAGAGGAGTTCGGTACGACATAACCTGAACCTCCTCGATGTAAAGCATATCGGTAGTTAGACTTGTGGGTAATCGGTGTCCATCTATGTAGTAATAGGTGCTCCGCTCTGTTGTTCTGCCTTTGATTGCCGCGTCAGAATAGGAAAATTTCCCTACACCTGTTTTTTGAATTGCGAGTAGACTCGAATCCACTTCGAAGGAGGTGTACACCAACTGATTGTTTTGGATATAAACGGCCTGATGAAACACAAAAAAACTATCGCGGTAGGCACAGTACAAATCGACTTTGCCAGCCGGAAGCTCGCGCGCAATAACGTTCTGAACAGTCATCCCTTTGAACAATAAGGTAGAATCTTTCCAAATCTGCACCGAAATGCTATCCGAAGATATTGAAAACGAAGGATCGAGATCAAAACTCACAACGACTCCTCCCGTTTGGGAATAAACGTTGGATAGGAAAAAGAAGGTCGAAAGTGCGAGGGCGAATTTCATGGGCATCTGTTTTTAATTGGATGCTTTTTGGCGAGGGATTCCATAAATGAGTGAGTGGATCGCTGGATTTTTGGACTCGGCTGTGCCTGTTGGATTTTTGGATTTAGTTCTCACCCGAAGAATTAATTAAATCCAATGATCCAATGATCCAAAAATCCAGCAGTCCACTGCCTCTGGGGTTGATGAATGATTTCCGTTCGATTTGTTTGTTTTTTCTCTTCTTTTGGGCGTTTCCACCTGCCAAAGATGGACAGGCGGGCGTGCTATCCGTTTAAAGTCCAGACAAAAATGTCTGGAGCTTTCCACTTCTATCACTAACGCGCTTCGCTTCCGAAATCGGACTTTTAATAAAAACGAATGAATTTGTTCGCGTTAAAAAGACGCATTTGCAGAAGGCGTAACCGTTCAACTCCAAATTGACTTAAACAAAAAGTAACCTCGATGAAAGCAACTGACACCGTTAGCCGATCCACTGTTCGGACTAGCTGTAAATATTACTCAAACGACCTCTGGATGTTAAATTCTATTTTGATGTCGGCATTGGTCTGTTACGAATTTACGATGCACAATTAGAATGAAAATCCAACTAACAATTTGCTTACTACTTCCGTGTTTGTTTTGCACGCTCAGAAGTTTTCACTAACTCCATTTGTTGGCGGTCAAGTCCCAAATAAGTAGCACGAAACAACAAGCGAATTATGATCATGTGTATTTCCAAGTGCATACGCCTCGTTTTTTCACGAGTCTTTCGCCTGTTCTTTTGGGATTTAATCTAGAGTATTCACAACGAAAGTCGTTGTACAGTATCGGACAGGTGCATGGTGACGAGGCGATCAGCACTATTTGGATTGATTACAATATTGTTTCGAACGATCCTTACTTGAATTATCAATTCAGTGCGTATAACCAAAACAGCGCGGGATACAATGTGTTTAAAATCCCACTCTCCTATAAAAAAGAACTGTTTTCGATCAATTCGAAACGACATCCTGAGAACAAAACATTGAGTGTGCGGCTCAACACTGGTATGAACTTGGAATTTTTGCGAATCAAAGGAATTCCAATAATTCAAAACCCTATTAGTTTCGGTCAAGCAGTAACGCTTCTAGGTGATACAATTGAGCCAGTTGGTTATTCGGGTCACTACAATCGGTCTTTCAGTATGTCGTTCAATTTAGGCTTCGATTTTGATATCAAAAATAAAAGAAGGTTCAATTTGCAATTATATTATGAGCAGGGAACTCGGAAGATAGCACAAGCCGTAATAGGAATTTACCACAATGATGACCCAAACTTCTTCTGGACAAGTTTTAGGGCCACTAGTCGTGCAAGCTCGTTTCATTTTAATTGGGCTTTCCGATCAATTTGTACACGGTTAAGAGGAAGGAATGAGTGATTGGATCGCTGGATTTAGTTCTCACTCGGAGAAAGAACTAAATCCAATAATCTAGTAATCCAAAAATCCAACTATCTAATCCCTCACCGCTTTAATCCCCGGCAATTCAATCCCTTCCAAATACTCCAGCATCGCACCGCCGCCCGTAGAAACGTAGCTCACTTTGTCTGCCAAATTGTATTTGTTGATCGCCGCCACAGAGTCGCCGCCACCGATGAGTGAAAATGCGCCTTTTGCAGTTGCTTCTACGATGACGTTGGCTACGGAAATTGTTCCGCGTGCGAATTTATCCATTTCGAAAACGCCCATTGGTCCGTTCCAGAGAATGACTTTGGAGTTGAGAATGACTTCCTTGCAGGCCGCGATCGTGTTCGTTCCAACGTCCAAGCCCATCCAACCATCAGGAATTTCGCCAATGTTCACTTCTTGCGTGTTCGCGTCGTTCGAAAAAGCATCTGCTACGATGGTATCCGTAGGAATTACCAAGTTCACACCTTTTGCTTTCGCTTGCTCCATAATCGATTTCGCCATGTCCACAAAATCGCCTTCCACCAAGGAATTTCCGACTTTTCCCCCCATTGCTTTCACGAAAGTGTATGCCATTCCTCCGCCGATGATGAGGTTGTCCACGCGATCGAGTAAGCGTTCGATGATCACAATTTTCGATGAAACTTTCGCGCCTCCAACAATCGCGGTCACGGGTTTTTCGGTACTGTTGAGTATTTTATCCACGCTTTTAATTTCCCCTTCGATGAGGTAACCGAACAATTTATCGTTCGGGAAAAATTTAGCGATAATGGTCGTGCTTGCATGTGCGCGGTGTGCGGTTCCAAAGGCGTCGTTTACGAATACATCGCCGTGTTGCGCCAATTGTTCGGCAAAACTTTCCGTTCCAGTGGTTTCTTGTTTGTAAAATCGAACATTCTCTAGCATCATCACTTCGCCAGCCTTCAGGTTTTTGCTCATTTCAAATGCTCCAGCACCGATGCAATCTCCTGCGAACTTCACAGGAACTCCGATTACTTTCGACACGTGATTTACGATGTGTTCGAGCGAAAAACGGTTTTCGTAACCACCAGTTGGTCTGCCCAAATGCGACATCAACACCACACTTCCGCCTTGATCCAAAATGTGCTTGATCGTAGGAACTGCGGCGCGAATTCGAGTATCGTCCGTCACTTCGAAGGTTTCCTTGTCCAAGGGAACGTTGAAATCAACACGAATGAGTGCGCGTTTGCCAGCAAAATTGTAGGTATGAATGGATGCCATGAGAAATGAAATTAGGGTGTAAAATTAGGAAACTATTTTTTAGTTCGAAAAGGGAGGAAATTTGCTTAAATTCATCGTATGAAATCAGTTTGGCGCAAACACAAGAAGAAGATCATCTTATCCAGCATTTTACTTCTCCTATTGATTGGGTTTCGCTATGCTTACGTTCGATTTCCACTGATTACCGGCTATGCCGCGAAAGATATGTGTTCGTGTGTTTTTATTGGAGGTCGAGATGCTGAGGACGTTGCTGAGAATGAATTTCAATTTAGTTTGATCAAATACGCTTCCTACCAAGTAGATAGCACAAACAAATCGGTGACAGCAACGGTGCTCGGGATGGGCTCGAAAACGGCGTACTTTTCTCCTCAAAACGGCTGTACCATTCTCAATCAAGGAGGTCGAAAAAACTGGAAACCCATCCATAAGCGAAGTTTTTCGGTGCGTGAATTGCCTTTGGAGGACGCGAAATTGGATGAGACGAAGAAGGACCAGCTTAATCGCGCGATCACGAAGCATTTCAAAGATGCTGATCCCGCGAAACCTTTCGGAACGCGAGCAATTGTGGTGCTCAAAGACGGAAAGTTGATTGCCGAACATTACGCAAAAGGCTTCGACGCGAACTCCAAACACATTGGCTGGTCGATAACCAAAAGTATTTTTAATGCACTGATTGGCATCGCAATTCAAAAAAAAAAACTGGACGGAATCCATCAAACCAAGCTATTTCCGCAGTGGACAGATGAACGAAAAAATATCTCCCTAAAACACATTTTGCAAATGAACACAGGCTTGAGCTGGAATGAAGATTACGGAACCGTTTCTGAAGCCACGATCATGCTGTACGATCAGGACAACATGGTGAACTATGCCGTGAACCAACCCATGGAAGCGAAGATTGGAAAACATTGGGAATACTCCAGCGGATCGAGCAATTTGCTCTCAGGAATTCTTCGTGCTCGTATGTCGCGCCAAGCGTACCTCGATTTTCCGTACAAATACCTGTTTGACAAAATTGGAGCGTCGAGTTTTATTATTGAAACAGATGCGTCCAACAACTTTGTGGCTTCTTCCTACGCGTGGGCAACGGCTCGAGATTGGGCCAAATTCGGACAACTCTTCTTGAAGAAGGGCGTCGTAGATGGAGAACGGCTATTTCCCGCAGGTTGGATTGAATTCACGACCGAAAAAGCGGTTGATTCCGAAGGAAAATATGGCGCTCAGTTTTGGCTGCCCGTTAAAAAGGAATTCCCACATGCGCCGAGTGATATGTATTACGCGGATGGTTTTCAAGGACAGCGCATCTTTATTATCCCGAGTGAAGGTTTGGTGATTGTACGGATGGGCTTGACGCGATTTGACCAGCCGAATTACGATGAGTTGATTCGGGATATTATCGAGGGGTTGCAGTGATTTACTAGCCATTTAAAATGACAGAACAGATACTAAAAGAGTACTTTGACGGGAAAGTTCCATTAAACACGTTAGCTTCCGACTTAATGGGCAGTCAAGTTAAGACAGGACAAGATATTACTTCTGTCTGTGTTATTTCAATTACTGACAAGCGAGAATATGTGATAACGCGAAAACATTTAATCAAACTCTGCAGTGATACGCTCAAGGGATACTTGACAGAGACTGATTTGAATACTGTTGCATTTAGTCTTATTGTGTCTGATTACTTCCGTTGGGACGATTCAACAATAGAAGGAGAAATAGTGACAAACACCTTATTCGACTGGGACAATCCGGACATTAATTTTCCGATGACAACTGAGAACTTGCTGCTTTGGAAAAAATAGTTGAAGACCGGAGAGTATTCACTTGGTGGACAAAGGACGAAATAATCGGCTACAAATACAAAGCTCGAAACCATCAAAATCACCTCCCCTAATTTTTTTTAATTTCCCTGTAACTTTTCAGTAACTTGTAAGTCTTACCTCTGAAAACTCACACATGACGTCCAAAGAATATAACCTGGCAGTTGACGAATACTCGGATAATATTTTCCGATTTGCGCTGAAGCACCTCAGAAATGAGATGTCTGCTAAGGATATTGTTCAAGAAACGTTTACAAAAGTGTGGGTGAAGCACGAAGAAGTGCAGTACGAAAAAGTGAAATCGTATTTGTTTACGACCGCGTACCACGTCATTGTGGATTGGGTGAAAAAGGAAAAACGCTCGGGCGACATCGAAACGACAAGCGAACGAGCTGGACAAGCAAGTGCCGAAGTCGATTTACAAGAAATTTTGCACGATGCATTGAACCGTTTGCCCGAAATTCAGAAGACCGTGGTTTTGCTGCGTGATTATGAAGGATACAATTATACAGAAATAGCGGAAATCGCCAATTTAACAGAAGCACAAGTAAAAGTGTACATTTTTAGAGCGCGAACGGCACTCAAAGCGTACGTGAAACGATTGGATTTAGTGATATGAAATCAGAGAGAATAAGCATCTTTAATTACGAGGCATTCTACCTTGATCACCTAGAAGGAACGCTGGGCGAGGAAGATACTGTCTTGTTGCTTGATTTTCTAGCAGTTCATCCGGATTTGATGGTTGATGCAGAAGATTTCCTTCTCCTCGATCCGAAAAACGACACTTCTATTTTTGCCGATAAAGATTCACTCAAAATGGTGAGTGACGGAGCCGCTATTGTTTTATCAAACGTGGAGCATTTTTTAGTCGCTGAAGCGGAAGGCCAATTGAATTCTTCCAAAATCGCAGAATTGCAAAGCTTTGTTCAGCAATATCCTCATCTCGAAACCGAGCGCGCCCTCCTGGCTACTCTGTTTTTGAGAGCCGATGAGTCGATCGTTTACACCGACAAAGCTGGACTCAAGCGAAAAGGCGCAATCGTTTTTTGGCCCTACTTCGCCCTGGCAGCAGCAAGCGTGTTGATCGCATTTTTGTTCGCGATGAATAATGATTCTGAGAATCGAGTTGTTGCAGATGGAGACAAAGACAAATTCTCGCCCCAAAAAGAACTTCCGCAGCAAAAATCGCCTACTGACTTGAAGGAAAATCTTCAGTTAGCCAAGGATGTGATTCCAGTTGAAAACGGGATTCAACACACCGAAATCGGATCCAAGAAAAAGCGAAACGAGCGCAAGCAAATCGAAGAGAATAGAACACTGGCGAACGTGAATTCGATCAAAACAAAATCGCCACGCCGGATGATCAATTCGATCAATGTGGATAATTTGCAGCCCATTGCATCGCTCATCAGTCCGCCAACGCATCAAGGGATCCTCGAAGACGATCGTGCACAAGTCGCTTCTCCTGAAATGAAAAACCCCATTAAACCGATCACCAATAGCTTGCAAAAAACACTGAAAACACCCGTCGATTTCCAAACAGGGAAAGCAGCGAACAATAGCGGTGGGGGATTTTTCCTCAAGATCGGCAAGCTTGAAATTTCGCGCAAAAAAGGGAAAAACTAAGCAAGAAAGTATCCAGGCAACAAATTTCTAGCAATCGACTACCGTTTTGTGGGTTTTCTTATATTTAGCTTCCCTAACTGGAGAACGAATCTACGCAATTGAAAGAAACCTCCTTCATAGAACAAAACAAGCAGAAGTGGAATCGCTTTGAACAACTGTACGAATCTAAATCGCACGACCCCGAGGAGTTAAGCGATTTGTACATGGACATCACCGACGACCTAAGTTATGCTCAAACGTTTTACCACCGAAGGACTGTGCGTGTCTATTTGAATCAATTAGCACAAAAAGTATACACGGGTGTTCACAAACAGAAAGGTGAATCGCTAGGCAAATTTTTGACAGTTTGGAAAATATCTCTCCCGTTAGAAATTTACCGCGCCCGAAAAAGTTTGCTCGTCGCACTCGTCGCATTTTTAGTGTACACGCTTATTGGTGTGCTCACCACGCACATCAATCCCGATTTTGCGCGCGTGGTGCTAGGCGATGGCTACGTTGATTTGACCAACGAAAACATTGCCAATGGAAACCCCCTTGCTATTTACGGCATGCAAGAAAGTCAACTGCAAATGTTCATGGACATCACCACCAACAACATGAAGGTGGCATTTCTTACGTTTTTTCTCGGATTTTTCTTTACGCTCGGCACGCACCTCGTCATTTTCTACAACGGAATCATGCTCGGCACGTTCCAATACTTCTTTCATACGAAAGGATTGCTAATTACTAGTTTCCTTGGGATTTGGATTCATGGAGCATTCGAAATTTCGGCAATTGTACTCGCTGCCGGAGCGGGAATAACAGCTGGAAACGGTTGGCTCTTCCCAAAAAGTTATACGCGCATGCAATCGCTTCAACTGTCGACCAAGCGCGGACTAAAAATCATGATGAGCCTCGTGCCCTTCATTATCGCCGCTGGATATTTGGAGAGCTACGTCACACGCAACTACCAAACGCTTCCTGATTGGTCCAAATGGATGTTGATTTTCCTTTCATTCACAATTATTTTGGCTTACTACGTGATTTATCCGATGTACGTGGCGCGTAAACACCCGGAACTTCTAAATGAGGAACAAGTTGGAAATTTCAAACCAAAAACAAGTTTCAATTTCCAAAAAATTCGTGGATTTGGCGAAATGATGGCCGATTCGTTCCGAATGTACCGTTTGCAATTTGGGAAATTCATGCGTGTGATTATGTTCGTGGTTTTTCCGCTGGTGATAGGAATTGTGGCGTTTCAGGACATGAATCATTTGAAATTGCAGCAACAGGAACATTGGTACGATTGGGTGACGCAGTTTGAATTGATGATGGGCTACGGCTACCACAATGCATTCGATTTGATAGCTATTTTTGGATGGACAATCGTTTTCACACTTTTGGTAGCTGCCGTGCTGTGGAGTGTTCGCACCCTTGGAGAAGAATTCTCGTGGAAAAGCTATTTCCAGTTCACGGCCAAGCGCGGATTGGGGATTTGGCTCGCCAATTTTTTCATCCTCCTCTTCGCATTCACACTTCCCTGGTGGGCACTGCTCCTCGGCCTTTTCTTGTTTCCACTTTTCTTGTTGAATAGTGCGTCCGTTGGCTTGAACGAAGGAAAATTCGGTGCTCGATTGAAAGCTGGGTTCAAATTCAGCTCCCAACATTACGGAAACAGCCTCTTGCTTTTACTCATTTTACTCCTCTTTGTCACGCTGCTGATGCAGCCAATTGCCTCGGTTTTTAGCATTCACGATTTTCAAGGAGAACCAGCAATCATGAGTGATTTACTCGATTTGCTCGCAGGATTTGTGAAACGAATTGCCATGACTTTAGATGCCGATCATGTGTTATGGAGCAACGTCACCCGCCAGTTGGTGTACGTGCTTTTCATCCTTATGTTCTTGCCACTGGTAATCATCATGACTTCCTTCGGATTTTACTCCGAGCGTGAGCGAACGGAAGCGAACGGACTGAAAGAAGAATTTACACGCTTCGGAAAACGAAGCAGAACCAAAGAATCCAACGTCGATTTTGAATAAGTTGCTGATCTATATCTGTTTGGTGATGTTTCCTATCACGCTCATTGCCCAAGACAAAAAGTCAAAAGCGTGGGAAACTGAGCGCGAGTTCCTCAAATATCAGAAGGAAGATGGATACAAAGGTCCAACGGAATGGTATGGTGCAACGCCGGCGGATATGGAATCGGAGGACGCATCGAACAGTAATTATGGCGGACATCAGGGAATTCAATACGTTCCTCAGAGGCTACGCAAAGATAGACGCTCACCGAAAGGCTACAACCGAGGTGGTGGTTCTGGAACCTTGCCGATGGATCCGAAGGTGAAACCGCCCCCACCAATGGACCTAGATATGGACCCGCCAGATGTAAATCTACCAGATCTAGACCCACCAAGCGTCTCCAGCGGTTTTTGGAAGGTACTCTTGTTTATTCTGATAGCTGCGCTCGCGATTCTCATTCTATACTTGGTGTTCAAACACGCGAAGCCTATCGACAGGAAAATTGTGGTGGATGTAGAGGACGATTGGAACCCCGAAGTGATCTCCAAAACGGAACTCGAAAAGCGTTTGGATGAAGCAATGGCGCGTGAAGATTACCGCGAATGCGTTCGAATTTACTTCACGTTTATTTTGAAAGAACTTATTCGGAAGTCATGGATTACGTGGAGAAAGGAGAAAACAAATCACCATTATGTGATGGAAATGGCAGGCAAGCAGAATCAACTCGTGTTCATGGAGTGCGTGCGCATCTACGACTTGGTATGGTACGGTGAATACAAAATCGACCTAGAAATTTTCGAAATGCTCCGTCCAACGCTACAAGATTATTATAAATCCCTCGATCCAGTCAATGAATAAACAATCGCAAATAGGGATCTTTTTGGGCACCGTGTTGTTTATGGTACTGATGGTGTGGATGTTTTCGTCGGGTGAGAAGAAAATCGAACCAACGAAGAAAGCTATTCGTCCAACGTTCGTATCGTCAGATTGGGCGCAGAAATACCAAATCAACGATAAAAACCCACTCGGCTTGTACCTGTTTACCACACTTACGCAGGCTCATTTGAATGCGAAAAACTCGGTGAAGGTGATCAACACAACCCACCAGCTCGATAGCTTGCAATTGAAAGATAGCACCGATAAAACCTATTTGTTTGTTGGGAAAGATTTTGGCATGGACATCCCTGATCTGGATTCCGTGTTGAGCGATGTTCGTCGAGGATCACGCCTTTTCATTAGTTTCGATAATTTGTTCGATGAAAATTACCTTCAGTTGTTCGATTCGGTCGATTTTCAGTTCGATTATGGGCACGAAATAAACATCTACGCGAGTGGGAAATCGCACAACACAATTAATATCATCCAAAATGATACTGTTGCCATCAAATGGTGGGCGTTCGGAGATTATAGCTTCCAAGGAAAAAGCGAAGAACTGTCTACGTTTATGGAGATGCCCAACTTTATCAAAGCCGAATATGGCGAAGGGTATCTCTACGTGCATTCCACGCCAAATGCCTTTTTCAACTACCAACTGAAACGGAAATCGGGTTTCCAATACACTGCTTTTGTGCTCAATCAACTCCCGAAAGGTCAGGATGTGCACTTACTCGAGTTGGGACGATTACCCGACGACATGGGCGATTATAACATCGATGAGGAAGGCGACACGGATTCCACCAAAGAAGATACCAGCTTACTTCAATTGATTTTCAAAGAACCCAATCTCCTGATCGCATTGTTGCTGTGTATCCTCGGATTGCTCCTATTTGTGATCTTCAGATCAAAACGTACGCGACCTGTTGTACCATTTATTCCGAAGAAGAAAAACATGACCTTGGCATTCGCCGAAACCATCACGTCGATTTACCTCTCAAAGCGAAATCCGTATGGCTTGCTACAAGTTCAACGCAAAAACTTCTACGACACCGTTCACCGTCATTTCTTTGTGGATTTGCACCACCGAGATGGCGACCGTGAATTACAGATTCTGTCCGAAAAAAGCAACACGCCGATCGAAGAAATCAAGCGCTTCATTTCGAAATTTGAGACAAAAGAAGCCAGTTCGGTCTCCGAAGAATACGTAGCCAATCTCGCCAAAGAAAAACAGGCCTTTTACAGAAGAGTTGGCATCATTTCCGACAAGCTAATTGAACGACTTCAGCTCCGCGAATTGATCTTCAAACGAACCATGTGGATTCCGAGTTTGATGATCTTTTTCGGGATCGGAATCATCATTTTTGGCTTGCGTTTCTTAACCGATTCGATTGGAATTGGAATTGTGATGTGGCCAATAGGCATTGTTTTGCTCATCCTCGGCGTATTACGCCTGTCGAATCCGTATCTTACCGTCACAAAGGAAGACCTGACGTACTATTCTGTATTGGGCCGAAAAACTATTTACAAGCGTTCGGAGCTCCACTCAACCGAAATTCGGGGCTCGGGCGTGGTAATGAACTTTAACAATAACAAACAACTGATTATTAACTACTGGGATTTGAGTGCGTTCGACCGTAAGCAGTTCGAACGATTCGTATCCAGACTTCATATCCAAGAATTATGATTAACGACGAAAAGCCGATGCGAGAGCATCAAGACAACAACGACATGGGCAACTCGGAAAACCGAGATCATTCAAGCTACATGCCATCGAATGAACCGACCCCGTCAACTCCACCTGTGCCTGACGCGTCGCCCATTGATTTGGAAAAACTGGAATCTGAGCCCATGCCAGATTCGGCTGGAGCGCCTGCACCGTCCAACTATGGATTTGAGCGGCAAAATGCTGAACTGTTGTGGGTTGCCCAAAAGGTGAACGACGTTCGGAATGAACTTGCGAAGTACGTGATCGGTCAAACGCAAATGGTAGACCTATTGATGACGGGAATTTTCTCGAACGGACATATTTTACTCGAAGGTGCACCAGGTGTCGCCAAAACATTATCGGCAAAAGTGCTCTCGAAATCGCTGAACGTTGGTTTCTCGCGGATTCAGTTCACACCAGACATGATGCCTTCGGATGTAATCGGAACGTCGATTTTCAACATGAAAGACGCATCGTTTTCCTTCAAAAAAGGACCAATTTTCTCGAACATTGTCTTGATTGACGAGATCAACCGTGCCCCAGCAAAAACGCAAGCAGCTTTGTTCGAGGTGATGGAAGAGCGCCAAATCACGTATGACGGAGAATGCTATCCGATGGAATTTCCATTCTTGGTCATTGCTACGCAAAACCCGATCGATCAGGAAGGGACCTACAACTTGCCAGAGGCACAACTCGACCGATTCTTGTTTAAAATTAAGGTGGGATATCCAGAATTGCACGAGGAAGAGCAAATTTTGCACCGCTACAAAAACAACATCAAAACGCCTACTTTGGACGATATCACAGCGGTATTTACCGCGGATGAAATCGCAAAAATTCAATCGGCTGTAGAAAAGGTGATTGTGGAAG
>CALFOS010000235.1 GCA_937919725.1 uncultured Fluviicola sp. | reverse complement strand
AAGGATTTCATCGGTTCTCATGAAGCTTCCAAGGACTCAAGTCAACTAAAAATCGCTTATACGGGAACACTCTCCGACCAATATCCAATCGAAGGGTTTCTGTCTGCGCTAAAATCAATTCAAATCACGACTGATTTGCGCTTCGCGGGCAAAATTTCGCAAGAAGTAGCTGATCAGATGACAGAATTCAACCCACAGTTCATTGGCTACGTTTCTCATTCCAAGAGTATTTCAGAATTGTTAATAGCCGATGCTTTATTGTTGATCATTCCTGAAATCGAGAATAATGAAGGGATACTAACTGGAAAACTGTTCGAATACCTTGGTTCAAAAAAGCCGATTATTCTCATTGGCCCTCCGTCTGGCGATGCTGCTAAAATTTTAATCGCATGCGGAACCGGTCGTGTTTTCGATTATTCAGACAGTGAACAATTAGCTGCCTATCTTCAAGAAATTCATGATTGCAAGATGCAAAACAGAAATATTCATACTCCAAACGAGCGTGAAATAGGCACCTATTCTAGAAGAAATCTAGCCCTGTGCGTACTCGATTTGATCTAAGTAAACACGTATTCTATTTCATCTCCACCTTGACCATTATTTCATAAATTGAGTGACCCAATTGTGAACCAAGGTGCACAGTACTCAAAACAAACCAATGAAAAGAATCGTCCTATTCATACTGCTGATACCAAATTTGCTTTTCGCAGAAGAAGAATTGAAAAAAGTCTTCCCTATATATCGAATTAGCTCGGAATTTAATAAATCGATCGCTACCAATAGTGCCGTCTACGAATTCCAATTTGACACAAGAAATGGTCTAATTCAAGAAGAACTTATACGCTATAGCATCGACGGCGTAAATGGAAGTAAGGTTTTGAAAAACAAAACACTAACAATACAATCGACACCAGGCAAGCACATTTTTCAATTCTACTACCACGATGTGTACAATGAAGTCTACAGTGATTCGTTAAAAATTGAAGCACGGCATCACGACAGTTACAGCGTCACATTTCATTACGCGCGAATCCAAAAAATGAATGAAAAACCAGTGATCTACCTTTATCCACAACTTGAGACCAAGGTACGTGTGGAAATGGACATTCACGGCGACGATATTTTCACCTATCCCCAGTACGACGATGCTTGGAACTTCGTAGCACATCCAAATGGCGATCTTGTTTTTGGAGAAAACACCTACAATTATCTATTCTGGGAAGCATCACAGCGAGCCATTCTCACCGCAAAACAAACAGCAAGTGGTTTCTTCGTTGAAGGAAAAAATGCCATCTCATTCTTAGAAGAAAAATTGACCCAAGCTGGACTCAACGCGAAAGAACAAGCCGACTTCATCACCTACTGGGGACCTCGCCTCGCGAAAAACGAATTAAACTTTGTGCACTTCGAATTTAATACGGAATGTGACGTCTACGCCAACATCGACATTTCGCCAAAACCCGATAATTTGTACCGAGTCTTCATAGTTTGGGGTGCTGTTTCAGAGCGATTTGATGTGAAGGAACAAGAAATAAAAACAATGAATCGAAGTGGATTTACGGTGCTAGAATGGGGAGGACAGGAGTCGCACATCCAGCAATCGTTCGTGAATAAAAATCAGAAAACGGAATTATGAAAAAGTTGATCTTCGGAGACGCGACCTACAACTATCTTTTTTGGGAAGCTTAGCAAAGTAGAACGTTCAGTCAAGATGAGCTCAAAAGTGGTTTCGTCGTGAAAAAAGCAGAGGTGATTTCCTTTTTGGAAGAGAAATTGACCCTTGCCGGATTAAATTCGAAGGAACAAGCCGATTTTATCACGTACTGGGTACCTCGCCTCACGCAGAACGAAATCAACTTTGTTCGATTCGAATTTAATGAAGAATGTAATCGCTACGCGGAATTGGAGATCACTCCAAAACCCGATCATCTAGTTCGCTTTTACATGGTTTGGAGTCCAATGGATTCAGCTACTCAACTCACCCCTAGAGCGCAGCAAATTTCCGCTCAAAAGCGCGAAGGATTTACCGTTTTGGAATGGGGAGGAGTTGAAATTTCGCTCGAAAATCGACTTGCAACTGAATAAATGATCACGTGCCGCTGATGAAATGTTTGATTTTAGATCGAAGATGCTTCATTCTAACAAATTTCTTGTTAAATTTACTATGCTCAAAAAAGGAGATTTCAGCTGTTATCTAGCAACTTAGTCGAATTTAATCTTGAGTTTTTGAATACGATGAGCTCCACATGAAGGTAAACCTCCTTTCGCTTCTTTCTATCATACTTGTGCTGTCGCTCAAGGCATACGAGATTTCTGCGCGTGATGAAAATCGGGAAAACCAGTCGGAAGCTTACCACCCAGCCTTAGCTTTTTTGGACAGCGAGGAATACCACTACTCCGAATCTGCGAGTTTGGATAGCTTGATCAATCATTTGGGTCGATCGAATATCGTGAAAGAACGGTATGTCGGTTTCGCTGGTATCACTCCAAATGAATACCTGCTCTTCCAGAAATTAAAAGAATCTGCTTCGCAAGACGAATTGAATGATTTGATGAAACATTACTCTCCCGTTGTTCGAATCTACGCGTACCGTGCGCTGATCGCCAACGAAATGGAGGTGAACATGAGTTACGAAAACATGCTTTACGAAGACACAACTTCTGTGAATTGGTTCTCAGGCTGTATTTTCCGAGCATCGACCGTTCAACAAATTGTTGAGCAAGGCTTTGTGGAATAGTGAAAAAAGTATTTATCCGCAATCCTAAGACCTTCAATACATTATGCTGTAAAATTCCTACACAAAGTGCACTCGATAAATGAGCACACGGTTGAAGAGTCTATCAAATATTCACTCCGAAGAGATAACCAACCCACGCACTCAGTCCCATTGCTATTGTTCCCCACAAGGTAATTCTCAAAATAGCTTTTAAAACACTGGATCCACCCACTTTCGCAGCGAGTACTCCTAGAATGATCAAAAAGAAAATTGCCAATACGTATAAATAATATTCCAAGTTGTGATCGGGTAACAATAGCACGGCCAGCGTTGGTAAAATACCACCAGCAATGAATGCCGATCCTGATGCCAATGCAGCTTGAAGTGGTTTTGCTTGACTCATTTCGTTGATGCCCAACTCGTCTCTTACGTGCGCACCCAAGGCATCGTGTTCGTGCAGTTCTTTGGCAACTTGCAGCGCAGTCTCTTTCGAAAGTCCTCTGTTTTCATAGATCTCCGCCAATCGAAGTAACTCGAGTTTGGGCATATCGCGGAGCTCGGCTTTTTCGCGTTCGATATCCGCATGTTCGACATCGGTTTGGGAACTCACCGAAACGTATTCTCCGGCCGCCATCGACAGAGCACCGCCTACCAATCCAGCACTGCTCGCCAAAAGTATCGCCGCACTTCCATCGGTTGCTGCTGCCACGCCAATGGCAAGACTAGAAATGGATAAGATTCCATCATTCGCGCCCAACACAGCAGCTCTCAACCAATTACTTCGATGAATGTAATGATTGGCTAAATAATTATCTTCTTCACTTTCTTGCATACTTTTTATAATACCCAGATTCGATTTCGCGAGGCCTTGTGACTGCTTACTCCTTTATTAAATTGAAAGCTCCATTCGTTAAAAATTCTGACTGTATATTGAAGCTACGGAAATTTAACATCTCCGTAAGCCCGCCAGTCGCTTGCCAAAGTTTCTCTTCTTTTTGGTCGAACAAGAAAGGTTTGGTCGCCGTGCCCTTTCTCAATAGAATATAACTTTTATCAACAACGATAAGTATCCGCATGTTTCAAAGATTGAGTTAATCGAAAAAATAATCAAATTAGTTGGCTTACGGTTTCCATAAATTCTGCTCGGCATCGAATTGCAGTTTGCAGATTTTATTTGCCGCAGATCACGCTTTAGCGACCCTTGGATTTGCGAACATCTTCACATCTTCTCCGTTCACCACATCACCGCATAAAATGATCAAGCGCTCTACAATATTTCTCAACTCACGGATATTCCCTGACCAATCTGTTTTCGACAAGGCCAACAGTGCGCTTTCATCAAAAGACTTTCGTGCAATTCCGTGTTCGGCACATACCATCGACATGAAGTGTTCGGCAAGCATTGGAATATCGTCGCGGCGCTCGTTGAGAGAAGGAACGTGAATGAGAATTACTGCCAATCGGTGGTACAAATCCTCGCGGAAATTGCCTTTTTCGATTTCCTCGCGGAGATTTTTGTTCGTTGCAGCTACTACGCGACAATCCACTTTGATGTCTTTTTCACCTCCCACACGTTGGATCACGTTTTCTTGAAGTGCACGCAGCACTTTCGCCTGTGCATTTGCTGACATATCGCCAATTTCATCCAAGAAAAGCGTTCCGCCTGAGGCCAATTCAAATTTTCCTTTTTTCTGCTTCACGGCCGAAGTAAATGCTCCTTTTTCGTGCCCAAACAATTCACTTTCGATTAGTTCTGCTGGAATTGCGGCACAATTTACTTCAATAAATGGTTGTTGATTTCGTGCGCTTTGATCGTGCAATGAGCGAGCAACCAATTCTTTACCAGTTCCGTTCGCTCCCGTAATCAATACACGAGCATCAGAAGGAGCTACTTTTTCGATCATTTCTTTGATCTGCATAATTTCTTCCGTCTCTCCGATAATAGAAGATCCTTTGTAGCGAGTAACCGTTTTCTTAAGGACTTTTTTCTCTTCAATCAACACTGTTTTATCCTTCGCGTTGCGAATTGTTACCAAAATTCGATTCAGATCAAGTGGTTTTTCGATAAAATCGAACGCTCCCTTTTTGATCGCCTGAACAGCAGTCTCAATATTTCCGTGTCCACTAATCATGATCACTGGAGAATCGACTTTCGCTTTGAGCAAACCTTCGAGCACTTCCATTCCGTCAAGTTCGGGCATTTTGATATCACAAAAGATAATATCGTAATTATCAGATTTCGCTTTATCCAACCCTTCTCGGCCATTCTCTGCCTCATCTACTTCAAACTCTTCAAATTCAAGAATTTCTCTCAACGCTCTGCGGATCGCACGTTCATCATCAATAATTAGAATTTTACTCATATCAATTGTGTTTTTACGAAGATAGCAATGAAAATAGTAAAATGATAGCTCGAATTAAAATATCAATACCGACAGAAGAATCTATATCGATGTAGGTTCAAAAAAAATCCCCCCGCTTTTGTAGTTTGAATCAATTAGCATCAATGAAGTGCTCCTTCTTTCAACGAATACGGCGATATGTACACCTGCTTGCATCCGATTTGTTCGATTGCCCACATAATTTGAATCGCGGCAATCGGAAGCATTGTTTTTCGGATTTGTGTGATCCACATGTGCTCATTTCGTTCAATTTGGGTTGAATGTATAGCCCAATTGAGTACTTTTAGTAAGCTCTCTATTGGCAACTCCACCACTTCTTGTCTGGGAATCCAGTATGTTTCATAAATCATTTCGTAAAAAGTCTCAAAACTTCCAGACGCGCCGATTAATACATCTGAAGAGAACGAAAACTTTTCCCGACGTGCGCATTGCATAAAATAGGTGCGAATGGCGGCTTGTTCGACTTTGCTATATCTTACTGGATGATTGAACTGCTGGTGGACGCGCGAAACTCCAATGTTTAAGCTGACAAGCTCTCGAATTCCATCAGCGTTCGCGTGGATAAATTCTGTACTTCCACCTCCAATGTCCATGATCAACGCCGATTTTTCGAATGGATAGGTCCATTGAACACCTTTATAGATCAACCCAGCTTCCTCTTCTCCAGAAATGACTTTAATTTTAACTCGGTGTAGGTCTTTCACTTTTTCCACGAGCGCCTTCGAATTCGTAGCACCGCGAATGGCAGAAGTACCTATGGCGGATATGTTTTTCCGCTGCACTAGGAACTCATCGCAAAAACACACGAACTTATCGATGGTCGCAAGTGCTCTAGCCATGGCATCTTCCGCAATCTTGTCTTGATTAATTCCACCCATTCCGAGGAGAACGGGTTCCTTCGCCGTAAAAAGTGTGGTGAATGAGGCTGCAGAAACATCCGCGATTAACAGATTAAAGGTATTCGTTCCCATATCTATCACGGCCTTTCTCATATCACGTCCTTTTCATCCACTTAAAGATATGCTTTAATCGGACACGATGCCCAAATTGAAGAATTCCGTTGCGGTAAAGTCGAGATGCAATTGCCATAACACCAAACGCGGAGAGAATTAATGTGATCAGCGACATGTAAATTTCGTATGCATGTCCAGGTTCATAACCTTGATAGAGTTTAACCATTACCACCACAGGCGATGTAAACGGGAGGTAATGTAGAAAAGTGGCCATACTGCTGTCGGGATAATTCATCGTGAAATAACCAGCGTAGAGCGAAAGGCACAATAAGATCACGATTGGGATCACGAATTGCTGTCCATCACTTTCGGAGCCCATCGTAGCACCAATTGCAGCGAAAATAGCACCGTAAAAGAAATATCCAGCGACAAAAAAGAGGAGGAAGAAGCCGAGGGTATTGGCGAACTGAACGCGCTCGTAGACCAAATTGACAAACTCATTGTACTCGCGCGCTGCGAAATATTTCTCTTGATACGACGTATCGTTGGCATCGAGGATGAGTTGTTTGACGTTCATGTTTGCAGCGTCCAATAAATCGGGAAAAAGGTGCTCGCGCATGAGGTACAATCCCAAGCCGATGATGGCAATCCAAATCACGAACTGTAAAAATGCCGCAAGACCAATTCCAATAATTTTACCAAGCATCAATTGATTTGGACGAACAGAAGCCAACAAAACTTCGACGATTCGGTTGCTTTTTTCGCGCGACACACTTCGTAGAATTGTCATTCCGAACAGGAAGATGAACAAGAAAATCAATGCGCCGAAGAAAAATCCAGCCCAGCCCGTCATGTCGTTTGCTTTGCCCTCAGGATCATTGACATCGCTAAATGTCACGCCAATGGGTTGTTTGATCGATCTGAATTTCTGGAGGGACATATCCGTAAATCGCTCGACAAGCACTTCCTCCAGTCTCCTTTCGTATTGGTATTGAATGCGCGTTTGCATTCGGGTAGATGGCTTAATTCGATAGAAAAGAAAGCCTGTTTTGTTCGTAAGTACTTTTTCGTTTACCTCGAGCATCGCATCAAATTCCTGGTATTTTTTTCCATCTTTGAATTCGTCGAGTTCGATAATTCCATTCGCGAAATAATAGGTAATGGAGGCATCCTCACCCGCCATGATTTTATTTTCGAAAATGCCACCATGATCAGCGATGAGTACTTTCCAGTGTTGTTTTGTTTCTCCTCCAAGGGCAAAAAGCATGTAAACCAAACCGAGAACCAAAATTGGACCAAGAACAGAAAACAAAATAAACGAGCGTGCACCGATGCGATCCTTGAATTCACGAAGTGCGATCATCCAGGTTTTTTTCATGCTAGGCTAGAATTTACAGGTTGAACTAACTTAATAAATACATCTTGCATCGAAGGAAGTGATTCCCATGCTGCTTCAATTTTCACTTGACCGATTAGCACGCTCAATAAATCATCAAACGTACTTTCTCCGCGCATGGCGAGCACAACTTCGAAGCGATCATCGCCAAGCGAACGTTTGTCGACGAGTTCGAAGCCCGTCCAAAGCGCATTCACAAAACTGATCATGTTTCCTCTGAATCGAATGGTGTAGTTTCCCGTTTTTTGGGCATCTCTGAGTTCAGAAACAGAACCTTCTGCTACTTTTCGTGCATCATTAATGAGCACCGCGCGATCGCAAATTTCTTCCACGCTTTTCATATTGTGTGTTGAAAGCATGATCGTTTTACCGTTTGCTTTCATTTCGATTAATTCTTGTTTGATAAGTTCAACATTGACAGGATCGAATCCGCTGAAAGGTTCATCGAGAATCAATAATTTTGGCTCGTGTAAAACGGTGCAGATGAACTGGACTTTTTGCGCCATTCCTTTGGAGAGTTCCTCGATGCGCTTTTTTCTCCATTGATTAATTCCGAAGCGATCAAACCAATAAGCGATTTTCGTTTCTGCGTCCTTTTTGGAAAGTCCACGCAAGCGCGCAAGGAAAAGTGCATGTGCCTCCACAGTCATACTACGGTAAAGTCCACGTTCTTCTGGTAGATAGCCGATGTGAAACAAATCGCGGTCCGTCATGATATCGCCATCAAAGCGCACAGAACCGGAATCAGCAGCTACAATTCGGTTGATAATGCGAATCAAAGTCGTTTTCCCAGCGCCGTTTGGCCCCATGATTCCGAGAATTTCCCCTTTTTGAACGGTTAGGGACACGTTATCAACAGCCATCTTTCTAAAAAATGATTTGCTGACGTTTTTTATGTCGAGAATGGTATTCATCAAGGGTGAAGATAGTAATTTTCGAGAAACGAATTTTGGATGTTTGAAATATCCAATAGATGCGGCGAGTTAGATAGACAGGAGACTAGGAGACTTACGTAGATGATAGGTCAGACTCTTAGTCTATCGTGTGAAATATCTCGTCAATGCGAAGATCCATCGGACAATCGGATCATCAACAGCAGCCTCCGCCGTCGTAGTGATACGTCGATTCTGAAATGTAGATATCCGAACGGTTCAAGGCCGCGAATGCACCAGCGGTTTTGTCGCAGATTGCCAAAGGTTGATTTTGGACGAGCGTGTGACCTGCTCCGTCATCGAAATATTGCTCATCGCCGTAATAGATCGCTGCTTTTCCAGTAAACACACACGGTCCATCGGCTGGCATTGGATCTTTGATCGCACACACTTCCACACTTTCCAAATAGATATCTTTGTCGGTGTCGTAGTGTTTTGGGTCGAGTACGCGGTACGGACGTTTTGCTCGAATTTCGATTGTTCCAAATCCAGCGTCCGTCATCATTTTGATATACTCATTCAATGGAAGTGATCCGCTCAAACAGAGAGCACGCAAACGATCATCATTTTTCAAAGATTCAGGCATTGGGTCTTCCGTTACGGGATCAGAAAGCACCAAGCGTCCGTTTGGTTTGAGCACGCGGTACATTTCTGCCAAGGCTTTATTCAAATCTTCTTTGTTGAAAATATTGAATAAGCAATTTTGCGCAGCCACGTCAATTGATTCATCCTCCACAGGTAAATTGAGCGCATCGCCTTTTCTCACATCCACAAACTCCGACTTGAACCAAGGATTTGTAGCCTTCGCCATTTTGAGATTAGCGCGACACGCATCCAACATTTCATCGACCACATCTACGCCAATCACGCCATTCTTTTTTCTGCTGAAGTAGGAAAATTGAAACACTTCCATTCCACCACCAACGCCAACATAGAGCACGGTAGGTTCATTTACCAAATCGCGTGGATTCACCGTACTTCCGCATCCGTAGTTCATTTCGAGCATGATGCTAGGCATATCTAAACCTGGCAAAGCCCAAATAGGAGTTGTTGTACAACACAAGCCAACGTCTGGCGTGAGGGCTGCATCTCTGTAAACATTTACCGTTTCGTCTAAGTACGATTTCATACTATATCTATTTATCCTAAAAAATTAAGCTGTTGATCCACCACAACTCGATCCAGATCCAGCGGTGCAGCCGTAACAATGTTGGTTGACGATGACATTCCGATTTTTCAATGCTTCTGCATCAAAATCCTTGAGGTGTTGACCTAAAGCCGCTACTTTTAAATCGAGCATTTGGTTGAAGTCACAGTCGAAAATATAGCCATCCCAGCCGATAGAAATGGTGTTTCTGCACATCACCCCTGCTGCTGCAATGGGATTGTAGGCATCCACCAATTTGTACATGTACCCTTCGTAGTTGTCGCTCGCCACCAAGTATTCCAAAAATCGGCTAATCGGCAAATTGGTGATGGCGAAAAGTTGATTGAAATGGATGTCGTAGCGTTCTTTTAATTTTTTCTTGAAGTCTGCTTGGAGCGCGACTTGATCTGGAGGTAAAAATGCTCCAGATGGATTGTAAACGAGGTTCAAAATCAATCCAGAACCTTCCATTCCATAGCCTACTTCGTTGAGCATCTTGAGCGCGGTGATACTTTTATCAAACACACCATCTCCGCGTTGCGCATCCGTTTTGGTGGACGTGAAATACGGCAACGACGAAACGACTTCAATCTTGTTTTTTTTGAAAAAATCGGGAAGATCGTTGTATTTTTTGTTCGCCACGATGATCGTTAAATTGCAGCGCACCAGTACTTTTTTTCCTTTGGAAGATAGTTGTTCCACGAACCAACGGAAATCAGGATTCATTTCTGGCGCTCCACCGGTCAAATCAACGGTTGAACAATCCGTTTTGTCGATGGCGTCCAGGCAAAGTTGCATGGTTTCACGCGTCATAATTTCTTTCCTATCTGGTCCAGCGTCTACGTGACAATGCTTGCAGACTTGGTTGCACATTTTTCCCATGTTGATTTGAAAAATGTCTAGGCCAGTCGTGGTGAGCGGAAACAGATTCGACTCTGCCAATTTATCTTGAAAAGGCGCGAGATTTGCTTCTTTGAGTAATTTCAGTTGCTGTTCAACCTCAGATAATTCGTGATTTTGAGCCGCCAACGATTTGTGCGTAATTACTGCCATTACATCGAAAGCTCTTTGTATTTATTCATCATTTGAACACCATGTACCAAACTTGCTCCACCTCGAATTGCCGCTGCAACGTGCACAGCTTCCATCAATTGTTCCTCATCGCAGCCTTTTTCCATCGTGTCAACTGTGTATGCATCAATGCAGTATGGACATTGAATGGCATGCGCAACGGCCAAAGCGATCAATGATTTTTCTCGGGCTGTAAGAGCACCTTCTTGGAACACATGACCATAGTAATCGAAAAATTTCTCACCCAATTCCGGCTGAAATTCGGAGATTTTACCAAATTTCTTTAAGTCGTCTGGGTCGTAATATGTTTTCATAATATTAGTTTGAGAAATAAAGGTACATTTTTCGCGTATGGTGAGTAGGACGAGTAAAGAAAAATTTCCTTACATATCGTTTTTCAGATCGTCCATCTTATCTGATTCAATTTCTGGTGTGAAGCCAAAAAGTCGTTCTTTCCAATTTTTCCATTTGTAAATTTTCGCGAACACGAGTAAAAACAAAGGTTGAACGATAGCAAGCGTTAGGATGGCATCCCAACCGAAGCTCGGCGGCGAGGTATCCATGTATAAAGCATCAGTGTGAAAAACTTGCCAATCGTTGGTGAGAATAATGGAAGCGAACACATTGTTGGCAGCATGATACCCCATTCCGAGTTCCAAGCCATCATCCATGTGTGCAATAATTCCTAGGAAAATTCCCGAAAGAATATAGAACGCGAAAATGCCGTAGCCAATTTTGTACACTTCTGGATTCCCACCATGAAGCAGTCCAAAAATAATTCCTGTGAAAAGAATGCTAAGTCCGGCGTGTTTCAGTCGTTTTCCAATTCCCTGTAAAAGCCAGCCACGAAAAAACACTTCTTCCACGGCCGTTTGAATGGGCAGCATCACACACGAAATGGCGAGTAGCATGAAAAACGTGGATGAGTTGAAGTTCCAATGGATGGTGTCGGTTGTGTAAATGGTAAGTGCCATAAACAGGGAAAGTACGCTCATCCAAACTGTGAAGGCAAGGAAGTACCGTTTCCAATCAAAGGACGCGCGCGCGGTAAGAATACTTAGAATTGGGCGTTTATGAATGTACTTAACGCTGAGCAACAATGCCGAGAATGCAAATACAAACGGCAACATCATCAAGACGAGCTGAGTATTCGTTTCGAGTTCTGAAAATGGATTGGCTCCGCTAGTGAGAGACATGTTCGGTGCAATAGCAAATGCCAAACCGAGCACCACAAAATTTCCGATCAAGAGACCCAGAAAAACCAGAACGCCAGTTAGAAGATAGGTTGCGAAACTTTCGGATCCTTTTCTATATTGTTCAACGAACTTCACGAACTAGAATTTGTCTTTCATACGTGCAAAAAATCCCTTGTCCTGATGATCTGGACTTGGTTCAAAATTTTCGCTTTCTTTTAATTTCTCGAGGATTTCCTTTTCCGACTTCGACACTTTTTTGGGCGTCCAGACATTGATATGTACAAACAGATCACCCGTTCCGTATGATTGTAAAGCTGGAATTCCTTTTCCTTTGAGTCGAAGCACTTTTCCGCTCTGTGTTCCAGGTTCTACTTTAATTTTTGCCTTTCCAGAAATAGTTGGAATTTCGATGGAGCTACCGAGCACGGCATCCACAAAATTGACATAGGCATCGTAGTGCAAATGGTCACCATCTCGACGCAAATCTTCGTGTTCAATTTCTTCTATTACTACGATCAAATCGCCGGGAATTCCATCAAATGGACCCGCATTTCCCTTTCCAGAAACGCTAAGTTGCATGCCATCCGCTACGCCAGCAGGAATCTCTATTTCGATCACTTCCTCCTTTTTCTCTAAGCCATTGGCATCAGCATGCGACGGTTTTTTGTCGATCATTTTTCCCGCGCCATGGCAGGTAGGACAAGCAGACTGTGTTTGCATGGCTCCCAAAAACGTTTGAGATACACGCGTAACACGACCAGCACCGTTGCAGGTTTGACATGTTTTAAACGTAACGCCATCCGCAGAAACGAGTTTATTTACCTTAATTTTTTTGTTGACACCCTCCGCAATTTCTTGCAAAGTCAGTTTCATTTTTACACGAAGGTTGGTTCCTCGGACACGTCTTGATCCACCACGGCTTCCACCGAAGCTACCTCCACCACCGCCAAATGCGCCACCGAAAACATCCCCGAATTGAGAGAAGATGTCGTCCATATTCATACCACCTCCAAAACCTCCAGATCCATTTAATCCAGCGTGACCAAATTGATCGTAACGCGATTTTTTCTCGGAATTACTTAGCACTTCATACGCTTCGGCTGCTTCCTTAAACTTATCTTCCGCAGCATCATCGCCCTGATTTTTATCGGGGTGATACTTCAACGCCATTTTTCGATACGCTTTTTTTATTTCAGCTTCCAAAGCATTTTTCGCCAACCCCAATACTTCATAATAATCTCTCTTCGCGCTCATAGTGCTTTCTTCGCTTATTGTCCAACTACTACTTTTGCGTAGCGAATCACTTTATCGTTCAAATAATACCCTTTTTCTACCGCTTCGATCACCTTTCCTCTCAAATTTTTCTTCGGGGCAGGAACATTTGCAATCGCTTCGTGGAGATCGGCATCAAATACTTCTCCTTCCACCTTCATCGGCGTCAAACCTTTTGATTCCAAAGTCACTTTGAATTTGTGGAAGATCAATGCGATTCCTTCTTTCATGCTTTGAACATCATCAATTTTTTCGTTGTTCGCCATGGCGCGCTCAAAATCGTCCATTACTGGGAGAAGATCCCTCAACAAAGACGCGTTCGCCGATCCGATGATGTCTAATTTCTCCTTGTTCGTTCGCTTACGGAAATTGTCGAATTCGGCATGAATACGCAAATATTTATCGTTGAGCTCGTTGAATTTATCTTCGAAAGTCGGTTCAGATGGCGTATGAATTTCAACCGTTTCTTGGTTATTTACAGTACCCTCACCAGATCCATCTGTTGACGGATCGACTTCCTGATTGTTCAACTCTTTTTCTTGAGACATAATCTGGTTCTTTTTTATTTGAAAATTGGAATGACAAAGATACTGCCAATCTATGAAATAGGACATGATGTCATAGAAATGTGGCTGAATCGTGAAAAGATGGCAGAAATGTTGCTCAAAAGCTCGAAATGTCGCGCCCTAGTTGACTGTTGATGATATGCGAAATAATGAGTACTTCACGCGGGTTGAATCAGGCAATTTTCTAGTAAAAAATAGAATCTATGTGGAATTTG
>CALFOS010000234.1 GCA_937919725.1 uncultured Fluviicola sp. | reverse complement strand
TGGCTAAATCGATAAAAAATCGGTATATTCATCGCTTACAGAAATTTTTGAATGCAAAGAAACGTCAGAGATAACCTTCCATTAACAGGCTGGAGAGGATTTAAAAAACATTGGAAAAACGATGTTCTGGCCGCTGTGAGTGTCTCGCTTGTTGCGCTTCCACTTTCTCTTGCGATCGCGAAGGGAATGGGACTCCCACCGATTTCTGGATTGATAACCGCCGTAATTGGCGGCCTAGTGACTACCTTTTTTCGAGGCGCTTACTTAACTATTAACGGTCCTGCCGCAGGATTGATTGCCGTGGTTGGAGCATCCGCAGTGGCATTGAGTCCGACAGGCGAAGCGATTGATGGATTTCCATTTGTGCTTGCCGCGATAGTTGTGGCTGGGGCACTTCAGGTGCTAGTCGGGCTGCTAAAGTTTGGTCGCATTGCGGATATTTTCCCCACTTCGGTGATTCAAGGCGTTCTTGCGTCCATCGGAATTATCATCTTCGCTAAACAAATGCACGTGGCCATGGGAACTACTTCCGACGGCAAAAACACGGTGCAGATCATCGGCGACATCTTCCTAAAACTGCCCGAAATTAATCCGTACATCGCCATTATTTCTGGTCTTGGAATCATCTTATTGTTCTTCCATAGCCGAATAAGTTACAAGGTATTTCACTTCATTCCAGCTCCGGTGTGGGTACTTGCCATTGGGGTTCCCATCGTATTTCTCTATGGTTACCTCGAAGCAAATGAGATAGCGGTATTTGGGAAAGTGTTTCATGCACCGCAAGATTATTTGATCAGCGTTCCGAGCAATTGGATGGACGGTTTTCGCTTCCCCGACTTCTCGAAAGCGTACACGGGCAATTTTTGGATTGCAGTGATTTCCATTAATTTGATTTCGTCCGTTATTACGCTCGCAGCCGCAAAGGCCGTGGATAAGCTCGATCCGTACAAACGAAAAACAGACTTGAACAAAGATCTTACTGCGGTTGGGCTCTCTAGTATGGTGTCTGGATTTGTTGGTGGGCTACCGATTTTGAATGCGATTGTGCGAAGTACCGTAAATGTACACAACAAGGCAAAAACGAAATGGTCCAACTTCTATCACGGATTATTTATCGCCATTTTTGTGCTCGTTGGCTTACCCGTTATTCAATTGTTTCCCGTTGCGGCCTTGGCGGCTGTCCTGGTTTTTACAGGAATAAAATTGGCATCGCCGCGCGTGTTCAAAGAAGTGTACAAACAAGGCTTGGAACAGATGATTTTCATGCTGGCAACGATCATAATCACATTGTATAAAGGTCCATTGATTGGAATTTTGGGTGGCATGGCGATCACACTCATTGCTCATCTTCTGATGTCGCGCGTTTCTGTTCCGCAGTTTTTGCAAATGGTATTTCGATCGGGCACCAACTTGAAAGAACAGCCCGACGGAACCTACACCTTGCGCGTGAAGGGAATTGCGAATTTCATGACCTTGCTTCGACTGATTTCCATCTTAGAAAAAATTCCTGCGGGTGCTGATTTGAAGATTGATCTCTCTAAAACGCGACTGATCGACTTTACTTTCCAGGAAAAATTGATGGAATTTCGAACAGCGCATCGATTGACGGGAGGAAAAGTTCAGATCACTGGGTTGAGCCAACACGTCGCTTCATCGAACCATAAATTGGCCTTGAAGACACATATTTTGCCCAATTTCCAAAAAACATCTCCGCGTCAGCAGCGCATAAAGCAAATGGCGATGAACAACAAATGGTTATACACCCTCGAAGAACAAGTAGATTCGAGTGAATTGCTCGACTTCAATTTCTTCCAAACGCGCCCCTTGGAGACGAAGCAAAACGTGATCGGAGGCGAAATTACTGAATGCAAAGTAGATTGGGAAATCAGCGACATTGTGTTCGAGGAAGGAGCGATGTTCTCCAAAGAAGTGTACAAAACAACCGTGCAACTCGTGCATTTGTCCAGCGAGATTCCGACGTTTTTACTCGATGAGGAAGGCATTTTCGACAAATTATTTGATCGTGTGATCTATTCACTCACCGATTCGCACGACATCGATTTCCTCGAATTCCCTTTTTTTTCAAAAACTATTCGCTTAACAGGTGAAGATGAGGTAAAAATTCGCGAACTTTTCACCCCCGAATTGATTCGCTTCTTGGAAGAAGAAAAAGTATATCATATCGAGTGCAATGGCAATGCGTTGATCATATTCAAATCATTGCGCATTGCGAGTACTGATGAAATTAAAAACATGGTTCGATTCACGGAAGATTTCGTACGACATTTGGTCAAAAATTGTAATTAGGAGATGGAAAAAATAAAGAATTTTGTGAACGGAGAATACTGCGATCCAACAACAGGGCAATACATCGACAACATTGAACCAGCAACGGGAAAAGTGTATTGCTTGATTCCTAATTCTGGCGCGGGCGATGTTCAAATTGCAGTAGACGCAGCCGAAAAAGCCTTCCCAATTTGGTCGGGAATGAGCTCTACAGAACGCAGTGCTATCCTCATTCGTTTGTCTGAAGGAATAGAAGCGCACATGGATGAGTTTGTGCAAGCCGAATCGCGCGACAATGGAAAACCCGTTTCGCTGGCGGCACAGGTTGACATTCCACGGGCGGTTTCAAATTTTCATTTTTTCGCAACTGCGATTGTACACTACGCCTCCGAATCGCATCAAATGGAAGGACTTGGCGTGAACTATACCTTGCGTAAACCGATTGGAATTGTTGGCTGTATTTCTCCCTGGAATTTGCCGCTGTATCTCTTCTCATGGAAAATTGCTCCCGCACTTGCAGCAGGAAATTGCGTGATTGCAAAGCCTTCAGAAATAACACCATATACCGCTTATCTTCTCGGAAAAGTAGCGCAGGAGGCGGGATTGCCCCCAGGAGTGCTGAATATTTTGCACGGTGAAGGTCACACAGTTGGTGATGCAATTGTGAAACATCCGAAAATCAAAGCCATCTCGTTCACAGGTGGCACAAGCACAGGAAAATACATCGCTCAAACGGCCGCTCCGATGTTCAAGAAATTGTCGCTCGAACTCGGTGGAAAAAACCCGAATATCATTTTCGCGGATTGCGATTTCGATGATATGTTGAGTACTACGCTTCGATCTTCATTCGCCAATCAAGGACAGATTTGTTTGTGTGGATCGCGCATTTTTATCGAACGCCCGTTGTACGAAAAATTCAAGGAGGCCTTTGTTGATCGTGTGAGCAAAACAGTTGTGGCACCACCAATGGACCCAAAAGCGAAACTCGGAGCCGTAGTTTCGAAGCCGCACATGGAAAAAGTGTTGTCGTACATCGAATTGGCCAAGGAAGAAGGCGGGACAGTTTTGACGGGAGGCGAGCGTGTGATCCTCGAAGAGCCATACGATGAAGGCTACTTCCTCCGACCAACAGTGATTGAGGGCTTGGCATTCGATTGCCGAACGAACCAAGAAGAAATTTTTGGGCCTGTAGTCACCATCACGCCTTTCGACACAGAAGAAGAAGTGCTGATGATGGCGAATTCTACGCAATACGGATTGAGTGCAACACTATGGACATCCGACCTCAAGCGAGCGCACCGAATGGCAAACGAAATTGATGCTGGAATTGTTTGGGTAAATGCGTGGCTTGTACGCGACCTGAGAACACCCTTTGGCGGCGTGAAGGCTTCGGGTGTAGGTCGAGAAGGTGGATGGGAAGCACTCCGATTTTTCACCGAAGCGAAGAACGTTTTTATCAAGTATTAAACCACTGTACCGGGCAGTTTTTCAGTCGATTTTGGACCGATAGGGCGCATCTCGAAGATTATTTTCTTGCGTAATCTATCTTTTTTATTTCCTCTTGCTCGTTACGATATGCCTGGAGTATCACTCGAAGTAACTAACGCAAGAAAGCGCAGAAATTACTCCGCCGTTTTCTCAGACTCGCCCAGTAAGTAATTGAGTTCCGATAGTTCAGTAACCGTTAAATCGCGGTATTTGCCCTCCCGGACATCCAATTCGATGTTCATGATTCGAATGCGTTTCAAACGAATTACTTCGTAATCGAAGTACTCGCACATGCGTCGAATCTGTCGGTTCAAGCCTTGTGTTAAGATAATCCGGAACTCGTACTTGCCCGTTTGCTCCACCTCACATTCACGGGTCATCGTTTCTAGAATCGGAACGCCAGCAGCCATGTTTTCAATGAAATCGGTCGTCACAGGTTTATGCACCGAAACGATGTATTCTTTTTCGTGATTATTGCGTGCACGAAGGATTTTATTCACGATATCGCCATCGTCCGTGAGCAAAATCAATCCCTCGCTCGGTTTGTCCAGTCGACCAATCGGGAAAATGCGCGTAGGATAATTGATAAAGTCGATAATGTTATTTTCCTCCACACGTCTGTCCGTCGTGCAAACAACTCCAATAGGCTTATTGAAGGCGATGTAGACGTGTTTTTTGTCCTTTTGAATCACCGATTTTCCATCCACCTCGACGTCATCGCCCGGCAGCACTTTGGTGCCCATTTCAGGCACCACTCCATTAATGGTGACACGACCTTCTTCGATCAGTTTGTCACCAGCACGTCGCGAGCAGTAGCCTACCTCACTCAAAAACTTATTGATTCTCACCGATTCTTCTTGACTCATCACACCGTTAAATAAGTTACAAAGTTATTAGAATTGTTTTGGAATCCACCGAACGAGCGCATAGACTTTAAGTGAAATACCGTGTATTCAGCCTATCGATTACCCAACAATTCTGACGGTATTACGGTAAATTTCACCCACTTTCTACTTAAAAATGAGCGATTAACGACAACTTTCATTATTTTGGCACCATTAAAATTTATTTGAATGAAAACAGGAAAAGTAAAATTCTTCAACGATGCCAAAGGTTTTGGATTTATTATTGAAGACGAGACAGGCGAAGAGCGTTTCGCTCACGTAACAGGATTAATCGATGAAATCAAAGAGGGCGACTCAGTGGAGTTCGAATTGGAAGAAGGACGTCGCGGAATTAATGCTGTAAACGTAAAAGTAATTTAGTAAATCAAGATTTGATTGTATAGTTACTAATCCCGATGCAGTGCGTCGGGATTTTTTTGTTATTCACTTTAGAGTAAAGCGTTGTTTTTCGCACAATATTTCTCGACTGAAACCTGAGTTGCCGTATAGGCTAATTGAATGAGCTAGTTTTCAGAGCGCTTAAAAAACGCCATGAAAGGCAAGGAAGTCATTCTGATTTGTCGAGTGGCATCTGCTAAAGCCACGTTGGAAAAAAGTGGAGTTTTATTGGATAACGCTGGAACTTCGTAAAATTTGCAAGAACAGTGTTTTTTGAGATCCACAAAGTTTCTAACAATTTTGAGTCAAGCGTAAAGAATTACGATGAGTCCTTTCACATTGTCGTTGAGTAAACAAACACTTTCATTAAAAGAAAGCACAAAATTCACAGAATAAGAACATAGGCGCATAAATCAAACAGTTTTAATTTCGCCAAAAGCCTACATATATTCGATAGAATGATTTGAATATTCGACAAGAGCATCAAAATGAAATAATTAAACCATTTATAAAGGTTGTTTATAGTACATTCTTTAAGTTTATGTTTTTGGATAAAAGAGAAGCGTTTGTTCTAATTATCAGTGCTTTATCAGACACAAAAACTACATTATGAACTACCTTGTGCACCTATTATGTATGATGTTGAGCTCGTTCACTTTCGCTCAAATATCAACAGATCATGTTGTAACTGACGAAATCAGCGGTTTCAATTGGACTACCTATGTCGATAATCCGGATTTTAGTATTGAATATAAGCGCACGGACTGTGCCGTAAATTCTGGTTTAGATAAACAATACTTTTTAATAAAAATTACCAATAAAACACAGAGCGAAATTTCACTCAATTGGGAGATGGAATTATTCTATAATGGAGCTTGCAAAACATGTGGAATAGATGAGTATAAATGGGGTTATTCGGTTGGTCCTCTGGCGAGTGTTGAAGGCGACTGCGCGGTTGGTGCTGAAAACAAACTACGATTGTTCTCAAAATTTATTGATGCGAATTACTCCAGTGATGCAGAATTGACAGGTTTTAAATTCAGC
>CALFOS010000233.1 GCA_937919725.1 uncultured Fluviicola sp. | reverse complement strand
GTTTCTTCAATTTCACTTGGCAAATCATCAACGTTTTGAAACGTTGGTGCTATTTCCAATAAGTTCTGTAAAGCTTCATCGAATTTTTCGGCAACTTTCTCATAAGGTGGTAAGACAATTACTTCAATTGCATCTTTGTTGGAGAACAATGTAATGGCTTCGTCTGTGGCTTTCTTTAAATTGGGGAAGCACAGAATGTTTCCTTGCGACTTCTGTTCTCCTAGAATTCGATTGGTACGCGAAAATGCCTGAATCAATCCATGGTGCTTGAGGTTCTTGTCGACGTACAAGGTGTTGACTTTCTATGCATCAAATCCTGTGAGCATCATGTTGACCACAATTACAATGTCCAAACGGTCTTTTTCATCGGTGAAGGATTCTTTTTCACGCTCTTTTAAACGCTTACTGATGTCCTTGAAATAGTTTTCAAACTGTTGACTGTCCTTGGTTGTAAAGCTCGTGCTGTACATTTTGTTGTAATCACCAATGTAGCTTTCAAGCTTGTCTCTGGAATGACTTGACTTATACAGCGTTTGAGGCTCAGCAACCATTTGATATTCATCATCCGGTAAATAATCCTGTGCGTCTTCGTCTTCTTCGTTTGCTCCGTAGGTAAAAATAGTAGCAATTCGCAAGTTGTGCTCGCCTGCTTCTTTCTTCTTTTGGAAGATATCGTAATAGGCAATGGCATTGTCGATACTGCGTACCGCGAACAGGGCAGAATAGTCTTTTCGAAAGGTTTTCTGATCGTGATAGGCGATCATGTAATCAACGATTTTTTCCAATCTTCTTGGATCGTTGAAGACCTCTGTTTTATAAATATCCTCTACTTCGATGTCAATGACGGTATTTCCCTTTTGTTTGTATTTACCAACGTACTCGATTCCAAACTTTAATACATTCTGATCGCGAATGGCATCGGTAATGACGTATTTGTGCAAGCAGTTACCGAACAAATCTTTTGTCGTTCGTTTTCCGTGCTCGTTCTTCGAAGCATTGTCTGCGAAAATGGGCGTTCCTGTAAAACCGAACAATTGACTTTTGCCAAAGAACTCCGTGATTAGGTTGTTTTCTAATAGGACTTCGGGTTGGGTTGTCATTCTTCCAATTCAAAAATTTCTTTATAATTTGCCTCTATCTCTTCGATTTCATTCTCTTTAAGGGCTTCGAATTCCTTATTCTTTGCACGTTTAGACAACTTACCATTTCCTTGCTCTAAAAACCGAACAAGTACAGAAACCAGGTCATCTGGCATTTCATACGTATCATCTACGTAGCGCTTAAAAGCATCGTACTGGCGTAAATAATCAACTTCGTTTGGAATAATATTTACGAGCGTATCATGTACACAATAGTAGAGGAATTCTACCTGATTTGTTGCGTCAAAATAACGATAATAATCAATGGTTTCATTCAAAATTTCCACATTGTTATCTAGAGTAGGCTTCCATTGTATCTGATTTAAAACTGGATGAGAGTATGACTTAAGTGTTTTCTTGTAGGTGTCGATATGCGACAAAATAGAAGCGGAAACTGGAAATATCATTCCCTGTTCTGAATACTTCATTTTAGCCAAAACATGGTGAATAATGTACCGTTGCAAACGGCCATTTCCATCTACAAACGGGTGAATAAATACAAAACCAAATGCAATTTTTGCGGCAGCTAGAACTGGATCTATTTTCGAATTAACGAGTATGTTCTTCGTTTCTAATAGACCACGCATGAGTTGATCTAAATCTTCGTGTTTAGCAGATATATGATCAGGGATTGGTTCACCTGATTCACGATCACGATCACCAACGAATCCCTGTTGTTTTCGAATACCCATTTTTGTAAATCGATCATTTTCGATCACCAATTGCTGTAATCGATTTAACTCGTCGATGGTTAATGGATTTACGCCTGCTTGACCAATGGCATTTCCCCAGCGCGCAGCGCGATTACTTCTCGGTTTTTCTCCTTCTATTGTAAACGATGCTTTTGAATCTTTTAGCAATAAATAGGCCGATGCACGCTGTAAAATATCGTTGTGTATTCGATTCAAATAGGTGCTTTTTTGCTTACGAATATCCGATTGGATGTAGTTTTCTAATTTCTCTGTTTTTCGAATCAATGGACAATAATCAGGCGTGCCTGGAAGGTTATTAATTACTTTATGTCTCGGCGAACTTGATCCTTCTATTGCGTATTGCATTTTCTCATCCAACAAGGGAACTAAATTCCCCGTTTTTAAGTCTGGGAGGTTTAAAGTTGTTCCAGTAAGCCACTCATACAAAAACCAAATTCTTCTGCTGTATTGACCTAAGACCTCTTGCTGTAGAATATTCTCTAGTTCCGTTGTTTCCAGCACTTCAAATAATTTTTTAAACACAAGTAAGTTTACTCCTTCGTATTTAAATGCAAAAATGAGTTGTTTGTACAGGTTTTCTTCAGGCAAGTATTTAGCTGGAAGCACTTTCCATTCCTCTGTTTGTGATTGTTTGTTGTTCTATATAGTCAAAGCGTTTGAATTCAGACCTGCAATCAAGTTGCGAACTGGCGGATATTCTTGGTAAAAATGGCAACGCTTCATGTTTCAGCGAGATGGAATCACGACCGATAACGTCTTAATAACTCAAAAGCATTTCAGAAGAAAGCAAAGCGCGGTTGGAGTGGATATGAGGTTGAAGAACTTGGCGGCAAAATCTTCAACAATGGAGAAGAGTGTAAACAATAAGAAAACTTTGATTCAGTGTCAATTATAACGCAAAAAAGAGCGGACATTTTTACATCCGCTCCTTTATCATTCAATAAACAATTCTATCTATTTCAAGTCGAATCGGTCTGCGTTCATAACTTTCGTCCAAGCGCTCACGAAATCCTTTACGAATTTTTCACGGTGATCGTCTTGCGCGTATACTTCGGAGTAGGAGCGAAGAATCGAATTCGAACCAAACACCAAATCGATGCGCGTGGCTGTCCACTTCGTGTTGCCTGATGTGCGATCGATAACGTTATATAAATTGTCGCCAGCTGGTTTCCACGAATACTTCATGTCCGTTAAGTTCACGAAGAAATCATTTGTCAATGCACCTTCATTATCTGTGAAAACACCATGTTTAGATCCTCCATGATTCGTTCCTAATACGCGCATTCCTCCAACCAAAACGGTCATTTCAGGAGCAGTCAAGCCCATTAATTGTGTTCTATCGAGCATCATTTCTTCAGCTTCGACCGCATAATCGGTTTTCAACCAGTTTCTGTAACCATCGTGAAGTGGTTCGAGATCCGTAAAAGAATCCGCATCGGTCATTTCTGCCGTAGCATCGCCGCAACCTGCAGTGAAAGGAACAGCAACAGGGAATCCAGCTTTTTTCGCCGCTTCTTCGATCGCTGTAATTCCCCCTAGTACGATCAAATCTGCCATGCTCACTTTATTGCTGAAACCAGATTGAATTTCGGTGAGTTTCCCCAACACCTTTCGCAAGCGTTCTGGCTCGTTTCCTTCCCAATCTTTCTGCGGAGCCAAACGAATGCGTGCACCATTTGCACCACCTCTGAAATCCGATCCACGGAAAGTTCTAGCGCTATCCCAAGCTGTACTGATCAATTCGCTTGATGTGAGACCAGAATTCAAGATTTTTCCTTTCAAATCGTTGATCTCAGCATCCGTAATTGTAGCATTTCCAGCGGGAACAGGATCTTGCCAGATCAACTCTTCTGTTGGACTGTCTGCTCCGAGGTAACGGCTTTTTGGACCTAAATCTCGGTGCGTCAATTTGAACCAAGCTCGTGCGAAGGTATCCGCGAAATATGCTGGATCGGCAAGAAAGCGCTCCGATATTTTCCGGTATTCTGGATCCATTTTCATGGCCATATCGGCATCTGTCATGATCGGATTTCTTCTTACGCCGGTAATGTGCGCGTCGAATGGTTTATCTTCTTCCGCAATGGAAATTGGTTCCCACTGGAACGCGCCCGCTGGACTTTTTTTCGATTCCCATTCGTGGTTCAATAAAAGGTGAAAATACGTGTGATTCCATTTATCTGGAGTGCTTGTCCACGCTCCCTCAAGTCCACTTGACACGGTGTCTTCTGCATTTCCTTTTCCGTTTGGATTGACCCAACCGAAGCCTTGATCTTCAATGTTTCCACCTTCGGGATTTGGACCAAGTGCCCCAGCATCGCCGTTTCCATGTGCTTTACCTACGGTATGACCGCCAGCAGTTAAGGCAACTGTTTCCTCATCGTTCATCGCCATACGTTTGAACGTTGTGCGAACATCATGAGCGGTTTTCAGTGGATCGGGGACACCACCAACACCTTCAGGATTCACATAAATTAATCCCATCTGTACTGCTGCGAGTGGATTCTCAAGCGATTCGCTGTCACCATCTGTTGAATAGCGCGATTTTGCCAGCCATTCTTTCTCTTGTCCCCAGTAGATGTCTTTCTCTGGATGCCAAATATCTTCTCTACCTCCGGCGAAGCCAAATGTTTTGAATCCCATCGATTCGTAGGCCATGTTTCCCGCGAGGATCATGAGATCTGCCCATGAAATCGAATCACCGTATTTTTTCTTCACCGGCCATAATAATCGTCTTGCTTTATCAAGATTCACATTGTCGGGCCAGCTATTGAGCGGTGCAAAACGTTGATTGCCAGTGTTGCTTCCTCCTCGTCCATCCGAAATTCGGTAGGTTCCAGCGGCGTGCCATGCCATTCGAATCATCAATCCACCGTAATGTCCCCAGTCTGCTGGCCACCAGTCTTGACTGTCCGTCATTGCTGCCTTCAAATCAGTTTTGAGCGCTTCTAGGTCCAACTTACTGAACGCGTCGGCATAATTAAATTCCTCTCCAAGTGGATTGGTTTTAGTGTCGTGTTGATGAAGGATATCGAAATTCAATGATTTTGGCCACCAATCCGTTACACTTTGGTGTGTTACTGTGTTTCCCCCGTGCATTACAGGACATTTTCCTTTACTTGATTCATTCATATTAATTCTATTTTCTAGTTTAATTTGTTACTTTTTCCGCTCATGGCGCGTTTATTATATTCTAGCTTCCTGTTCGACTTAATTCACAATTTCAATCGCGTATTTGTCGAGCAATCCCGTAATTCCATCTTTCGAAAAAATTGCCTTTTTGATTCGATTATTTTCCGGATCGATGGAATAATTATAAGATGACCTAAAGTTAACTTTTTCAACATTCGTTCTGTCAAAAGTTGCCCGATTTAAATCACAATTTTCAAATTTCCCTTCAGATAGGTCGCATTCTGTGAAATCTACCTCATG
>CALFOS010000232.1 GCA_937919725.1 uncultured Fluviicola sp. | reverse complement strand
CCAAAACTCCCATTCCGTATTTCGAACTACGCGCCAAGTTAATGGAAGACGCTTCGTCGAAGTATTTCGTTGGGCATGTAATTTCAGCAATTTCGAATTTCTTGTAGAAAATTTGAGCTAACATTTGGTTATCGAAGATAAAATCGTCTGAATTTATATTGTAGTTGATCGATTCCAGTACCTCTTTCGAAAACATGCGGTATCCCGTGTGATATTCAGATAGTTTTTGTCCCATCAGAATATTCTGTGTCAAGGTCAATAAACGATTCGCCACATATTTGTACCAAGGCATTCCACCTTTTCGGGCACCTTTTCCAAGAATGCGCGATCCAATAACCACTGGATAAACATCATTTGCGATCAAATGCGCCATGCTTTCGATCAATTTTGGTGTATATTGATAATCGGGGTGGAGCATGACTACGATATCGCCGCCCAATTCGAGTGCTTTGTTGTAGCACGTTTTCTGATTTCCTCCGTATCCTTTATTTACTTCGTGCCGGATTACGTGCTTAATTCCAATTTGGTGTGCAAGCTCTGATGTGCTGTCGCTGCTTTTGTCGTCTACGAGTACTACTTCATCCACAATATCAAATGGAATCTCATTGTAGGTGCGTTCTAAAGTTTTCGCAGCGTTGTATGCTGGTAAAATTACTATCAGTTTTTTTCCCTTTATCATCGTACTTCTTCAAAATTGTGGTGCAAAGCTAAAACAATCATTTGCAATAAAAAATTCTTAGAGATGATGTCCGAAAGAATGGACGTCATTGTGGTTCTCTTCGATCTGGTCTTTGATGCGTTTGATCGATTTTGCGAGGAGAAAAAGATCGGCAGGTGCATTCTTTCCAAGCCACTCAATACTAGACCGTTCGTCCTCCACAGCCATGGCGATATGATACAAAACTTCAAAATCATGTACTAATAACCACTTTTGAGCACTTTCATTGCCTTCGGCAGCATTTATCATTGCCATCAGGTGCACATATCCGTTTACTTGGAGCCAATCACGGGCTTCATCTTTTAAATAAATCGCATACGTTGCCATGAACAATTCTTTGTAACCATTTTCTTTAAGCCATAACATGATGTCGTCGTTTCCTTCGATGGCTTTGCTCCATGCGATAATAATTTTGGCAGGATAGCCAATCGGTTTGAGTGGCGTGCTCGACAATTCACTTGCAATAATTTCGCGTTTTTTCTTTTTGAACCAGTTCAGCATAAGCTATGAGAAGAAGATATATGAAATAATGATTGCGGCAATTAATCCAGCCGCATCAGCGAGTAATCCGACTCCGGCCGCATAACGTGAGTTCTTTATTCCAACTGAACCGAAATAGACAGCCAATACATAGAAGGTCGTTTCAGTACTTCCTTGCATGGTCGCACCAATTTTCGTTTGAAGCGAATCGACTCCGAAGGTATTGATAACTTCTTGCAGGGCACCACGAGCGCCACTGCCACTCAATGGTTTCATCATGGCAATTGGCAAAGCATCCACCCATTCGCTAGCTGCGATTCCTGCGAAAAGAGCAGCAGCTTTCACCCCGTCAAGAAGGGCATCCAAGGAACCGGAAGCTCGAAAGACTGCAATTGCTGCCAACATAGCCACGAGGTAGGGTATAATTTTAATTGCGACGGTAAATCCATCTTTTGCACCTTCTACAAACGATTCGTATACGTTCACTTTTTTGCGCATTGCCATTAGGATAAATCCAGCGATGATACTAAAAATGAGTGTGTTTCCAAAAATATTCGAAATCACATCGCTTTGCTCTGGATGTCGTTGGATGTAGAATAACAATCCTCCTAAAAGTAAGGCGATTCCTCCCAAATAGGAAAGAACCACCCAGTTCAGGATGTTAATACGTTGCTTGATCGAAACAACCACCAATCCAACAATCGATGCGCAAAACGTTGCCATCAAAATAGGAAGGAACACCGATGAAGGGGATGACATTCCATTTGAAGCTAGTAATGCAAAAACTGATACAGGAATAATAGTTAATCCTGACGTATTGAGTACCAAGAACATGATTTGGGCATTCGATGCTTTTTCCTTTTCGGGATTCAATTTTTGCAATTCACCCATCGCTTTCAGTCCGATTGGAGTGGCAGCATTGTCCAATCCTAGCATGTTCGCACTAAAGTTCATCATCATTGCACCAACTGCGGGGTGATCTTTCGGTACCTCAGGAAATAAGCGTGAGAATAGCGGAGAAACCAATTTCGTCAGTAGGCGAACAGCACCGCCGTCTTCACCTATCTTCATGATACCCAGCCAAAGACAGAGCATTCCTGTTAATCCAATCGCAATGGTAAATCCTGTCTCAGCCGCCGAAAAAAGCGCATCAACTAGGTGTTTGAAGATGTCAATATCGTGCCAGAAGATGAGTTTGCTCATCGCAACCACGAAAGCAATTAAAAACATTCCAATCCAAATTCTGTTCAATAACATACTGCAAGATCGTGGAAATATTGATACGTGAACCTGATTCTGCCATTAAGTTTCCACAATTAGACGTGTACAGAGGAATCAATGAACGCGCATCGGTAATTCGTAGGTGTGAAATATTCATCAGGAGCATTTAAATAACAATTTTAACTATGTATGCATAACATTATCGGCAACACTATCCAAAATATATACATTTTAGTACTAGAATCCTTAAAACAATAAGTCTATGAAAACGCTCATATTATTACTCGCTACACTTTTTGTCTTTTCTGGATCATCAATCGCTGCTACTTGTGTTTCAATTGGAAGTGGTGACTGGAGTAACCCTGCTATATGGTCGTGTGACGCTGTGCCGAGCGCAGGAGATAATATAACTATTTCTGTTGGCCATACTGTTGTTGTCTCGACAAATACTGATCTCACGGGAATCCCAACAGCAATAATAATTAATGGCATTTTACTTTTTGATCAAGCGGGCAAAATTAAGACTCGCTTGTGGCTCTACTGTAGCAATTACACCAACAGGTTCGGTGCAAGACTCTGGTGTTGGTCAACCAAGTCATAGTATTCGGATTTGTGGCACCGATGTTTGGTCAGGTCCAGAAGGAATGTTGAATGGTCCTATAGTTCTAGGGAACTTTCTACCGATCGAACTGACAAATTTCGATGCAAAGGCAAATGGTAGCCAAATCGACTTTATCTGGCAAACGGCAACAGAACTCAACAATGACTACTTTACAATCGAAGGATCAACGGATGGATATTCTTGGATCCTTGTGCAACGCTTAGACGGCGCAGGTACTATTTCAGAAGTACAAGATTACACATCAACATATGACAACGGAGCAACAAACTTCACTTACTTCAGCCTCAAGCAGACAGATTTTGATGGAAAAATGAGTTACTCGGATATCGTAGCGGTGGATTTTACTGTTCAAAAAATGGAAATTTATCCGAATCCAAATACTGGAACTGAGATCAACATCAACTTACCATCTTCCGATCCATGCGTCATTCAAATAATGAATACGAACGGTCAGACAGTATACTCAAAAGAATTCGCGCACAACAGTCGGTGGACATTGAACGATCTCGCGCTCGAGCCAGGTACTTACTTTGTTCACGTAAAAGGGGACAACTTAGTGGTGATGGAGCGATTGATAGTACAATAGCGTCCTTAACCTATTTTTACATCTTTCGGATGATGCACCTCGATATATTCATCGGGGTGTTTTTTTTGAGATGAAATGATTGAATACAACTCTAACGATGACTTTATTTCTTCACCTCACACATCCTCACGAAATTCTCCAACAAAACCGCACCGTGATTTCCTGAAACTTCTGGGTGAAATTGCACGCCAAAAAGCAGTTTGTCGGTGTGTTTCATGGCTTCATTTATGCAGGCGTCTGAAACTGCCAAGAGCTGAAATCCGCTGGGAATTGAGATCGCTTCGCAGTGGTCTTCCATCATCTGAAACTCGATTGGAAGTCGGTCGAATAGAGGCGAGTTCTCCAAAGATTCGATCGTTTGAAAATCCCGATCCTCGCGCATGCGACTGGCAAAAGCCCCGTAGAGGAGTCCAATCAATTGGTGTCCGAAACAAATTCCAAGAACTGGAAGCGTTGTGCTGCGAATCCAACTCATTTTCTCTAAATATGGATCCATGTTGATCTCAGTGATTAGAATTGGTGCTCCTGAGAGGATAACACCTTGAATTCCATCGAGGGATTGTTCGTCAAAATCGTGTAGTGATACAATTCGCGTGTCCATGAATTCATAGACAAGCTGTTCGATGAACTTGGTTTTTGAACTTCCACAATCGATGATTAAAATCATGGGTCAATTTATGAAAAAAAAATAGCGTGGATGTGAAAAGTTGATTTTTTTGAGCCATTTTGCTATTTGCACATTTCGCAATATTAGCTTCGCTGCTGGCTTGTGCCGGTCCGAAATGGCCTTAACATTTCGTTGAAAAATCCACAAAAAAAGAGAGGTAATCACAGGTCTATTTCCGCAATCCCTTGTCGGACTATCTCGGGCATTTCACCCGTGCAATCAACAATCGTAGACCCTTCTAAATTTCCGTGACCGCCATCAATGATTAATTCAACCTTAGAATCGTAGCGTTCATAAATTTCGTAAGGATCCACAAAATAATCCATGATCTCGTCTTCCACATCGTGCAAGGAGGTTGTCGCCAACGGATTTCCGAGTAATTCGACAATTTCTCGGATAATAGCATTGTTGGGAATTCTGATTCCAATTTCCTTTCGATTCGTATCAAAAAGCTTTGGAACTTCGTTGTTCGCGTTCAAAATAAACGTGTACGGCCCTGGCAGCGAACGATTCAATAATTTATATGTCGATCGGTCCATTTGCCGAACGTAGTCGGAAAGATTACTCAAATCGGAACAAATAATCGAAAAACGCGCCTTAGTTAACTTAATTCCTTTCAGAAAAGCGAGTTGCTTGAGCGCTTTCTTATTGCGCAAATCACACCCCATCGCGTAAACAGTATCCGTAGGAAAAATGATGATACCTCCTTTTTGAAGGGCTTTCACCACGATTTCGATCGATCGTTTGTCTATGTTCTGCTCGTTGATCTCTAGTAACATCTATTTCTTTTTGAATATGGAGCAACTAATGGCATAGTGGTCGCTCAACGTTTCCGTTTGTATCACAAAATTACGAGAACCCATGGATTGATCGTGAAAAATGTAGTCAATTCTCCCTGCAGGGACCTTTCCGGCATAAGTTCGTCCAGTTCCAAAGGACGTGTTCAGAAATGCGTCTGTTAAAAATCGGTGGAACTGATTGTAGGTATAGGACATTGGCGCATCATTGAAATCGCCGCAAACAACAATCGTATAGGGCGATTCCTTCATGTGTGCCGTGAGCTGTTTCGCTTGTTGCGCGCGAACAGGATATGCAGCAAGCACCTTTTTCACCAACCTTACTGCTTGCGAATTCTCGTCGGATGCATGAGTATTCTCTTCGTTGAAGAGGGCGTAGTCATCTTTTTGAAAATGAATGGATTGCATATGAACATTATACACTCGAATCGTGTCTTTTTTCACAACTACATCTACGTAAACACAGTAGTTGAACGTTTTCTCGACCTCGTCGAAACTCACCTCGCCTTGACTCACAATTTCATATTTCGAAAAGATGGCAACGCCAAAGGATTGCTTTTTGTAATCGCTAACAGATAATCGTTCGTGGTGATACTTTGTTTTCAATCGTTTCACGAGGTCTTTCTTCGTGTCGTAATTTTTCGATCCT
>CALFOS010000231.1 GCA_937919725.1 uncultured Fluviicola sp. | reverse complement strand
GAGATGTGAACTCAAGTCTTGCGTGTGCTTTGGTTGCTTCTCGCCATGGAATAAAACTAGGGCATTTAGAAAGTGGATTGAGGAGCTTTGACCGACAAATGCCTGAAGAAATCAATCGTATACTAATTGATGATTTGTCTGATCTATTTTTTGTCACTGAGCAAAGTGGAATCGATAATTTGATCACAGAAAACAAACCGAAAGAAGCGATTCATTTTGTGGGGAACACTATGATCGATTCTCTTGAAGCATTTCAAAATGCCATCGATGAACGAACTATTCTAAGCCAGATGAAACACATTTCGAAATATGCAATGCTTACCTTTCATAGACCTTCGAACGTGGATACGGTTCAACAACTTGAAAAATTGACGCAAATCATTCATAAAATTTCCAATCAGGTTCACTTGATTTTTAGTATTCACCCGAGAACAATGAAAAATCTAAAAAAATTCAACTTACTCGACTCACTTCGGAACAATGCTAATATCACTCTAATGGACTCTTTAGGGTATCTCGACTTCATTCATTTGGTAAAAAGCGCACAACTGGTATTAACGGATTCTGGCGGAATTCAGGAAGAAACTAGCTACATGAATGTACCGTGTTTGACTGTTCGAGACAATACAGAACGACCGGTAACATTAACAATAGGAACAAATTCTTTAGTTCCTCTAGACATATCAATTATTGAACAGAAAGTTCATACTATCTTAAACAATTCGTCCAAAGATCGTGTATCAATACCTTTTTGGGATGGAAATGCAACACAAAGAATTGTTGACATCATCACTACAAGCTTATCAATTGTATCGAAGTAAATTACACACAAGATGTCCTGTCTGCAATTCGACGTCCATCAGCGAACTGCCAGACTACCAACGTGCGTTTCTGAGCAAATGTAACGAATGCCATTTCATCTTCTCGAAAGTCATTCCAAGCGAAGAAGAACTTGAAACGTTCTACTCGAATGAGTATCAGCTTACGGAATTTTTCTCCCCCATCACTGCAAAGCGTTATGAGGACATTTTGGATGGTTTCGAATACTTGAAAAAGACGAATAATCTCTTAGATATTGGTGTTGGCAGTGCCTTTTTTGCTGAAATTGCGATCAAGCATGGATGGAATGTGTATGGAACAGAACTCACAGACCAAACGATCCAAAAGGCGGAAGAGAAAGGCGTGAAAATGTCGAAAGGGCAATTAGAAACGATGAATTTTGAACCCGATTTTTTTGATCTCGTAGTTGGAATTGAGGTGATTGAACATGTGTCTTTCCCAAAAACGTTTGTACAAGAAATTGGAAAATCACTCCGATCGGGAGGTGCGGTTTACATCACGACGCCAAATTTCAACTCCTTGCTCCGACGACAATTGAAGTCCAAATATGATGTGATCAGCTACCCAAATCACCTGTCCTATTTCACCTCGAAATCCTTGAAGGCTCTTTTCGAAGCGAATGGGTTTTCAAAAGCATCGCTCGTAACGTATGGAATCAGTCGGACACGTGTGAAAACAAGCACTGGGAAAAGCAATCAAGCCTTCGTATCTGAAACATCGGACGATGAGATTTTACGTCATCGAATAGAGAAACGATGGTACTTGCGCACCTTAAAATATGGAGTAAATGGCTTCCTGAATCTCTTTCGACTCGGCGATAGCATCAAAGCAACATTTATCAAGCGTTAGATTTCCTATTTTTACACCATGTGCGGAATAACTGGATTTATTGATTTCAACAAACAAACTTCGAGCGAAATACTGACTCGAATGACGACCTCCTTGGCACATCGTGGACCAGATGGAGATGGAATTGAACTCTTAGACGTTCCCCATGCCCAAATTGGCTTCGGACACCGACGTTTAGCGATTTTGGATTTATCCGATCACGGAAAACAACCCATGAAATTCGAACATGTGTGGATTTGTTTCAATGGAGAGATTTATAATTTCAATGAAATCAAAGCAGATTTAGCGAAGCTCGGTCATACGTTCACAGGAACTTCTGATACGGAAATGATTTTGCACGCCTACCTCGAATGGGGTTCAACCTGTGTCGATCGCTTCATTGGGATGTTCGCTATTGTGATCTACGACATGAAAACCGAACGCGTTTTTTGCGTGCGTGATCGCGCTGGTGTGAAACCATTTTTCTATTACTGGAAAGATGGACTCTTCATGTTCGCCTCCGAATTAAAAGCATTTCACGAACATCCACGTTTCGAAAAACAAATCGATCCAAGTGCCGTAGCTGCCTTCATGCAATATGGAAATGTGCCAACACCGCATTGTATTTTCAGACATTGCACAAAACTGTTGCCTGGACATTCGCTCACGATCAATCTATCCAACAAGCAATTTTCGGAACAAAAATACTGGGACGTTTACGATGCTTATAACAAACCGAAACTCACCCTCCCATACGAAGAAGCACAAAAGGAAACTGAAAAGATATTACAATCCGCTTTTGAATACCGCATGGTTGCCGATGTGCCCGTAGGCGTATTTTTGAGCGGTGGTTTTGACAGCGTTTGTGTGACATCTCTTTTACAAAAAGATCGAACAGAGAAGCTCAAAACCTATACCATTGGCGTTCCAGACATCGGATTGAATGAAGCACCCTATGCCAAAGAAATTGCGGAGCATTTGGGAACCGATCACACCGAAATTTCCTGTACACAGAAAGAAGCCCTGGAAATGATCGAAGAGTTGCCCTTCAATTTTGATGAACCCTTCGCCGATTCCTCTGCAATTCCAACCACGCTTGTCGCAAAAATGGCTCGAAAAGAAGTCACGGTTGCCTTAAGTGCCGACGCTGGCGATGAAATTTTCGCAGGCTACAACCGCTACGATTACATGCAACGCTACGGTCAAAAGCTGAATCGAATTCCTGGATTTGCCCGAAAAATGACGGCTGCAACGATGGAAAAAGTACCTTCGAACTGGTTGCCGATTTTGAAACATAAATACAATTTCCACAACCGCTACGAGAAACTGAAAATGGTGCTGCGCGACCCGTCCGATCATAACATTATGTTGAGTTTGAGTCAGCAGTTTACCAACGAACAGATGCGGAAAATGATGGATTCCGACTTCGAGATTCTTCAAACTGCCTACGAAAATGACGCGCTCGATCGCACCACCAACTCTTCACTCGGATACATGATGGCCGTGGATTACCAAACGTATTTAGTCGACGATATTTTGCAAAAAGTGGATCGCGCCACAATGACCGTCAGTTTAGAAGGTCGCGAACCATTTTTGGATCAACGCATTATTGAATACGCGGCACAATTACCTGAAGAATACAAATACCACAACGGTGTAAAAAAGCGCATTCTCCGTGATATTGTTCACCAATACGTTCCAAAAGAAATGATGGATCGACCTAAAATGGGCTTTGCTATCCCGATTGCCGGCTGGATGACCAACGAACTTCGACCGATGGTAGAAGAATTCATTTCCGAAAAAAATATCCGCGAGCAAGGCATTTTAAACTGGGACGAAGTAGGAAAATTGAAACGCGCTTTCTTCCTTGGAAAAAAGGAATACGCCTTCAAAATTTGGTATCTGCTGATGTTCCAGATGTGGTATGCGAAGTGGATGAAGTAGATGATTTTTATTCACAATTTCAATTATTTTACGTTGATAAATCGGTCAAATCATTCGCGTTTTACCACACTAGACATCAATCAATTCACTATATTTGCTCGACTTCAAAATTGAAACATGAAATACAAACGCATACTCCTAAAACTCAGCGGCGAATCCTTGATGGGAGACAAAGCCTTCGGGATTGACAATGATAGACTGTCGGTTTACGCAGATCAAATCAAAGAAATATCTGAACTAGGAGTAGAAATTGCAATTGTAATTGGTGGAGGGAACATTTTTCGTGGTGTACAAGCCGAAGAAGGAGGAATGGACCGCACGCACGGAGACTATATGGGAATGTTGGCAACAATGATCAACTCCATGGCTTTGCAAGCTGCTTTGGAATCGAAAGGCGTACAAACTCGTTTGCAATCTGCCATCGAAATGAAAGAAATTTCTGAACCCTTTGTTCGAAGAAGAGCGATGCGTCACCTTGAGAAAGGCCGCGTAGTGATTTTTGGTGCTGGAACAGGAAACCCTTATTTCACGACTGATTCTGCGGCGTCGTTGCGCGCGATTGAAATGGATGCTGAAGTCATCCTGAAAGGAACGCGTGTGGATGGTGTTTATTCTGCTGACCCAGAGAAAGATCCGAACGCAACGAAATACGACATGATCAGCTTCGATGATGTGTATGGAAATGGACTGAAAGTAATGGACATGACGGCTTTCACGCTCTGCAAAGAGAACGATTTGCCGATTATTGTATTTGATATGGACACGCCAGGCAACTTGAGAAGAGTTTTGAACGGAGATCAAGTTGGCACAATTGTTCGTAATTAGAACGTCAAAAGTAGAACAAGATGATTGAAGATTTAACAATGATTTACGAGGAGTTCAAAGCATCGAACGATAAGTCAGCCGAGCACTTCAGCAACGAATTAGTGAAAATTCGCGCTGGAAAAGCATCACCAGTCATGTTGCAAGGCGTGATGGTCGATTACTACGGATCACCCACTCCACTTCAGCAGGTTGCCAACGTAAACACGATGGATGCACGAACAATTTCTGTTCAACCGTGGGAAAAATCCATCCTGAACGATGTGATGCGTGCCATCATCAATGCCAATCTTGGTTTCGCACCACAAAGTAATGGAGAATCATTGTTGATTTCTGTTCCGCCGCTTACCGAAGATCGCCGACGTGATTTGGTGAAACGTACAAAAGCAGAAGGTGAAATTGCAAAAATCGCGATCAGAAACAACCGAAAAGATGCCTTGGACATGGTAAAATCATTGAAAGATGACGGTTTGCCAGAGGACATGCAGAAAGATGCTGAAGTTGAAATACAGAACATCACAAATGCATACTCAACCAAAGTCGATTCGCTGTTGGATGACAAAGAAAAAGAAATAATGACTATTTAAGTCGAACTAATATTTTTTAAAGCCGTCCTGATCATAAATGTCACGACGGTTTTTTTGTGACCAATCATTTCACCACTTAAATATTATTGAACAAATGAAGAAGTGCTGAGAAAAAGAAAAATGATGTTGAAATAGTTCATGTCTCTTGAGACATCTAAACTAAAGAAATGTTCCAGCCGCTGGCGACTTATTTCACCACAACCTCAACCCGACGATTGGCCTGTTCTTCGTAGAAGAATTTTGGATCCGCATAAATTGGGCGACTATTCCCGTAGCCAAAAGCCGTCAATCGGTTTTTATCAATTCCATTGTCAATGAGGTACTTCATCACGCGTTTTGCACGCGCTTTCGACATTTTTTGTGCCGCAAAGGAATTTTCGCCAACTGCGAATACATGACCTTGAATTTCAATATTTAACGACGCATTGAGCGCGAGAAAATCCTTTAATCGACGGAGTTTTGGTTCTGAGCTCAAGGTGATCTCACTTGTGCCAGGAACGAACTCAATTTCTTCAATTTGCATGGATCGCCCAGTAGAAACGCGTTCCAAAAACACTATGACCTCTTGATTTTCCGTCGATAATCCCGAGACTTTCCTATCATTTAGAAAATATCCTTCCGCATCACATTTTATTGTGAGCGCGCCATTGCGATCAAGGTTGAATAGGAAATCGGAACCAATGTACATTCCTACAATCGATTTATTCCCTTCGATGGACATGCTCGCAACGATGGGCTGCTGCGTTTCTTTGTCGCGAACCACCACTGAGAACGTCGGTGCAAAATCGTCATTTCGTCGATCTATCACCTGCGATTCTGGCTCCTTATTTCCACCTGCCACGAAACGCCACTGGAGGTACAGTTTGTCCTTTAAATCACCGTCTGTCGCAAAGAGTATTTGAATCTTCCGCCCTTCTTGCATGGATAATGCGTACATCACTCCGCCATCTACATTGTAATCAAGCCCAACGATGGTCGATTCTTTTTTGACGTGAAGTCGTTTAATCTCAGCGATTCCATTTTCTATTTCGCCACAAATGTCCTTTTTCTCTTCTTCGAAGATGACCATCTGCATAAATCCCGACTTTTTGGATGCTTTGAAGGTGAGATCGCCCGCGGCAGGTGCAATAAATGAAATCCAGATATAATTCTCCGAATTAATCTCCGCCAAAGACGGGTAGCTTGATATAGCTTTATCGCCACTCGGTTTTCCAGTAAATTGTAATTGAAAATCGCCGTCCTCAAAAATATTGATTGCTCCAGGACACGAATTGAGCGAAATAGCATCTTTTCCCAATGTTTGAGAAGATCCTTGTATGCACAGCAGTAAAAGGCCAACGAGAATGAATATCTTTACCATAAGGTCACGTAAATGTACGAAAGGTCTCAGGTTTTACCAAAACGTTTTTAGCGTAGCTCAAATTAGATAACGCTGCGGAAACATTGTATTCAAAAATTGGACCAGAAAACTTACGGAAATTAGTCAACAGTTTCTATGATCGCGTGTTCAATGAATCGACTATTTCGCATTTGTTTCAGACGGACAAATCGGTGATTCGCGACAAGCAATACCGCTTTTTGACGCAATTTTTAGGTGGACCTCAATTGTACACTTCGGAACACGGTCATCCTCGGATGCGCATACGTCATGGACCACACGCCATAGACGAAGCAGCTAGAATCGAGTGGTTGCACTGCATGAAGTTGGCCATTTCTGAAATGGAATTCGAACCATCTTTAGCCGATGCCCTGTACAATTGTTTCCCACCGGTGGCGCAACACATGCAAAATCGTTAATCGAGTTTGATGCTGAGTTTACCCAAACTATGGATGCGAATGTGCAACGCGTCGCTTCGCGGTTGGATCAATCGAATGGAAATAGCGTTTACTTTTCCTGTCATGTGCACGCCTTTGTCCAATTCCATCGAAAGGTTTTTGTTCAGTTCTTTTTTGAGCGTTTCAATGTACGGCGACAAATCAATTTCCGTCTGTTCACGGAGTAAAGTAGTTACTTTCTTATCGAAAAACCACTTGGCGCCCTTGAGTAAAGCACTTTTCGATTCCACGTCGAATTCGAGATCTGGAAAGGAAATAAATTGACTATCTGCCGCAAAAACAGGTGTTCCAGTGAGGTAAAAGATCCCTTTTTTGGAGCCCGAAAAGTTGATCTTAATGTGCAATTTCTTGTTGTTCGCACCAAATATTTGAACGGAGTCGAAAATGATCTCTTTTCCTTTTACATCCATTCTTTTTCCACCGATATTTCGTGTAAGAATAGCGCTCAGTGAATCGTATTGCGTGAAAATATCCGTTGTGATATCGAAGCCATCGTGTTCTTTGTAGCTGGATAAATTTGGAAGACCTTTGTTCACTGTCACCGATTTTTGGGACACAATTTTCGGATGAGCGGTGAGTAGTGCGTTGAAATACGCAGTGTCTCCTTTGTAAGTGATTTCATCCAGCGCGATGGACTGTGGATTCAATTCTAGAAATCCGTAACCTTCCAAATTACTTGCTTCGGACATCAAATTCCACGTTTTTTCCATTTCAGGTCGCAGATCTACCGCACTAATTTCTTTGTCGATGTCCTTTTCCAAAGCTTCCAAAGCAATTTTCACCTCTTTTTCGAGGCGATCGGTGGCGTCGTAACTAAAAACAGTGATTTTACACGGCGATAAGGCTTTAATTTCGCGCAAATCGGTACTCGATTTCAATTTGTAATTGCGCGTTACTCCGATTTTTGTCTCGTAGCCCACGTGCATTTTTCGCATTGATTCACCTACTCCGCAGCTTGCGTAAATTCGTGTGGTTAGGCAATATGGTTGACTTGAAAAAAGATCTGAGCACGCCGGGCAATAGTTCAACCAGAGCGAATATTCTCCATCTACCTCGAACTGCAATTTTTGTCCAACTCCTTTAAATTCAATCGGGTCGCGCTTGAAGAGGTATTTCATACTCACACCAGAACACGTGGTTTCTTCGCCGCGTAATATTTTATCGATTCCTTTTTCTGTAGCATCGAAATACGGCTTGAGATTAATTTTTATTGGAATTTTAATGTAGGATGCCGCGGCTTTTGGGATTTCGTAATTTTCCTCCACAGTTATTTCTGGAGCGGCTGGTTTGATGGAACCACAAGCGCCCATCGTAAGAATGAAAAGCAAAAACGTAAAAATGAAAGTATATTTTATCATGACAATCCGTTTCGATAAATGTAAAAAAAACGCCCGTCTATTTTGATGAGCGTTCAATTATAATTTCAACGTATTAAGCCAACACGCTCAATATCGAGTTGAACGTATCACTTGGACGCATTGCTGCAGCAGCTTTCTCGGCGTTTGGGAAATAGTATCCATCGATGTTCGTTTCCGCACCTTGCACGGCTGCCAACTCTGCAACAATCTTCGTTTCGTTACGAGTGAGATCGGTTGCTAATTCGGTGAATTGTGCTTTCAATTCAGCATCTTTATCTTGTGCAGCGAGCGCTTGAGCCCAGTACATGGCTATGTAGAAGTGACTTCCTCGGTTGTCGAGCTCGTTCACTTTTCGCGAAGGACCTTTATCGTTATCCAACAATTTTCCAGTCGCTTCATCCAGCGTATCCGCCAAAATTTGCGCTTTCGGGTTGTTGAAAGTAACCGCCAAATGTTCCAATGAAACTGCGAGCGCCAAAAACTCACCCAAGGAATCCCACCGCAAGTGATTTTCTTCATTGAACTGTTGCACGTGTTTCGGAGCAGATCCTCCAGCGCCCGTTTCGAACAATCCTCCGCCGTTCATCAATGGAACAATGGAAAGCATTTTCGCACTCGTTCCAAGTTCTAGAATGGGAAATAAATCGGTGAGGTAATCACGCAAAACGTTCCCTGTTACCGAAATCGTGTCTTCGCCATTTTTCAATCGTTTGAGCGTATATGCCGTAGCATCAATTTGCGACATGATTTTGATTTCGAGTCCGCTCGTATCGTGATCCTTTAGGTATTTTATTACTTTTTTGATCAATTCAGCATCGTGCGCACGTGTTTCATCCAACCAAAAAACAGCAGGCATTTTGGAAGCTCTCGCACGAGTAACCGCTAACTTCACCCAATCCTGAATTGGTAAATCTTTCACTTGGCACATTCTCCAAATATCTCCAGCCTCCACGGCATGTTCCATCAAAGTTGTTCCCGACGAGGTGATTACTCGAACCGTTCCGGACGCCGACATTTCAAAGGTTTTATCGTGCGAACCGTACTCTTCTGCTTTTTGCGCCATCAGTCCAACGTTCGGCACCGTTCCCATCGTTCTTGGATCGAATGCACCATTTTCTCGACAGAAATCGATGGTAGTTTGGTACAATCCAGCGTAGCTGCTATCTGGAATGACTGCTTTGGTGTCTTGCGACTTACCATCGGCGTTCCACATTTTGCCCGAAGTACGAATCATAGCTGGCATCGACGCGTCGATGATCACATCACTCGGCACATGCAAGTTTGTGATACCTGTATCCGAATTCACCATTGCCAGAGCTGGACCGTTTGCGTATGCTGCTTTGATTTCCGCTTCAATCGGTGCGCGTTGTTCAGCAGGAAGTTCAGCGATCTTTGTTAATAAATTTCCAAAGCCATTGTTCACGTCAACGCCAATTTTAGCAAAAAGTGCTGCATTTTTCTCGAAAACAGGTTTGAAGAATGTACGAACGGCGTGACCGAAAATAATTGGGTCAGACACCTTCATCATCGTTGCTTTCATGTGCAGTGAAAACAAAATTCCGCTTCTTTTTGCATCCTCAATTTGCGCTTCCAAAAAGGTTAAAAGCACTTTTTTACTGAGGTATGTTGCGTCGATAATTTCACCTGGCAGCAAAGCCAAAGCATCTTTTAAAATCGTTACTTCTCCATTTGCCGCGATCAATTCAATTTTGATTGTATCAGCCTTGTCGAGAGTAACTGATTTCTCATTCGCTCTGAAATCTCCAAATTTCATTGTAGAAACGTGCGTTGTAGAATCTTTCGACCATGCTCCCATGCTGTGTGGATTCTTTCGTGCGAATTCCTTCACCGCTTTTGGAGCCCGACGATCTGAATTCCCCTCGCGAAGAACTGGATTTACAGCACTTCCTTTGATTTTGTTGTAACGACCTTGAATTTCCTTGTCGGCATCATTGGTAGGCTCATCTGGATAGTTCGGAACGGCATAACCATCGTCTTGCAATTCTTTGATCACCGCCTTCAATTGAGGAAGCGACGCGCTGATGTTCGGTAATTTTATGATGTTGGCATCTGGCGATTTCACCAAATCACCTAATTCTGCTAAATCATCCGCAATGCGTTGATCCTCGTTTAAGAAATCCGAAAACGTTGCGATTATGCGACCAGCCAAAGAGATATCCCTCGTTTCTACCGAAACACCCGCAGCGTGCGTAAATGCTTCTACAACAGGTAAGAAAGAATAAGTAGCCAACGCAGGAGCCTCGTCAGTGCGTGTGTAAATGATTTTTGGTGATGCCATAATTGAATGTGTTTTTGTGAAAATGCTGATTTCTCAGCGAGTACAAATTTACGGATTTGTTGGGGAAAAGTCGCGTGATTCGAGTAAAATTGCTTAGCTACGATCCGTGTTTATTCGGAATAAGGACTTCTTTGCTTCGAAACATTTCCAAATAGTTGATTTTTTCGGTTGATTTCTTCGTGTTTAAAGGAATTATACGTCATGTTCATCTTCGAAATCAACCGTTTTAATTTCGGAAAACGCGAAATCTATCCAGCAGAATAGCCGATTTTGTATCCAGTAAAAATTCTAGTTAGGCTATAAAAAATACTTCTCGCGCACTAAGAATGAAGAGCGACTTTCGAGCATGAAAGTCACCTTTTTGAACAGAGAAACATCAAATCGCTTTTTCCTTCTTACCTTTCAAACCGAAATGAAAGCAATTGAACATAGTAGCTCACCGAATTACAAATGCGTCGTCTGTGATCATACTTCGTCCATCCCACATCTCCAAGAGCTACAAAAATGCGCTCAGTGTGGCTTCGTATCGGCACATATGCAACTCACTTACGCAGATCTCAAAAAAATATATTCCTCTTCCTATTTCAATGGGGATGAATACGCTGATTATTTAGGTGATGCCGCTGTTGCAGAGAAGAACTTTAAACGACGAATCAAGCGAATTCGGAAAGAACTAGAATTGGATGATAGGTCCGTACTCGAATTAGGCTGCGCACACGGCTTATTTGGAAGGGAACTTTTGAATCAATCCCCCACAACGAACTATTGTGGCTTCGACCCATCGACCGAGGCGATTCGATATGCCCAGGAAACGCTAGAGCTCGATGCGCGAAGCGATGATTATCTGGAGGTCGAACTAGACAAAAAGATTGAAGTCGCATTTCTGTGGGATGTTATTGAACACCTCCATGATCTCGAATCATACTTTTCAAAGCTATCGAGCGACATGCAATTAGATGGTACAATTTATATCACAACTGGAGATATCGATCGCCTGCTTCCAAGGATGCGCGCACAAAGATGGCGAATGATTCATCCACCCACGCATCTCCACTATTTTTCGCGGAAAACATTGACGCAATTTTTACATCGGCACAACCTTGAGGTTGTTTCATTCCGTTATCCGAGTGTATCGAGAAGTTATCATCTAATTTTTTATTCGCTTTTCCTTCTCAAAAAAAATCGTCCTTCTAAATTGGTGAAATGGATCTACACTAAAATTCCGAAATCATGGAGCATCCGCATCAACACCTTTGACATTATTGAAATCGTAGCGAAGAAGCGCGAAAAAAATCTAACTTAGTACTATAGTAACCTATTCTATGACGGAAATTTCAGTAGTTCTTCCTATATATGATGAAGTCGAGCATTTGATGGCGCTTTATCAAGAGTTGAATGAAGCTATGATCCAACTCGGGCTATCCTATGAACTTATTTTTGTGAGTGACGGGAGTACTGATGGATCAAGTGAATTAATCGAGCAGATTACGCTTCAAAACACAGGTGTTATCGGTATCATTTTGTCCCGGAACTTTGGTCATCAGGCTGCGCTCATGGCTGGAATTGAACGAGCAACAGGTCAATTAACCATTACGATGGATGCAGACTTTCAACATCCAATCTCGGAATTACCCAAAATGATAGAAGCCTCGAAAAATGGTGCTGATATTGTGAACATGATTCGAACTGGCAAAGAACAGGGCGGTCGTGCTAAACGCCTAACTTCTCGTTGGTTTTACCGAATAGTAAACCGCTTTGGAGAAGTTAAAATTGAGTCGAATGCAGCCGATTTTCGCTTGATGAACGGAAGAGCAAAGGAGGCATTTCTGCGCTTAAAGGAAAAAGAACGCTTCACACGTGGCCTGATCGCTTGGATTG
>CALFOS010000230.1 GCA_937919725.1 uncultured Fluviicola sp. | reverse complement strand
CCATTTCTCGAATGGAATCTTGTTCTGCTACAATCAAATCGCGTGCAGTTGTAATTTCCTTCAATCTACTTAGTGAACACATTCCCAACTGAACAAAAATGTGCAGTAATTGAACCAGCGAATATGCCAACGCTGCCCGCGGAGGATTTCCTCCCGGAACAACAATATGGTCGTAGTTATTCTCTTCGCAAAGTGCCTTTAGCTGACCGCCGGAAGTGATCGCAATCATGTGTGCACCTCTTTCGAGCGCTTGATGAATGCTACTGATTGTTTCTTCTGTATTCCCCGAGTAAGATGAACCAATTAATAGAGTATGCTTCGAAACATAGCCAGGAATGCCATAATCTTGTGCAAACGTAACAGGTACAGAAAGTTCATCTTCTACCCATTTTGCAACCAATCGTCCGCCAATTCCCGATCCGCCCATTCCGCAGATCAAAACGTTTCGAATATCGTGTTTCGGTGTTGAGAGTTTCGCAGTTGATGCAATTTCCAATGCTTCAGAGATATTGTTCGGAAACTCAGCTATTAAAGTGTTCATGTTTGCCATAGATGCGCAAAGTTAAGTATTCAATTCTAAATTAATGTCGTTCCGATGCATTCTTCATGTAATTTCGATTAAGTTTCAAAAAAAGGTACAAGTTTTCGATCGAGTTGGCCTGAAATCGTAATTTTGCAACAAATAAGCGCCATGAAAAGCAAAACTGCACTAGAAACACTATCAATCACCACAAAAGTAGTACTCCCGAACGACACCAATACACTTGGCAACCTGTTTGGAGGTCAGTTGTTGGCATGGATGGACGTTATTTCGAGTGTTGCCGCACACCGCCATTGCAAGCGCGTGGTTGTGACCGCTTCGGTAAATAACGTTTCGTTTAGAACCCCGATCAAACAAGGATCTATTGTTACCTTGGAAGCGAAAGTTTCGCGGGCGTTTAATTCGTCAATGGAGGTGTTTGTGGATGTTTTTGTGGAAGATCACGTAACTGGAGTGCGACATAAATCGAACGAAGCGATCTATACCTTTGTAGCCGTTGATCAAAATGGAGGCCCAATTGATGTACCTGAGTTAATCCCTGAAACGGAAGTCGAAAAAATACGTTACGAGAGTGCTCTCAGAAGAAAGCAGTTGAGCTTGATTTTAGCAGGTAAAATGGAAGCGAAAGATGCAACTGAATTGAAGAAGCTGTTTTTGGGCGAAGATTAGATTCTCTGCCGTCTTGGATTAGTTGAATTATTGGATGCGTCTTACCTTTGGGGTTGAAATCAATGCAATTTCTCCAAAATCGTATCAATATCCTGCTTCATCATACAATCAAAATGACCTTTAGGGCATTCATTAAAGCCGATTTTAGAACAAGGTCGACACGCGAGCCCTTTCACTTCGTGGATTGAAAAACTACTCCGATTACTAGGTCGATAGGGATACATGCCCAATTCTGGCACCGTATTTCCCCATATTGACACGATCGGAACATCGAAACACGCCGCAATATGCATCATACCTGTGTCGTTTGTAACCACCACTCGACTATGCTTCAAGACACTTGCCGATCCAAGAACTGAGTGAGAGCCACATGAATTGAACACATTCTTCTTCCCGGACTGCCGCATAATTGCTTCACCTAAAACTTTATCCTCTGGCCCTCCAACCAATACGATTGGATCTTCGACTCCTTCTATCAATTCCACCAACTTTTCCGACGGAAATTGTTTTGTGCCAAATTTCGCTCCGATGACGACCGCAACAAATTTCCCAGATTCAACGCCATAAATCGATCTAAAATCAACAACCGCATCGTCTGGAATACAAAAGTCTCCCTGCTTATCGTCAGATTTCACACCCAATTTTTTCACAGCGTCAAAATACCGATCCACGACATGAACATCTGGCATAGCATTCTTCTTGAATTTGACGAGCTGCCATTTTTTCCAATTGAGTTTTGGAAAACGTGTTGTCGGTCGACGCAGTCTAAATGTGAGTGAGCGAGTTCGAAGGTTATTATGTAAATCAACGATGTGATCGTAGTTCTCGGATTTCAGTTCAGAAGTCACTTCCTTTACTGACGAGTTTATTGTAATGACCTTATCAATAAATGGATTATGTTCCACTAGCGATCGAAAAGTCTGTTTCGTTAGAAAGTGAATCTCCGAATTGGGCAATTGTTCTTTCAAACAACGCACAACGGAGGACGTCAATACGATATCTCCAATGGAACTGAATCGAACAACTAGAATTTTCACGAAGTAAAGATAGAACTATGATTTTATTTCAAGCTGTGGAATATGTAACAAGAATAACATTTCAGCAAGTCTGAAAGCACTAACTTTGGATTATGGCAACATTCAAAGAAATAATCAATTCAGAAAAACCAACGCTTCTCGACTTTCACGCAACATGGTGTGGACCGTGTAAAACGCTTGCTCCCATTCTCGAAGAAGTGAAAAACGAACTCAGCGATTCTATTCGCATCTTGAAGATTGATGTGGATAAAAATCCAGTCGTGGCTGATCAGTACAAAATTCGTGGGGTTCCTACTATGATTCTGTTCAAAAAAGGAGAAATTGTATGGCGCGAAAGCGGAGTAATGGATCGAAAGACCATCGTTTCCAAAATCAAAATAGCTCTTTAGAAAACCCAACTTTCTCGCTTCTTTAACGTTTTAGTTTCAACTAAAACGTCCAAGTTTCGTATGTCATAGTGCGGACCTTTTCATTATTTCATGCCCAAACTTGCACCACTCACTATAAAAATCTACTTTTGCCCCCTCGAAAAACTATTATAGAAGATTATGGAATCATTAATAATTTATATGCCAATTGCTGCAGCCTTAGTTGGACTGTTATATATGTTGGTTAAAAGGTCTTGGGTAATGAAGCAAGACGCGGGTGATGGTAAAATGAAAGAAATTTCAGACTACATCTACGAAGGAGCGTTAGCCTTTTTAAAAGCAGAGTACCGCTTATTGGCGATATTCGTGTTAGTTGTAAGTGCTGCCCTTGCTGTCGTTTCGTTCATCGTTCCGTCTACACACTGGATGATCGTAGTAGCCTTTATTTTTGGTGCTCTTTTCTCGGCGTTCGCTGGAAACATGGGGATGAAAATCGCTACGAAGACAAACGTAAGAACCACACAAGCCGCTAAAACAAGTTTGCCAAACGCATTGAAAGTATCTTTCGGTGGTGGTACCGTGATGGGATTAGGAGTTGCTGGTTTGGCCGTTCTAGGTTTAACTGCCTTCTTCATTTTGTTCTACAACATGTTTATGGATGCTGGAGAGGCTTTCTCTACGGATAAAATGACCATCGTATTGGAAACATTGGCTGGTTTCTCTTTGGGAGCTGAGTCTATTGCTTTGTTTGCGCGTGTTGGTGGTGGTATTTATACGAAAGCTGCAGACGTTGGTGCTGACCTTGTAGGTAAAGTTGAGGCTGGTATTCCAGAAGATGATCCACGTAACCCTGCAACAATTGCAGATAACGTAGGTGATAACGTAGGTGACGTTGCAGGTATGGGAGCTGATTTGTTCGGTTCATACGTTGCTACTGTTTTGGCTGCAATGGTTCTTGGAAACTATGTAATTAGAGATAATGGAGCTGTTGAAGAGTTCGACGGAATGGGACCAATCTTGTTGCCAATGGCAATCGCAGGGGTTGGAATCATCATATCAATGATCGGTTCGATGTTGGTGAAAATCAAATCGAACGACGCGAAAGAAAAACAAGTAATGGGAGCCTTGAACATTGGAAACTGGGTTTCTATTGCATTGGTTGCAGTGGCATGTTACGTACTAGTAATGTGGATGCTTCCTGAATCAATGAACATGAGTTTCTTCGGTGAGGACGATCAATCAATTTCATCATTGAGAGTTTTCGGAGCGACGATTATTGGTCTGGTCGTTGGTGCTGTTATTTCATCGGTTAC
>CALFOS010000229.1 GCA_937919725.1 uncultured Fluviicola sp. | reverse complement strand
AAACTCCTCGGAAAAGAGGGGATGGAAATCAAGGTCGAAGGTATGGGAGTGCTCAATAGCACAAAACTCAAATTCGAAAATGAACCAGCACGACATAAATTATTAGATATTCTGGGAGATTTAGCATTGGTTGGAAAACCGATCAAAGCACACATCCTCGCTGCACGTCCGGGGCACTCTGGAAATGTGCGGTTCGCGAAGGTGCTTAAAGAATACATGAAAGCGAAGGAGAAGGGAGGCAAGAATTTTGATCTTTCCGTTCCGCCATTGTACGATATTAACGACATCGAGCGCATGCTCCCACACCGTTTTCCGTTTCTAATGGTCGATAAGATCATGGAAATTCAGGAGGAAACAATTGTTGGAGTGAAAAACATCACCATGAATGAACCAATTTTCCAAGGACATTTCCCTGGGAATCCAGTTTTTCCTGGCGTACTCCAAATTGAAGCAATGGCTCAAGTGGGTGGAATTTTCGCTCTTTCTAAAGTGGAAGATCCACATTTGTATTCGACGTACTTCATGAAAATCGACGCGGTAAAATTCAAACAAAAAGTAATTCCTGGCGATACTATCGTCTTCGATCTTTGTCTCGTTTCTCCAATGAGACGAGGATTGGTCAATATGAAAGGAATCGGTTATGTCAACGGAAAGCCTGTTGTGGAAGCAGAAATGTTGGCGCAAGTCGTTAAGGACAGAGAAGTATGATCAGTACACTCGCAAATATCTCGGAGCACGCAACCTTAGGTGCAAACGTTCGGATTGATAGCTTTTCAACTATTTTTGAGAATGTGACCATTGGCCATGGAACGATCATTCACCCAAATGTAACGATCTATCCCGGTACAACAATCGGAAAGAATTGTCAAATTTTCCCGGGTGCCGTGATTGGAGTTGAGCCACAAGATTTGAAATTTGAAGGCGAAATAACGACAGTCGAAATTGGCGACAATACCATCATCCGCGAATGTGTAACAATTCACCGCGGAACGAAGGACCGTTGGAAAACCGTAGTTGGGAAGAATTGCTTATTAATGACGTACGTGCACGTGGCGCACGATTGCCAAATTGGAAATAATGTCATTCTTGCCAGCTATACAGGGTTGAGCGGACATGTGATTGTAGACGATTTTGCAATTCTCGAAGGAAAAGTTGCCGCACAGCAGTTCGTTCGAATTGGGGCGCACTCCTTCATCGGTGGAGCTTCGTTGATTCGGAAGGATGTTCCACCATTCGTAAAAGCGGCTCGAGAACCGCTTGGTTTTGCTGGTGTCAACTCAATCGGACTCCGCAGAAAAGGCTATTCGGATGAGGTGATCAAGGAAATTGAAGACATTTATCGCTTACTCTATATTCAAAGTACAAACGTTTCCAAAGGAATTGAAGCGATCAAAGAACAAATCCCCGATTCTGAAGTGCGCGCACAAATTCTTGATTTTATCGCGTCCTCAGACAAAGGAATCATCAAAGGATTAATTTAACATGCAACTCAGACGAGGAGAAATCCTTAGCCTCGAAATTTCGGGCTATGCTTTTGGAGGTAGAGGAATTGCCAAAATTCCAACAGAAGAAGGCGATTACATCGTTTTTGTGGACAATACGTTCCCAGGACAAATCGCGAAAGCACAAATTACCAAAAAGAAAAAACGCTTCGCCGAAGCAAAACTGATCGACGTGGAAACGCGTTCTCCGCTTGAAGTGGTCAGCGATTTTCAAGAAATTTCGGGGGGACCGTATATTTACGTTCCCATCGAACTCCAAGAAAGAGAAAAGCAAATCTCAACACTCGAGGTGATTCGCAGAATTGGTGGCGTTCCCGATCCGAGCGCTATTTTTGACGAATTTATCTCCTCACCCGATCATTTTTTCTATCGAAACAAGATGGAATACAGCTTTTCGTGCATCGAGCATGAGGTAGCTACAGGAGAAGAACTCGACGATGCCTTCGCTCTTGGATTCAAACGCCGAGGAACATGGTGGAAAGTGGAATCTCTCAACGCACCAAGCGGAATGTTCGATAAGCAGTGGGAAACAATTTTGGTTGAACTGCGTGAGTTTCTTAAATTATCTGGACTTCCAGCATGGCATCCACCGAAAAAGGAAGGGTTTTTCCGACATATCGTCCTGCGTAAATCGTTTCACCAAGATCAATTGTTGATCAACCTCGTTACTTCATCCGTAGGATTAAAAAACTTCGATGCTCATGCATTTTCAACTTTTCTACAAGAGAAATTGGGCAAACGTTTGGCGGGATTGCAGCACACTATCAACGACAACGTAGCCGATCGAGCGAAAATTGAAAATGGAACTTGTACCTTATTATATGGTCAGCCGGTTGTAGTCGAACAACTGCTCGGCTTGAATTTTGAAATCTCAATGGAGAGTTTCTTTCAAACCAATCCAAAGTGCGCTGAAAAGCTCTACACCAAAGCACTCGACTACGTAATGGAAGGTGATTTGAAAGCTGATGACGTCGTGATGGACTTGTTCTGCGGAACTGGAACAATCGGACAAATTCTTGCTTCCAAACTGAAGAATGTACGGATTGTTGGAGTGGATATCGTTGCAGAAGCAATTGAAGATGCAAAACGAAACGCCGAAAACAATGGCATCAAGGGAGTCGAATTTTACGCTGCGGATGTCGGCAAATTCTTGAGCGAATATCCAGATTTCATTGGCAAGATAAAAACCATAATTCTCGATCCACCTCGAGCTGGAATTGCTCCAAAATCACTCCGGAAAGTAATTGATTTGGGCGCTGAACACATCGTGTACATCTCGTGCAATCCTTCCACGCAAGCGCGGGATATGGATACGCTTATCGAATCTGGATATCAGGTGGATAAAATTTCTTTGGTAGACCAATTTCCACACACAGGACACATAGAATCAATCGCTAAATTTAGCAAAAGATGAGAGTTGAAATCATTTCTATCGGCGACGAATTGTTGATAGGACAAACAGTGAACACGAACGCTACATGGCTCGGAACGGAATTTTCTCTGCGTGGAGGAAACGTGATTCACACGACGGTCATTCGTGACATAAAAGACGATATTCTCGAAGCAATTGATAGGGCATTTTCGAGAGTGGATGTGATCATCGTAACGGGCGGACTGGGACCAACGAAAGACGACATCACCAAACACACACTTTGCGAATATTTCAATGTGGAATTGGAGGTCAACGAAGAGGTGCTGTCACGCGTACGGTCGTATTTCGAAGAGATAGGTCGCGAAATGTTGGATGTCAACCTAAAGCAAGCTGAAATACCGTCGAATGCGCGCATTCTCAAAAATGAAATGGGAACAGCGTCTGGAATGTGGTTCGATCACAAGGAAAAAGTGCTCATCAGTCTGCCAGGTGTTCCGTATGAAATGAAGCATCTGATGATGGAGCGCGCATTTCCTCTCTTAGTGGAACAGTTCGAGATGAAAGCATTGTATCACCGTACATTGCAAACGCAAGGCATTGGTGAATCGTACCTCGCAGAGCGCATCGAGGACATCGAAACAGACATTAGAAACAACGGTTTTGGATTCGCTTATTTACCTTCAGCTTCACAAGTCAGATTAAGAATTAGTTCGGAGAAATCGGAGCTCAACGAGCGAAAAATTGAGGGGTATCTTCAACAAATCGAAGAACGATTGCCGCAATACGTTTTTGGTCGCGAAAATGATCGCCTTTCGGAGATAGTCGGGAAATGGTTCATCAAAAATCGACTGACCATCGGAACAGTAGAAAGTTGCACAGGCGGCGCAATCGCTTCGGAAATAATATCGACCTCGGGATCATCGGAATATTTCCTTGGGAGCATGGTGACGTATTCCTACGAATTGAAATCGAAATTGGTGGGTGTTAACATGGACGATATCCAAAAAGAAGGTGCAGTGAGCGAGTCCGTCGTTCGTCAAATGGCCGAAGGTGGAAGAGTGGCACTAGGTGTAGATTATTGCATTGCAGCGTCGGGAATTGCAGGTCCAAATGGTGGTACGCTGGATAAACCAGTTGGCACAGTTTGGATCGGTATTGCTGGACCGAATGGGACGAGTGCGCAGAAGTTTTTGTTTGGAGATCAGCGCGATAGAAACATTGAAAGAACTGTTCTAACAGCGTTAAATTTGCTGCGCTGCGAAGGAATGAAAATTAATAAGTAAAAAAGTCTTCGAATTCTTGTTGAATTCATAAAAAATTGGTTTCTTTGCACCCCTTTTAGTAATAGGATTAAATAATTAAGAGATGTCACGAGTTTGTCAGTTAACAGGAAAATCGGTAATGGTCGGAAACAACGTTTCCCACTCTCAACGTAAAACGAAGAGAAAGTTCTACCCGAACTTATTTACCAAAAAATTCTTCCTTCCTGAAGAGAATGAATATATCACGTTGAAGATTTCAGCTTCTGCGTTGAGAACAATTAATAAAAAAGGAATTGCTGCTTGTGTAAAAGACGCAAGACTTAAAGGATACCTCAAGTAGGATTCCCTAATAGCAACTTCTAAACATAAAGAAAATGGCAAAGAAAGGAAATAGAGTTCAAGTTATTTTGGAGTGCACTGAGCACAAAGAATCTGGACAAGCAGGAACTTCTCGTTACATCACAACGAAAAATAGAAAGAACACGCCAGATCGAATGGAAATTAAAAAATTCAACCCGATCTTGAAGCGTATGACTGTTCATAAAGAAATCAAGTAAGACATGGCAAAGAAAGTAGTAGCATCCTTGCAAAAAGGAGGAGGAAAAGAACATTCGAAAGTCATAAAAATGTCTAAGTCAGGTAAGACTGGAGGTTTTGGCTTTAAAACGGAAATTGTACACAACGATAAAGTAAAAGAGTGGTTCGATAAGAACTAATTACTTTTAGTGTAATCTATTGATAAAGCTTCCCTCGTTTGACGGAAGCTTTTCTTATTTTTGATCTATGGGAGTTTTTAGTTTCTTTTCGAAGGATAAAAAAGAACAGCTCGATAAGGGCTTAGAGAAATCAAAGGATAGTTTCTTTGGAAAATTGGCGCGAAGCGTTGCGGGGAAATCGCGGGTGGATTCTGAGGTGCTCGATAACTTGGAAGAAATTTTAATTACTTCGGATGTTGGAGTAAACACAACGCTCAAAATCATTGAGAAAATAGAGGAACGAGTAGCCCGTGACAAATTCATGAACGTTGATGAACTCGATGTGATCCTCAAAGAGGAGGTAACCAAACTCCTCGAAGAAAATAATGCAAGCGATACCGAAAATTACGAAATTCCTAAGCACGAAGATGGCCCGCACGTCATCATGGTGGTGGGCGTAAACGGTGTTGGAAAAACAACGACCATCGGAAAATTAGCCCATCAGTTCAAAGAGGGAGGAAATAGTGTTGTTCTTGGTGCTGCTGATACCTTTCGTGCAGCGGCAGTTGATCAACTCATTATTTGGTCTGAACGCGCAGGGGTGCCAATTGTGCAACAAGGAATGAATGCCGATCCTGCAGCGGTTGCTTTTGACACATTGGAATCGGCGAAAGCACAAGGAGCGGACGTTGCAATTATTGATACAGCTGGTCGACTTCATAACAAGATAAACTTGATGAACGAGCTCACCAAAATCAAGCGTGTAATGAGCAAGGTGATACCAGGTGCACCACACGAAGTATTGCTTGTTCTAGATGGATCAACAGGACAAAATGCCTACGAACAGGCCAAACAGTTTGCTGCAGCCACAGATATTACGGCACTCGCAATCACAAAACTGGATGGTACCGCTAAAGGAGGCGTAGTGATCGGAATCTCCGATCAAATGAAGATTCCTGTGCGCTATATAGGTGTTGGCGAGGGAATTGCTGATCTTCAGTTGTTCAATCGCAAACAATTCGTCGATTCACTTTTTTCGAAGTAGGCGAGTAGTTTATTTTGCTGATCGCTTTTTTCAAGTGCATAAAACGACCTCAATTTTGCCGTTTTTCCATTTGTACATTTCGCAATATTGCGAAATGACAACCCCAATTTGTACTATTGACCAATTTGTCTCATCCTTTTCTCTATTTTTGAAGAAGACAAATCGACTTAAAAAGTCATGACTTGCGATACCAATAGCATAAAACAAATGAGCAAACTAAAAATCAACGGACACGGACATTTATTGCCAGAGCCGCACGAAATTCCGAAATTTATGAAGGACAAGAAATTGTTTTGGATTGATGAGGACCGAAAATTTATGCGCCAAGGGGAGAAATGGACACGCCCAATTACGGATGCGAGCTTTTTCTTTGATGAGAAGTTGATTTGGATGGACCGCTACAACATCAACCACGCCGTGATGCTCAACCTGTCGCAAATTTATTGCAATGGCTGGAACCGACAAGATACGCACGACGCCATTCGTTGGCAAAATGATTTCAATGCAAGTGTTCAGCAGAGGAGCCCAGATAAATTCACCTGTGGATTTGTTGTTCAACCGTTGTTTATCGAAGATGCGCTCAAGGAGATCGAACGCTGTGTAAACGAGTTGAAAATGACCTTACTCTGTCTTCCGTCTCATTTTTTGAACAAGGATGAAGAGTGGTGTTCGGTTGCAGATGAGGACGTTGCGCCGATTTTCGAACTCGCCAACCACTATAAACTCGCCGTAGAAATTCACCCATATGATGGTGAAAAAATGGTAAAACTCAAAGACGAATTCTGGCGTTTTCACCTTGTCTGGATGATGGCGCAAACGGCTGATACACTTCATTTCTTCACGCTCCGCGATTTTCCAAACCGTTTTCCGAACGTTCGGACCTGCTTCGCGCATGGCTGCATGCTCGGTCAAGCGAACTACGGCCGCCGACTTCAAGGTTTTGACGGTCGCCCTGATTTATTTGAAGGTGGCGTTGATCCAAGATGCTCGCTCGGTCACCCCAATTTATTCTTCGACACACTCGTTCACGATTCTTACACTCTTCAATTGTTAAAAACACGCGTCGGTGCTGGACAAATCGTTGCGGGAATCGATGATCCGTATCCACTCGGCGAAATGGAAGGTGTCCGTAATTCATTCCCCGGTCGTGTAATCGATTTCGCGGTAGAAGTAGACATACTCTCACAAGCCGAAGCCGATAATATTTGGTACTCGAATGTGTTGAGGTGGTTGGGGAAAAGTAGTATATAGTTAGTTGGATTATTGGACGCTTCGCGTTGGATTGTTGAAGCGCGATGCGCTTAGATTTAGTCATTTCTTCGAATGAAAATGTAATCCAATAATCCAACCAATCCAAAATAATTACCTTTGTCCTCAAACAAAACCGAAATGGCGCAAAAACCATCGACCCCAAAAGGAACGAGAGATTTTCTTCCGGCTGAAGTCGCAAAACGAACTTATATTTTTGATACGATCCGTCGTTCATTCGAGACCTATGGTTTTTCGCCAATAGAAACGCCTTCCTTCGAGTTGTCCACAACTTTACTGGGTAAATACGGCGAAGAAGGCGATCGCTTGATTTTCAAGATTTTGAATTCTGGGGATAAAATGTTCAAAGCGGATGTGGATGCATTGAAAGATGGAAATTTGGCGCGATTCTCGAATTCCTTAGCGGAAAAAGCATTGCGCTACGATCTCACAGTTCCGTTTGCGCGTTTCGTGGTTCAACATCAAAATGAGTTGGCTTTTCCATTCAAACGGTATCAAATTCAGCCTGTTTGGAGAGCGGATCGTCCGCAAAAAGGACGTTACCAAGAGTTTTATCAGTGCGATGTCGATGTTGTAGGAAGCGATTCGTTGCTCTACGAAGTGGATTTCGTGCTGTTATTTGATGAGGTTCTATCGAACTTAAATATTCCGGATTTCACAATCAAAATCAACAACAGAAAAATTCTTTCTGGCATTGCTGAGGTATGCGGTGAAGCCGATAAAATTATCGCGATCACCGTTGCGATTGATAAATTGGACAAAATTGGAGTACAAGGCGTGATCAAAGAGTTGAAATCTAAAGATATTTCGGACTCGGCACTCGAGAAAATCATGCCATTATTTGGGGTTGCGGGCTCAACAAAACAGCGTTTGGATCAAATGAAAACCTATCTAAAATCAAGCGAGATAGGATTGAAAGGAATCAAGGAACTGGAATTTGTACTCGATCAAGCGAATGAACTCGGAATGAATCCCGATCATTTGGAATTTGATGTCACGCTCGCCCGGGGATTGAATTATTATACAGGCGCAATTTTCGAGGTGAAGGCGAATAATGTGAATATCGGAAGTATATGTGGTGGAGGACGCTACGACGATCTCACGGGTGTATTCGGAATGCCAGGCGTTTCGGGTGTTGGAATTTCTTTCGGCGCCGATCGAATTTATGACGTGCTCGAAGAACTCGATTTGTTCCCAAAAACGGTCGATAATCGTCTGGATGTGCTCTTTGTGAATTTTGGGGAGATGGAACAATCGTACTGTTTGAAAGCGGTGAAGGTACTTCGAGCAGCAGGAATTTCTTCGGAAGTGTATCCAACTGCAGCGAAAATGCAGAAGCAAATGAAATATGCACATGCGCGGGGAGTCAAAAATGTAGCATTGGTTGGGGAAGATGAAATAGAAGAAGGATTTATGAAAGTGAAGAACATGGACTCTGGTGAACAAGTTTCCGTTAATGTTCAAGGTTTGATCCACATATTGAAATAAAACGAGATGTACACAATTGATAATAGTTGGTTAACCTTAGACGAATTTGAAACGCTAATTTCAAGTGGTAATAAAATAGAATTGGGCGAAATTCCTAAGGAAGACGTTCAAAAATGTCGTGCTTACCTGGATGGGAAAGTAAAAAGTGCAGACCAGTTGATTTATGGCGTCAATACAGGATTTGGCTCGCTCTGCAACACGGCAATTTCACCCAACGATTTGGAACAATTACAGCGTAATCTCGTGCTCTCACATGCGTGCGGAACAGGCGAAGAAGTTCCTGCGGAGATTGTAAAACGAATGCTGTTGCTCAAAGTTTTGGGCTTGTCGCACGGGAATTCGGGAGTTCAATTAGCAACAATCAACCGCTTAATTTTCTTTTACAACGAAAATATTCTCCCCGTTATCTATCAACAAGGTAGTTTGGGTGCTTCGGGCGATTTGGCTCCGCTGGCGCATCTTTCTTTGCCACTTTTGGGCGAAGGTGAGGTGGATCTGAATGGTGAGCGCATTTCTGGAAATGATCTTCTCAAAAAATTCAATCTTGAACCGATTCTACTTCGTTCGAAAGAAGGATTGGCGCTGCTCAACGGAACTCAGTTCATGAGTGCTTACGCTTCCTACGCGGTTGAAAATGGCAAGAAATTAGCAGCGCAATTCAACATTATTGGAGCGCTTTCTTTGGATGCCTACGATGGTCGTTTGAACCCATTTCAAGACAATGTAAATGGCATTCGGAATCAAGTTGGCCAGATCGCTGTAGCAAAATTCATTAAGGCAATTTTGGCTGGAAGTGAAATGAGTGTCCGCGAAAAGGCACATGTCCAAGATCCGTATTCGTTCCGATGTATTCCGCAAGTTCACGGGGCTTCTTTCGATACGATTAACCATTGTGCGACAATCGTAGAACGAGAAATCAACGCTGTTACCGACAATCCAACGGTGTTCCCGGATGAAGATGATGTGGTTTCTGCAGGAAATTTCCACGGTCAACCGCTCGCACTCATCATGGATTTCTTGGCGATTGGATTAGCTGAATTAGCGAGTATTTCCGAACGACGCGTCTACAAGTTAATTAGTGGTACGAGAGGATTGCCGGCGTTTCTGGTGGCAGAACCTGGATTAAACTCCGGACTCATGATTCCACAGTACACCGCTGCGTCTATCGTGAGTCAAAACAAACAACTGTGCATGCCTGCGTCGGTGGATACAATCGATTCGAGCAACGGACAAGAAGATCACGTGAGCATGGGGGCAAATGCCGCAACGAAACTGTACCGAGTGGTGCAAAATTGCTACAACGTCCAAGGAATTGAATTATTGAACGCAGCCCAAGCGATGGATTTCAGATCTGAAAAATCGTCTCCAAATTTGGAGGCTTTACGCAAAGCATACCGCAAAAAAGTTCCATTTCTGAAAGAGGATGAGTACCTTCACCCGCTCATTGCTGCTAGCATCGACTTTGTAAAGAATCATTTTTAATTAGCTTAATTATCCCTTATGTCATACGAATTGGACCAAGAAAAAGAAGATAAAAGACCCGTGTTATTGCTCGTATTAGCCATTTTGAGCTTTATCTCCATTGGGATCGCGATTTTGGGAAATATGTTCAGCCTAACAAGTGGTCCCTTGAACGAAAGTGAGATTATACAGCAGCGGGTGGAACTTGCTAAGTCTAAAACAGAATTTCGAGCACAAGGAATGGATGGAATGGTCAGTTTCTTTGATAAATTGGAGAATATGACCGTTCAAACGAATGATAATTTCTATTTCTCGAAAGGAATAATGTTCGTGACGGACTTCATCGGCTTGTTCGGTGTGATTCTGATGCTCCGTCGACGCAAATTGGGTTTTCATCTGTACATAGTTTATTCCTTGCTAGCACTGGGCGGAATGTACCTGTATCTTTCACCTGAAAACATTCACGTCAGTTTGCCAATTGTTAACGGAATTTTCGCTGGTCTATTCATCTTTTTGTATTCCAGAACAGTTCGTTGGATGCAATAGTCGCTCCTGAACGAACAAATAATCAGGCACTTTCTTCTGAAATCATAGAAAAACCGTATCTTTGCGGCAAATTTCTTTACAATGATTTCAGTAAGTAATCTTTCTCTACAGTTCGGAAAACGTATTTTGTTTGACGACGTAAATGCCAAATTTGTCAACGGTAACTGCTACGGCGTAATCGGTGCAAATGGTGCTGGAAAGTCAACATTCCTTAAAATTTTAACGGGCGATCAAGACCCTACAACGGGTCACGTTCATTTGGAGCCAGGAAAACGCATGGCGGTTCTCAAGCAGGATCACTTTGAGTTCGACGAAGTGGAGGTTTTGACAACTGTTTTGATGGGACACACGCGTTTATTCGAAATCATGACCGAGAAAGATGCCTTGTACGCAAAGCATGATTTTTCTGATGAGGACGGAATGCGAACGGCAACCTTGGAAGGAGAATTTGCCGATTTAGAAGGATGGAACGCAGAAACAGATGCTGCCAGCTTACTTTCCAACTTGGGAATCGACGAGTCGAAGCACTACCAAAAAATGAAGGAGCTTTCCAACGATTTGAAAGTCCGCGTATTGCTTGCACAAGCCATTTTTGGAAATCCTGATTTGTTGATCCTGGATGAGCCAACGAATGATCTCGATTTGAAAACGATTGGTTGGTTGGAAGATTTTTTACTCGATTTTAAAAATACAGTGATCGTTGTATCGCATGACCGTCACTTCCTCGATACAGTGTGCACGCATGTGTGCGACATCGACTTTAGTAAAATCAATGTGTTCACTGGAAACTACTCGTTTTGGTACGAATCGTCGCAATTGGTGCTTCGCCAACGTTCCGACAAGAACAAGAAAGCCGAGGAGAAGAAGAAAGAACTCATGGACTTTATCGCTCGTTTTTCGGCGAATGCGTCGAAATCGAAGCAAGCCACAAGCCGTCGTAAGATGCTAGACAACCTTGATTTAGAGGAAATTAAAGCGTCAAGTAGAAAATACCCTGGAATTACGTTCCACCAAGAACGCGACGCAGGAAATCAAATTTTAAGCGTTGACAGACTGACTGGCTCGAATGATGACGGCACTCTTTTCAAAGATGTGTCATTCACGGTGAACAAAGGGGACAGAATCGCATTCATTTCTCGAAATTCCATTGCTGTCACTAAATTCTTCGAAGTGTTAACGGGAAATCAAAAAGCGGATTCGGGCGATTTCACTTACGGAACTACGATTTCAACGGCGTACATGCCGAATGAGAATCACCATTTTTTCGAAGATAAATTGAAATTGATCGATTGGTTGCGTCAATATGCCCAGACAGATGAAGAACGCGAAGAAGTTTATTTGAGAACGTTCCTCGGACGTATGTTGTTTACGGGCGAAGAAGCCTTGAAAACAGCAAATGTTCTTTCTGGAGGAGAAAAAGTGCGCTGCATGCTCTCAAGAATGATGTTGGCCAAAGCAAATTTGCTCATTTTGGACGAACCGACGAATCACCTGGATTTGGAGTCGATTACGGCACTCAACACAGGAATGAAAGAATTCCAAGGGACATTGATGTTTACATCGCATGACCAGGAGTTGGTGAATACGGTGGCAAATCGCATCATTGAACTTACACCAACGGGCATGATTGACAAAATGATGCCGTACGACGAGTACTTGAAAGATGCGCGCATTTCTGAACTGCAGGAAGAGTATTACGGGTAGAATGGTGCGTGGAACTGGAAATCTAGGCGTCACAATCATTTAACAAATTCATAACATTGAAATGTACCTGTGAGTTGAGTGAATGGATACATTTGACCGCTTCCAATCGCACTAGATTTATCGTGTTGAAAGGGGAGTAAGACATCTGTCTCATTCATACTATACATCGATGATTATAGAATACATCGGTTTTATTTTGGCAGCGTTTTCTGTAATTGGCAACGACGTCATCCAAACTCTCGGCACCTTTATTCAATCCAATTCGAAGGCGGCTTGGTGGAAATTATTTCTCTACATCGGAGGAATTCTCGCAATCGTTCTTTTTACAGGATGGATGATCAACGGAGGCGACGCAACGTACGGTCGTCTCGACAAAATCGACCGGCCAGAAAACTTGACCCTTTGGTATTTGATTCCACCTATTCTACTCATCTTCATTACGCGCTTCGGACTTCCTGTGAGTACTACGTTCCTCATTTTGAGTATTTTTTCTACTGACGTTGTACTAGGTGGAATGCTCATGAAATCGATCAGTGGCTACGGCTTAGCCTTCATTTCAGCATATGCGATTTACTATTTCGCCTTGTATAAGTTCGAGAAACCGAAGAAAGGTGAATTGGAGCCCGAAGTGAAGCATAAACTACTTTGGGGCATTCTGCAATGGTTCTCTACGGCCTTTTTGTGGACACAATGGCTGATTCAAGATTTCGCGAATATCTACGTGTTTCTGCCCAAGCAGCTCGATTTAACGACCATGTTGATTTCACTTGCCATCATGCTCGTTATTTTAGCGTACATCCTAAAAAGCAAAGGCGGCGCGATCCAAAAAGTAGTGAGCAATAAGGTTAATTCATCCAACATTCGCTCGGCAACTTTCGTCGATTTCATCTACGGAGGGGTTTTGCTCTTTTTCACGACGGTCAACGAAGTTCCTATGAGCACCACGTGGGCGTTTATTGGAATATTGGCAGGCCGAGAAATTGCACTCCGCGGACGAATCAAGTTCGGACATTCCAAACAAGCATGGAGAATTATCGGCACTGATTTCATGAAAGTAACGATAGGAATTTCGGTAAGTGTGGGAGCAGTTTTGGCCTTGAAGCAGATAGGGGTGATCTAATTCAGCGCGAAAATCAAAAATTCGTGTCGCATCAAAACAAATCGAATGTTAACTTTGTTGAAAACGATTTCACATGGTGTATTTTACATTCGATAGCGCAAATTCCAATCAGCAATACATTCAAATAACCGCTTCATTTTCTACGAAAAGTGCAATCACATTTCTTCAACTCCCAAGCTGGAGACCGGGGAGATATGAACTGGGGAATTTTGCAAAGAATGTCCGCAATTTTAAAGTGTTTGACGCCAATAATCAACTTATTTCAGCCGAAAAAGTAACAAAAGACCGTTGGGAAGTGAACACGGAGAATACGGATGCGATTCGCGTGACGTACAACTATTATGCGAATGAACTCAACGCTGGATCGAGCTTTTTGGACGACACACAACTCTATGTGAATCCTGTGAATTGCTGTGTTTTTACAGAAGAAACCTTTGGCGAAGAAGTGGAAATCACCATCAACATCCCAGCAGCTTGGGAAGTGGCATCGTCGATGGAAAAAATAGGTGAGAAGTGGAAAGTGAAGAACTCCGAAGAATTTTTCGACACACCTTTCATCGCATCAGGAGGATTACAGCACCGCACGTACGAATGTGGAGGGACAACTTTTTATATTTGGTTCAACGGCGAGGTGAAACCTGATTGGGATCGCATGTTGAAAGATTTCGAAGCTTTTACACGATCTCAAATAGAAAAATTCACTGAATTTCCCGTGAAGGAATACCATTTTTTGAATCAAATCATTCCATATAAAGGATATCATGGTGTAGAGCATCAGAAATCTACGGTGATTCTACTCGGGCCATCCTACGCTGTTTTTGAAGAGTTCTATGTTGAATTATTGGGAGTAAGTTCGCACGAGTTGTACCACACATGGAACGTGAAAGCGATTCGCCCCATCGAAATGCAACCCTACGATTTCACGAAAGAAAATTATTCCAAATTGGGATACATCTGTGAAGGCGTTACGACCTATCAAGGCGATTTGTTTTTGCTGAAAAGTGGAGTCTTCGATCTCAATGACTATTTCAAAGAATTGACCACACAATTGCAACGTCATTTCGACAATCCAGCGCGTTTTCATGCTACCGTCGCCGAATCTTCGTTCGATACTTGGCTCGATGGATACGTTCCTGGCGCACCTGGACGCAAAGTTTCTATCTATATCGAAGGCTGTTTGCTCGCGTTTGTGACCGATGTGATGATCCGCAGAGCCACTAGCGATAAATACGGATTAGACGAAGTAATGAAACAACTGTACTTCAATTTCGCATTGCAAGGTAAGGGCGTGAGTGCAGAAGATTATCAATCAACCTTAGAAGGTGTTGCAGGAATCTCGTTTCAAGTGTTTTTTGATGAGTACGTTCACGGAAACCGTCCTTATGAATCAATTTTATTCGATAGTTTTGAATACCTTGGAATTGAATTGCTTCATACTCCTACATCGGTTTATTCCGAGGGAAAATTAGGTTTTAAAGCACTTCAAACCGAAAACGGATTCACAATCAAGGCAATGTTCCCTGGAGGACCTGCCGAAACGGCGGGCTTGATGCTGGAAGATGAAATCATTTCAATCAATGGATATCATTGTGATAAAGAGCTCAATAAATGGTTGAAGTATTTTGACGAAGATTCAAAAACACTGACAGTGCGAAGAGCAGGTCGTATGTTGTCGTTTAAATTACCTGAAGTCAATCGCTTTTTCTATAATACTTACGGATTGAAATTGATGGAAGATGCAAACATACATCAACAAAAAGCACTTCGTCATTGGATGAAGTAGCGAGAGAATGTATCGGGTAAAAAAAATCCCTTGGCTAAATAAATGCCAAGGGAATTTTTCTTTTATAGGGCCTATTTAAAACTTATAACTCACACCCAAACTTGGAAGAATTGGGAATTGATCAATTGTTTGTCCTGTAACTCGGTTCACGTAGAAGATGTTTCTTCGATCGTATGTGTTCGTGATCGAACCAATCACCTCAAGAATGGTTTTATTTTTGAAGGTAAAGTTCTTTTTCACCGTAATGTCCAATCGGTGGTAGTATGGCAATCGTTCGCTGTTGAATGCTCCCAAGTTTGTTGACACATTGGATGGATTTGTTGTTGTGTAATCTGTTGTTACCCCACCTGCAAAGTTATTGGCTTCGTAGAATCCAGCGGTTGGTGTGAACGGTAGACCAGATCCGAGATTCCAACGAATGCTAACTTCCAATGTTTTTTTCTTTCCGAATAAATACGTTCCCACAAGGTTGACGTTATGTCGTCGATCGAACACAGGGAAGTACGTTTGAAATCCGTCCCAACGCGTTGATTTACCCAAGGAATAAACTCCCCATAAGAACAAGCGTGCATCTGAATATTTCACGAGAAAATCAATACCATACGATTCTCCAGTTTCGAGGATAAAGTCTTTCTTGTAGACATCGTCGATGTATGAAAATTGTGCGATGTCTTCGTAAATTTTGTTTTGGTTGATGTTACTCAATTGCGAGAAGTACTTATAATATCCTTCCACGTTAAGAGCAACCCGTTTTGTGATGTCATATTCGAACCCAGCGATAGCGTGCCACGCATACTGCAAACCATTCTTTGGACTTTTTTCATTCTGATATTGTGTCACAAACGTTTCTTGAACATTTGTCGGGGCCGAAAGCAAGCCGTTGAACAAATTCACAATGTCTTTGTCAGATGAAGCGGATGTAAAGTTTTGAGAGAATCGACCTCCAGACATCTTGAATCGCAACCTGTCGGTAGCGTTATATTTCACTCCCAAACGCGGCTCAGGCGATATGGTTCCTAGAGATGCATAGGCTTGGAAGCGAACACTTGGCTGGATGACCCAGCGCGTACTCACAAATCGATAGCTGAAGAAAGCACCAATCTCCGTGGACCAGTTATCGTCGGAAATTCTCCTGCCGGCTTCGTTGTAGGTTTCATAGTCGACTTTAAATCCTCCGATATTGATTCCGTAATTCAACTCTCCTTCATTTCCGAGGAAGTAGGTAAAATCAAACCCAAGGTCGAATCCGCCTATCGAACTGCTTCGAGGTACGGACCCCGCTTCCAAAAAGCTAGTTTGGTAGCTCGATCCATTCACGTGACCTTTAATAATAATGGGTGAGCTTGATGGCACCAGCAAGAAGTTGATTCCGCCTCCCGATGATTGCCAGTCCAAATCGGCGATACCGTAATCTACACTGTCTCTGTTATGAAATCCGAATGCACTAAATTTCGATCCGCCATCTCCTTTGAAGGTCACTTTTCCATACAGATCAGTGAAGGTAAATGGCATTCCGTTTCCGTCGTTGATTCGTGTGTACAAGGATTTCGAGGTGTAATCGAGTAAGCTATGCTTCGCTGAAAAAATGTAGGATCCAGCAGCAGGCTTTCCATCGGTTTTTTGTGTTCCAATCGGGCCTTCCAACACGGCTTTTGCCATAAATGGAGATACTGAAATTTTTCCTCCGAACTGCTTACGGTTTCCGTCACGGTAAGTAATGTCCATCACTGAAGAAATTCGTCCTCCGTACTGGGCATCGAATCCTCCTGTGAGAATGGTTGCGTTTTGGATTAATTCCGTTTCAAAAACAGAGAAAAATCCGATAGAGTGGAAGGGACTGTAAATCGTCATTCCATCCAATAAAATTTTATTTTGAATTGGCGTACCACCACGCACATACAATTGACCACCTTGATCTCCCGTTGTTGTAACGCCAGGAGTAACGCTAAATGCACCCACGATATCGTTCTCGGCTCCCATTGACGGAATGCGTTCGAGTCCTTTTTTGTCTAATTTGATTTCAGAAATAAGAATTTCACTTCGTTTTCGCTTGTCGTCAGCACTCACAATAATATCTTCGAAATCAATAAACGAGTCCTTTTTCTTTAAGTTGAAGGTTGCATCTGCAATTTCTTTCGAACTGGAAACTGTCACGTTGATTGTTTCGACTTTGTATTCTGCTGATTGTACTTTTACGATATAGCTCCCTGCGGCCAATTTGGAGAAAGAGTACAACCCGTTTACACCCGTATCAGCTCCTTCGATGAGCGTGCTATCGGTGGAAAGAAGTCGAACTTTTTCGAAAGGAAGAGGTTCTCCTTTATCGTCGTAAACGAATCCACGAATTGTAAAGTCCTGAGATATAGCGATGGTAGAGAATGCTATGGAGAGAAGCAGCGTAATATACAGTTTCATAAGCCTAAAATAAGCGTAGTTTTGAGTGCAACGAAGATACAATAAAGTCGGTTAATACTATATACAAATAGGAGAAACCAATTAAACGGTAGCAAGAATTGAGCAATCGGTTCAAGTTCGTTGAATGAGTTTCGCCTTTTCCCAGTATTGATCCATCGTTTCCAAATCAGTTTCTCCGATCGGGTGACCTTCTTCGCTGAGTAAGGATTCCATCAATGTGAATCGGTCGATGAACTTCTGATTGGAGCGCGATAGTGCATCTTCAGGATTTATTTTGATGAATCTCGCGTAATTGATGAGCGAAAAAAGCACGTCTCCGAACTCGTCCTCAATCTTTTCTTTGGACAAATTTTCGGCTTCCACTTCATCGTTCAATTCCTTCAATTCTTCCTCCACTTTTTTCCACACGTCGGCGCGTTTTTCCCATTCAAAGCCAATTCCTTTTGCTTTTTCCTGAATTCGATAGGCTTTCACCAAGGCTGGGAGTGATGTTGGAACTCCGCCCAAAACGGTTTTTTTTCCTTCCTTCAGTTTCAGTCTTTCCCAATTCGATTTCACCTCCTCTTCGCCAGAAACTTCTACATCGCTGTAAATATGAGGATGTCGATGAATCAATTTATCACAAATTCCGTTCAAAACATCGGTTACATCAAACGCGTTTTGCTCGGAACCAATTTTACAATAAAAAACCATGTGCAGAAACAAATCGCCGATTTCTCCCTTCAGTTCTTGCAGGTCGTTGTTGGTGATAGCATCCGCTAATTCGTATGTTTCTTCGATCGTAAGATGGCGCAGCGATTCGAGGGTTTGCTTTTGATCCCACGGACATTTTTCGCGTAAATCATCCATTATATTCAATAATCGCTCAAAAGCAACAAGTCGCTCATCCATGTTTTTTTATTCAAAATTACAATTTATCTTACATCTACTATGGATTTTGTAATTTTGCGTTCATGCGAATCATTTTTGCCATCCTACTTACGCTCTATTGTTTCTCTACAGAGGCTCAATCAATTGGTCGTGAAGAGATTTGGCTAGAAGGAAAGTTTAAAGCTGGTTTTCTGGCTGCACACCGTGGAATGATTGGCCATTTGCCTACAGAGCACGCTTTTGCAGGTGAACTGACGTATTTGATTCAAGGGAAAGGTCAAAAAAAATGGCATCATTCCTTTCGAATGCCGCAGTATGGCGTTACCACATTTTTTGGTTCGGTGGGCAATCGTGAATTGCTCGGACATTATTTTGGAGCATACAGCTTTATGAGTTTCCCGATAATTAAGCAAAAAGTCTATTCGTTTTCATTCAAAATGGGCGCTGGACTCGGTTACGGCACCAAAGTGTACGATTCGGAGACGAATATTTTGAGCGATGCGAATTCAACACACGTGAATGCCATGATTGTGCTCGGGGTAGAAAGTCGTTTCTTACTTGGAAACAATTCGGCGATTGTGGGATTGGATATGACGCATTTTTCGAATGCCGCCTCGAAAGTACCGAATATGGGCTTGAACTTGCCCTACGTGAGCATAGGCTACGGACGTAGAATCCAGAAAAGTAATCATAGCGATACGTGCGCTGTATCTGGACTTGGAAGGGAAAGATATTCGTTCGGAGCGATGGGGATCGGCTCGGTTTCGGCGAGTTTTCCGACTGGAGGAAAAAAAACAGGCGTGTATGTGCTCAGCTTATTTGCACGTAAAATTATTGGACCACAACAGAAAGGAGGACTCGAACTTTCATTTGATGTGATGTCGAAGCAAGGAAATTTACAATTTCATCCAAATGTCCCGAAAACACAGCTCGATATTATTCAGCTTGGCGCATTTACAGGATTTATTCTACCGCTCGATCGCTTGCATTTTGTGCTAGGGATGGGGGTGTATGTGCGCGACAAATTTCACCCGCTTGACCGTTTCTACCACCGAGTTGGCTTGCGGTATGTATTCAAAAATGGAATCAACATGGGATTGGTGCTGAAATCACATTGGGCGCGGGCGGATTATGTAGAATATGGAATTGGTTATAGTTTTGGAAGATGAAATTGATTCTTTTTTTCGCGATAAGCCTCTTTTTGTTAGCCTGTAAGAAATCGGAGGATCGTACGTGCGCGAAAACGGCGGGAGAAGATGCGGAGCTCGAACTTCTACTCGATCCGTTTAACAGTCTGGAGCTCAATCCAAATGTCCGGTACATTCTTGTGCAAGATACGGTTGAAAAAGTGATCGTGCGTGGGGGGGGGAATTTGATCAATCTCATTTCTGCAACGGTGGACGATCAAAAGCTCTCTATCAAAAATGGAAACAAATGTAATTTTCTGCGTTCGTACAAACACGAGGTGGAAGTTGAAATTCATTTGATCAATATCATCAACGTGCTCTTCAAAGGAACAAAGGAGCTTTCGTGTAAAAATCAACTGAATTTGCCGTACTTGACTTTTGTAGTAGATGAAGGAGCTGGCACGTGTAATTTGAATCTGAAATGTACATCGCTCTACCTTGGTTCGCGACTTGGCTGGGGCAATTTTAATGTAAGTGGGAAAACGAACTATTTACGGATTGTGATGTACGGCAATGGTTTTGGCGATTTGTACAACTTTCAAATTATCGACTCTGCTACGGTAATCTCGGAGAGTTCTGAACGCCTAAAAATCAACCTAGATGATGCCTTAATTCGCGCGGAGACTTCATCAAATGGTGATATTTGGTACATCGGTACACCTTCGTTTTTGGAATACAACCGATACGGTGAAGGGGAATTAATTGATAAAAATTAACACTTTTAGCGCTCAGAAGTCGTACCTTTGTGAAAAGTATACGTCATGGTAGTCATCTTAGTAAGCATCTTATTGTTGGGGTTAGCATTCGCTGGAATTGCCATTAAAATCTGGGCCAAAAAAGGCGGAGAATTTGCTGGTACGTGCGCGAGTAATAATCCTATGCTGACGGAAAAGGGCGCTTCATGCGGATTGTGCGGAGCAAAGCCTGACGAACAGTGCCTCAATCCGGAGAAATAAGCTAGGTATTTCGTCTCAACTGCATTAAAATCTTAAAGGCCTCATCAATGTTGTCCGAATTCACAATAGCAGTGAACTCATTCGCCGTAGATACTACCTGCTCAATGTTGATTCCTTCCCAAGCCAAATGTTTCAAAATATAGTAGTAAACACCGTACGTTTCTGTGTTCGCATGAGGCAATTTCACCGTGATGGAAGATAAATTCTCGCCGTGCGATTTCAGATGATTATCTGCGAAAAGTTGTTGAACCTCCGCCGAATATTTTGCATTCAGTATGTAAGTTGTTTCAGTAATTCCTTTACAAAGTGTGAAAAAGCAGTCTTTGTCTTCTTGCAAGAACTGAATCAGGCGTGTTTGCGCAATTTGCGTGGATTCGGAGTTTTCGTAAGTGAAATCGACCAGATCGCTTCGAACTAAAAAGTCGCCAATTCCTCCAATTATATTATTGATTTTTACGTTGAGCTTATGATATACGCCAGGAGTCATGCGTTTGATCGCCATAACGATCGCGCCTTCTTTGATTTCCTTTCCAGCCGTTTTTTCGATTTCAGGCTTGATTTTTCGCGCGAGCGCAGAAATGTTAATCAAGTTCTCGGTCATCGCTTCTCGAAGAAATGGACTACGATTGATAATGTCTTCAGTTATTTTACTGATGGAGCTCATAAATAGGTCATTGAAGGAGCAAAAATAGTGATAAAATGTTTAAAAAAGTAATTTAATGTTAATTAAATAACATCAAATATTCAGGCTAGTGCGGAAATTGCTCGTTCAACGTACTTATTCGCCAATTGGAGTTGTTCTATTTTTGAGAGATGTGTGTTATCTATTACAATGGCATCGTCTGTTTGAGTCAGGGGACTTTCTGTTCGCGTACTATCAATATGGTCTCTGCGTAGCAAGTTTTCGCGTACCTCTTCTTTTGTAGTTGGTGTACCGCGGAAGATCAATTCTTGAAAGCGTCGTTCTACGCGTGTATCTATTTCCGCGGTGATAAACAGTTTTAACTCAGCACTTGGAAACACAACCGAGCCAATGTCTCTTCCATCCATCACAATTCCACCATTTTTACCCATCAATTGCTGTTCAGCGACCAATTTTGTACGCACTTCTTTGATGGCAGCAACGTCAGATACGAAGGAAGAAATTTCTGGAGTTCGAATGGCGTATTCTACATTTTCGCCGTTCAACAGTAATTCGGGTGATTTCGTTTCGGGATTGAGGACAAATTTCAATTCGATCGATCCCAATTTGGAAATCAACTTTCCTCGGTTCAACTCACGATTCGCTATGCAGCCACTTCGCAAGGCAAACAAGGTAACTCCGCGGTACATCGCTCCTGAGTCGATGAAGACATAGTGCAATATTTTTGCAAGTTCTCGAGCCAACGTGCTTTTTCCGCACGATGAGTATCCGTCAATTGCTATGGTAATTTTGTCGCTCATTCCGATATTTACAAAGAAAGCGATTATTTCACATCTTCGAAACTTTCAGACATAAAAAAAGGGCGGTCACTAAATGACCACCCTTTTCAAGTTATTTGTTTCTACTCATTAGAAGTGGAAAGTAATTTTCAATGAACCAGAAGGTCCGAAGAAACCACCGTTATCTGTTCCAACACCGAACGCAGATCCTTTCGCGATCGTTTCTGAAGTTACTTCCTCAGTTGCAGTTCCACCAGCGTTTAGACGCGTATCAGTGACCGTTCCTTCACCAGTAGTTTGCATTCCAAGTCCCCATCCGAACTCACCACCTATTGCCAATTTTGGCAATACGAAGTACTCAGCTCCAATGAATCCTCTCAATCCGAACATGATACCACCTTTGTTGTTTACGCTGACGATATCAGTAGATCCGTCAACAGCGTGAGTTTGTGAAGAAACACCACCAGCTACATCATACGAGTTACCGTAAGTGTACTCAGTTTTGTTACCACCACCGAATCCAAGACCAAGCTCAGCTCCGTAGAATCCTTGCAAACGCGTAGATCCTTTACGCCATTCCATACCTCCAGTCAACATGATTTGACTACCAGAAACTTTTCTAGAATCTATTACCAATTCACCTGTTGTAGTTCCTGTTTTCAACGTGTAAGCGTTAGAAGTTGTAGAACCGAATCCGATATTGATTCCGCCACG
>CALFOS010000228.1 GCA_937919725.1 uncultured Fluviicola sp. | reverse complement strand
TTCAGGGACTAACAAGCTGCACAAATGAGCTTGTATCGAATTTTGGTCATTACTTTGCTTTTCCAAGATTCCTAATGTAGGAAAAATTCAAATTTACTACACCCAGCACCTCAAAATAAAATAATCCCGAGTTGTTCTAAAGGGCAAACTCACACTTTATTGTTGATAAATGCCTCTTTAATTCACCCAGAATGGGTAATTTTTCAAGGGTCAATTTTACTAGCCTTCTGTAAATTGGTAAATTTAAAAGGCAATGGAAGAAGCTCTTGACTGATATCTTGTAAAATGATTCCAAATTTATTTCATCAAGATTTGGATTTACTCAAAAACTTAACCTATATTTGCCCCGAAATGAGAAACATGAATATTATCCCATCAATTATTATGGCCGTAGCAATTAGCTACGGGCACTAGGTGGTATATGTAAACATATAATTTACAGCCATCCATTAGGATGGCTTTTTTTTATTAATTTTTTTTAGAATGCAACACGTAGGAAACACAATTATTACCGCAGTCATTATTATTTCTACTCCATCGGGGTGAGACTGGGACGATAGTATATATAATCGTTAAGCCCTTCTCACATCGAGAAGGGCTTTTTTTTGAATTTAAATAAAAACAAATAACATGTATTACAACGACAAAACAACCATCTTTTTGGATGGTAAATGGGTAAAAGCAGAAAGTGCTTCTACCAGTTTATTCTCACAAACACTTCATTATGGGGCAGGTGTATTTGAAGGAGTCCGCTCCTATGAAACGGAAGATGGAGCAATGATTTTTAAGGCTAAAGAACACTTCGAACGCCTTCATTATTCGGCTGAAAAGATGCACATCAATTTAGCGTACTCGACTGAAGAGCTAATTGTATTGAGTTATGAGTTGTTAGAGCGAAATGATTTACAAAATGCCTACATCCGTCCGCTCGTTTATTTGGGAGAGAACATGGCACTACAGCCAACCAACGAGGTACATGTTCTACTTTGCGCTTGGAGTTGGGATAGGTATTTAGGAGATAAGCAATTAAAGTTGATGACATCTTCGTTTGAACGCCCGAACCCAAAATCTTGTTTTGTAGAAGCGAAGGTCACCGGACACTACACGAATTCAATTCTAGCAACTACCGAAGCCAAACAAAACGGGTTCGATGAAGCACTGCTTCTTGACATGAACGGGCATGTAGCAGAAGGGCCTGGAGCAAATTTCTTCTATGAAAAAAACGATGTGCTTTACACTGCACCGCTCGGCAATATTCTCGCCGGAATCACACGACAAACAGTTTTTGAATTGGCCGATGAACTCGGAATTACAGTAGTGGAAAAGTACTTCACTCCAACAGAAGTGTATGCCGCAGATGGTGCATTTTTCACGGGAACGGCGACCGAAGTAGTTGGGATCGAAAGTCTGGACGGGAATTCATTTCAGCTCCAATGGGAGGACACTTTAGGTGCCACGTTATCAAAAGCATATTTAAATCGAGTCCAGAAAAAAGAATACAAAAATTTCGAACTAGTATGAAACTGAACAAATATAGCTGCCGCGTCACACAAGACGATTCGCAGCCAGCAGCGCAAGCAATGCTCCACGCAATAGGCCTCTCAAAGGATGATTTTGAAAAACCTTTTGTGGGGATCGCAAGCACAGGATATGAGGGAAATCCGTGCAATATGCATTTAAACGATTTGGCAAAAAAAGTCAAAGAGGGAACCTTAAATGAGAATCTGGTTGGCTTAATATTCAACACGATCGGTGTAAGTGATGGAATATCAATGGGTACTCCTGGTATGCGCTACTCTTTACCTTCTAGAGATGTGATTGCTGATTCAATGGAAACAGTCGTTGAAGCAATGTCTTACGATGGACTCGTAACGGTTGTTGGATGCGACAAGAACATGCCCGGAGCACTGATGGCGATGCTGCGAGTGAACAGACCAAGTGTGCTCGTGTATGGTGGAACAATTGCATCCGGTTGTCATGAGGGAAAGAAGTTGGATGTCGTTTCTGCATTTGAGGCGTGGGGACAGAAAAACGCAGGAAAGATCGATCAACAAGAATATCAAAATGTGATTGAAAAAGCTTGCCCTGGTGCTGGTGCCTGTGGTGGAATGTATACAGCCAACACAATGGCTGCCGCGATTGAAGCCTTGGGTATGTCGCTGCCGTTCAACTCGTCTAATCCTGCTTTGTCGAATGCAAAAAAAGACGAGAGTGTTCGCGCTGGTGAGGCAATGCGACTTCTCTTGGAACGCGATATAAAACCAAGTGATATAGTGACGAAAAGATCCATCGAGAATGCCGTTCGTTTAGTGACGGTGTTGGGCGGTTCGACAAATGCGGTTCTTCATTTTTTAGCGATAGCCAGCACGGCAGAAATACAATTCACCTTGGATGATTTCCAAAGAATATCAGATACAACACCTTTTTTGGCTGATCTAAAACCAAGTGGAAAGTACTTAATGGAAGACGTTCATGACATCGGAGGAATACCAGCTGTGATGAAGTATTTGTTACAGGAAGGACTGCTGTATGGAGATTGTATGACTGTTACAGGGAAAACACTAGCAGAAAATTTAGCTGAAGTGAAGGGATTAAGCGATGGACAAGATGTCATCAAATCGGTGAATAATCCAATCAAGGAAACAGGTCATTTGCGCATATTGAAAGGAAATCTATCTCCAGAAGGAGCAGTAGCGAAAATTACTGGGAAAGAAGGATTGAACTTCCAAGGTAGGGCAAAGGTTTTCGATTCTGAGTACGACGCGAACGACGGTATCCGTGATGGTAAGGTTATAGCTGGTGACGTAGTGGTAATTCGATACGAAGGTCCACAAGGAGGCCCAGGAATGCCAGAGATGCTAAAACCGACTGCAGCGATTATTGGAGCAGGATTAGGAAACGACGTTGCTTTAATTACTGACGGTCGATTTTCAGGTGGAACGCATGGTTTCGTGGTCGGTCATATTGCACCTGAAGCCCAAGTTGGAGGTCCGATTGCTTTGGTGAAAGATGGAGATCAAATATCAATCGACGCCACGTTAAATTCGATCACTTTAGATATTTCGGATGAGGAGATGGAAAAGAGAAGATCTGCTTGGACAGCACCGGAATTGAAATTCAAGCGAGGTGTATTAAGCAAATATGCTAGAAATGTTTCTTCTGCATCCGAAGGATGTGTAACGGATAAATTTTAAGTTATGAGAACAGAAGTAGTAGTGAACAAGACAAAGGTCGCGCTCACACAAGAAAACCGGATATTAACTGGTGCTCAGGCAGTAGTTCAGGCAATAATTGATGAAGGATCAGACCTCATGTTTGGGTATCCTGGGGGAGCAATAATGCCCGTTTATGATGCTCTGTACGATGTTGAGGATCAGCTCACGCATATATTAACGCGCCACGAACAGGGTGCCGTACATGCTGCACAAGGATATGCACGTGCCACGGGAAAGGTGGGGATTTGCTTAGCAACGTCAGGACCTGGGGCAACGAATTTAATCACGGGTATTGCGGATGCGCAGATAGATTCTACCCCACTGGTTTGTATCACGGGGCAGGTGCACAGTCATCTTTTAGGTTCTGACGCATTTCAAGAAACGGATGTGATCGGGATCTCTATGCCAATTACAAAGTGGAATTTTCAAGTGACAAGGGCAGAAGAAATACCATCGGCAATTGCGAAAGCATTTTATATCGCTCGATCGGGTAGGCCGGGACCTGTGCTCGTAGACATCACGAAGGATGCTCAATTTGGTTCGTTGGAATATGTGTACAAGCCGTTCGAGGGAATGCGAAGCTATCAACCCAAACCCAAACTCGATTTATCGGCAGTTAGAAGTGCAGCGCAACTAATAAATTCAGCAAAAAAGCCACTCGTCTTATTCGGACAGGGAGTTATTTTATCGAATGCTGAGCAGGAATTCAAACAATTCATCGAAAAAAGTGGGATTCCGTCGGCATGGACTATAATGGGGCTTTCTGCCTTGGATTCTGATCATTATTTAAATGTTGGAATGCTCGGAATGCATGGTAATTATGCTCCGAATAAGTTGACCAACGAGTGCGATGTTTTGATTGCCGTAGGAATGCGTTTCGATGATCGTGTAACAGGAGATCTTTCTCGCTATGCCAAGCAGGCTAAAATTATCCATATCGAGATAGATCCTGCTGAAATCGATAAGAATGTAAAAACCGATGTGGCCGTTCTTGGCGATGCGAAGGAGGCCTTGCTTGAATTAACGGAAGTGATCCAACTGAGAGATCATAGCGGGTGGTTGAAGGATTTCAGAAATCTAGAATCGGAGGAATACGATACGGTGATTCGAGAAGAATTGAATCCATCATTGGATGAACTTACAATGGGTGAGGTAATTCAAGCGATCAATGAGAAGACGAATGGAGACGCAATCATCGTAACCGATGTTGGTCAACACCAGATGGTTAGTTGTCGTTACGCCAAGTTTAAAAAGTCTAAATCTTTCATTACCTCTGGTGGACTTGGAACGATGGGATTCTGTCTCCCTGCAGCAATTGGCGCTAAAATGGGGCAGCCGCTTAGGGAAGTAATTGCAGTGATCGGCGATGGGGGATTTCAGATGACGATACAAGAATTAGGAACCATTTTTCAAACCAAGACTCCAGTGAAAATAGTCGTGCTGAACAATGAGTTTTTAGGAATGGTTCGGCAATGGCAAGAACTGTTTTTCGAAAAACGTTATGCGTCGACGACAATGGTTAATCCGGATTTTCAAACGATTGTTAAGGGATACGGAATCGAAGCGAGAAAAGTCACACGTAGAGAAGATTTGAATTCTGCTGTGGGTGAAATGATTCGTCATGAAGGAGCATACTTTCTAGAGGTAATGGTAGGTAAAGAAAATAACGTTTTTCCAATGATTGAAACGGGGGCTTCGGTCTCAGAAATACGACTTAAATGAACGAAAACATGAAAAATCGATACACCATTTCAGTATTTACAGAGGATAGAGTAGGATTGTTGAACCGCGTGACCATCATTTTCACACGAAGGAAAATCAACATCGAAAGTATCGCAGCTTCTGAGAGCGAAGTTGAGAACGTTCATCGATACACGATTGTGATCACTGAAACAGAGGATTTAGTTAAAAAAGCAGTCCTTCAATTGGAGAAACAGGTTGAGATAATAAAGGCGGTCTACCATCTAGACGAGGATATCGTGTATCAAGAAATCGCCCTGTATAAAGTTCCAACGGATGTTTTAGTGGCGGGGAAAGAAGCGGAGAAAATTGTTCGGGCGCATTACGCTCGTGTACTTTCAGTGGAATCAAATTTCACGGTCTTGGAGAAAACCGGACACAAGGAGGAAACACAAGCCTTATTCGATGAATTAGAACCGTTCGGAATTTTAGAGTTTGTCAGATCCGGAAGAATAGCCATTACTAAACCAATGAAAACATTAACGTCCATCGTGGAAGAGATGGAAAATCATACTAAATAAAATTAAAATGGAAAATTACTTTAATACCTTAACACTAAGAGAACAACTCGAACAATTAGGAAAGTGCGAATTCTTAGAAAATAGCGAATTTCAAAATGGAGTGAGCGCATTATTGGATAAGAAAATTGTTATTGTTGGATGTGGAGCTCAAGGTTTAAATCAAGGTTTAAACATGCGTGATTCTGGATTAGATATCTCATTTTCCTTGCGAGAATCTGCTATTGTTGAAAAAAGGGATTCATATCGGAACGCGATACAAAATGGTTTCACCGTTGGAACTTATTCACAGATGATTCCAAATGCAGATCTAGTGATCAATCTTACCCCGGATAAGCAGCACACAAGTGTCGTCAATGCTATATCTCCATTCATGAAACAGGGAGCCACATTGTCGTACTCTCATGGCTTCAACATCGTAGAAGAAGGAATGAAAATCCGAGAAGATTTGACCGTTATCATGGTAGCTCCCAAATCACCAGGATCGGAAGTACGCGAAGAATTTAAACGGGGATTTGGTGTTCCAACATTGATCGCTGTTCACCCAGAAAATGATCCATATGGCAATGGTTTTGAGCAAGCAAAAGCATACGCAGCGGCAACAGGTGGACATAGAGCAGGTGTGTTAAACTCATCATTCGTTGCAGAGGTTAAGTCAGACTTGATGGGAGAGCAAACGATTTTGTGTGGTGTATTGCAAACAGCTTCGATCCTCGCATTCGATAAAATGGTGGAGAAAGGAATCGATTCAACTTACGCGGTGAAATTGGTTCAGTATGGATGGGAAACGATCACGGAAGCACTTAAGCATGGAGGTTTGACGAATATGATGGATCGCTTATCCAATCCGGCGAAAATCGAAGCAGTTCGGCTTTCGGAAGAATTGAAAGAAATCATGTACCCGCTTTTTAAGAAACACATGGACGATATCATGTCTGGAGCGTTTTCTGAAAACATGATGAAGGATTGGGCGAATGATGATTTGAACTTACTGGAATGGAGAAGACAAACTGGAGAAACAAATTTTGAGAATACCACGTGTACTTCGACTGAAATCAAGGATCAAGAATTTTTCGATCACGGTACTTTACTTGTTGCATTTACAAAAGCTGGAGTTGAACTAGCGTATGAGACAATGGTTGCTTCAGGAATAAAAGCGGAATCGGCCTACTACGAATCATTACACGAAGCTCCTTTGATAGCGAACACAATTGCTCGGAAAAAACTATTCGAGATGAATCGAATCATTTCTGATACGGCGGAATATGGGTGCTATTTATTCGATCATGCGTGCCGACCGTTGTTGAATGAATTTATGGATACAATTGATCTGAATGTGATCGGCACTCCTTTTTCAAGTACAAATGAGGTCGACAATCTTCAACTTATCGCAGTCAATAAAGCGATCCGCAATCATCCGATCGAAACCGTTGGAGCTTCATTACGCGAAGCGATGACAAACATGAAAACTCGTTAAGTATGGAAGTCTTCAATATCGAAAATGTTGAGAAAGCTGCAACGCGTTTACTCACTGTGGCATCCAAGACTCCGCTCATGCTAAATATTCAGAAATCGAATGAATTTGGAGCATCCATATTCTTTAAGCGAGAGGATTTACAACAAGTTCGATCCTATAAAATCCGCGGCGCGTACAACAAGATTGCGTCTCTGTCTGAAATGGAATTGGCGAATGGTGTTGTTTGCGCGAGTGCAGGAAATCATGCACAAGGTGTTGCGTATTCTTGTTTTTTGAAGAAAATCAAAGGTGTCATTTTTATGCCGACCCCAACACCCAAACAAAAGATCGAACAAGTGAAAATGTTCGGTGGAAAATGGGTAGAAACAATTTTAGTGGGCGATACCTTTGATGATGCTTCCAAGGAGGCGATCAGCTACTGTGAGGAGCGCGAAATGCAGTTCATTCATCCTTTCGACGACATTAAAGTAATCGAAGGTCAGGCGACCATAGCACTAGAATTGCTCGATCAAGCAACTGAACCAATCGATTTTTTATTTCTTCCCGTTGGGGGAGGAGGATTGGCTTCTGGGGTTTCAAGTGTGTTTAAATTGTTGTCACCAAAAACACGCATCATCGGTGTAGAGCCCATGGGAGCGCCATCCATGTCCACATCCATAAAGAATGGTGAGAATACAGAACTGACACAAATCGATAAATTCATTGATGGGGCATCGGTGCAAAAAGTAGGTGATTTAAATTTCGAATTCTGTAAAAACAATCTCGATGACATGGTCGTAGTGCACGAGGGAAAAGTATGTGAAACGATTCTTGAACTTTACAATAAGGATGCAATCGTAGTTGAACCCGCTGGGGCTTTAACGGTCTCAGCACTCGATCAATTTAAGGATGAAATAAAAGGAAAGAACGTCGTTTGTCTGATCAGCGGGAGTAATAATGATATTACCAGAATGGAAGAGATTCGTGAACGAGCGCTCTTGTACGCGGGTTTAAAACATTATTTCATCGTTCGTTTTCCTCAGCGAGCGGGTGCTTTGAAAGAATTTATTACCCAGGTCATGGGGACAAAGGATGATATCACGCATTTCGAGTACTCCAAAAAACATAATAGAACCTGCGGACCAGCGGTGATTGGTCTGGAAATCGGGGGAGATGAAAAAATTGATTCAATAATGAAACGAATGGATGCCTTACGATTTCAATGGGAATACTTGAATGATAAACCGGATTTGTTTCAGATGTTGGTGTAGACCTCAATAGATCATGTGGTATGGTTCTATAGCATCTATTAAATCGAAGTCTAAGAATAGTTAATTATTCATTTTTATATGCAGCCAATTAACTGAATGAATCAAATATAGTTTCTTCTTGACTAATCATTTTATTTTCTTGTTCACATGAACGATTTCTATTCCTGCTATCGTTCTTTTCGCAGATTCAAACTCTTCGAAACCTAATCCCTAAACAATCCGTTTTTGGATAAAGCGATGGCCTTGCTGCAATGTTATTCAGTTATTGGCATTGCCTAATTTTAACCTTTCACTTTACAGCCAATGCCCAGGAAATGAAACGTTTATCGAGAAACTAAGTTAAGGCCTAATTGAAGGACTGGGATAATACCGTTGCCGAAAGTTTTTTCAAGACCATCAAAACCGAACTCGTTTATCAAACCCGTTATGAAAGCAAAGAAAACGCAGCCATTTCAATATTTGAATGGATTGAAACATGGTATAACCGAAACAGAAGACACTCGGCTTTGGGCAATCTTACAATCCTAGAATTTGAGGATTTCAACAAAATGAAAAATGTAGCTTAACTTTTGTGTCAAATAATGTCGCAATTCTAAAGTAAGCATAACGAAGTCAAGAAGATTTGACGTTCATTGATGCTTATATGTTATGTGCGCAATATCGAAAAGCCACATAAGTATATCGTAAACAAAAAAGAGGAGACGAATCCCCAGTCATGGTCGGAAGAAATTCCGACCATTTTTTATGTCTTAAAATAGAGACCTGGATCCCCACCGCAATGCACTACAATCATAGCTATAGCTAAATCCCTAATTTCCATTGAGAATCGTCTTTTGGCAGTTTTGTAGCCAATGTTGTTTGCCTTCTTATACACAAGTACTTGCAAACCGATTCTGTACGCTTTGCAGGGAATGCCAACCTCACTTTTAACTATCAAAAAACCAACGATATTTCCTTGAATGTGTTCAAAACGAGTCTTAGCACACAACTGAAAACCAAAAATCTGAAGCACATTTTACTCGTTTTGGGCAATTACGACCTCGCACAATCGAACAAGACGACCATCAACAACGCTGGATTCGGTCACCTTCGGTACAACTATAAACTGAACAAATGGGTGCGGTGGGAAGTCTACACCCAACTTCAGTTCAACGAGTTACTGAGCCTTAAATACCGTTATTTGGTAGGAACAGGAGCCCGAATCAAGCTTACGCACGGCGAGGTGATCAGAACCTATTTGGCCATTTCATCCTTCTACGAATACGAGCAAATCCAAGACCTTCAGTAAACCATCAACAAAGATTTTCGGATGTCGAATTACTTCGTGGTGTCCATCAAATTTCCAAAAAACAAGGGCGGATTCACCTCCACAACGTATTATCAACCACTTTTTCGGCACGTAGCAGACTACCGTCTCACCAACCAGTCGCTCATTCAGTTCAACATCACCAAACAACTTGCGTTCACCACTTCGGTAAACTATTTCTTCGATTTCAATCCACCAACCGGTGTACGTCAAAGCACATTTTCGATCAATAATGGATTGCTGTTTACGTTTTGATATATTCTTTTTGGGGCGCACAAGCCAGCCCAAATCTGCCTGTTATTAGTTGATATCGGTATCTTCTGTTGGTATGGCAAGCGGTCTCTATTCGTCAGCCAACGGACTACCACCCGGGGATAAGTTCGCAAATGGCACAAAGGAGTCTGGGCTCACTATTTGAAACACTACGCGTTAGAAGAGGAAGTGCAACTTTTGAAGACCTTACGCCGTTAGTCAGCCGACTGACGGAAGCGTTAGGGATGATAGTGGAAATCCTTTTGTTCTTCACAAAAGATTGGAACGAACAGCCCGACCCTGACCTTTCGATCTCCAAAATTGATTTAAAAACAGGGGAAACGACTTTTAGAAAGCGTCGGGTAACGCCCACCTTCCTCAGAAAACCGCTAAAATCAATCAAACTCGACAAAAAAAACACCCGTTAGTCTCCTGAATACTATCGGGAGACTAACGGGTCTTTTTGTACGTATTACTTCGAATGGCACTTCTCTGTAAATACAGGATTATTTAGCTTGCGCTGCTGTCAGTCCGCTGACTGACAGTGTTGTTGTTGTATGTTCTTGTTTAGCTCCCACAAGAATCGCAGTCGTCCGGATCATCCAACGAACACGCAACTTCTTGCTCCGCTTCTTCCATGGATTTAGCCGTTGGCTCTTCCATTGCATTTTTATCGACCGTGAACTTGATCGCGTCTGTTGCTGCTTTTGTTCGCAAGTAGTACATGCCTGTTTTCAGTCCTTTTTCCCATCCATAGAAGTGCATCGACGTCAGTTTCCCGAAGTTTGCGTTTTCCATGAAGATGTTCAAGGATTGTGATTGACAGATGTATGCTCCGCGATCAGCAGCAAGCTCGATGATCGCTTTTTGCGAAATTTCCCACGCTGTTTTGTAAAGATCTTTTAAGTTTTGTGGTACTTCATTGATGTTTTGAACAGATCCGTTCGCCGTCATAATTTTAGCGCGCATGTCTTTGGTCCACAATCCTTCACGCACCAAATCTTTCAATAAATGCTTGTTTACTACGATGAACTCACCCGACAACACGCGTCGCGTATACACATTTGATGTGTACGGCTCGAAGCATTCGTTGTTTCCAAGAATTTGCGCCGTAGAAGCTGTTGGCATTGGCGCGAGTAACAATGAATTGCGCACTCCGTGTTCCTTCACTTCTTCTTTCAACACACCCCATTCCCAACGATTTGTTGGAGTAACACCCCACATATCGAATTGGAAAATTCCTTTTGACACAGGAGATCCAGCGAATGATTGGTATGGCCCTTCCGCTTTCGCAACATCTTTGGATGCTGTCATCGATGCGTAGTAAATCGTTTCAAAAATCTCTCTGTTCAAGGCACGCGCTTCTTCCGACTCGAAGGGGTAACCCATCATGATGAAAGTGTCTGCCAATCCTTGCACACCAAGACCAATCGGACGGTGACGCATGTTTGAATTGCGCGCTTCTTCTACTGGGTAGAAGTTACCATCGATGATTTTGTTCAAGTTCAATGTCGCTTGGTACGTTACCTCGAATAACTTTTGATGATCGAATGTTTTGTCGTCATTGACGTATTTCGGTAAAGCCAAAGAAGCCAAGTTACACACTGCCACCTCATCTGGAGCCGTGTACTCAATGATTTCTGTGCACAAGTTCGACGATTTGATCGTTCCCAAGTTTTGTTGGTTCGATTTCGCGTTTGCGGCATCTTTGTACAACATGTATGGCGTTCCTGTCTCAATTTGCGATTCCAAAATTTTGAACCACAAGTCTTGCGCTTTGATTGTTTTTCTTCCTTTTCCTTCTGTTTCGTACTTTGTGTACAAGGCTTCGAATTCCGCGCTGTGCGTATCCGAAAGGCCTGGACATTCGTGTGGGCACATCAAGGTCCAATCGCCGTTTTCTTTCACCCGTTTCATGAACAAATCAGGGACCCACAAAGCGAAAAATAAATCTCTAGCACGTTGCTCTTCTTTTCCGTGGTTCTTTTTCAAGTCCAAGAAATCGAATACGTCTGCATGCCAAGGCTCGATGTAAATAGCGAAAGAACCTTTTCGTTTTCCTCCACCTTGATCTACGTAACGCGCCGTGTCGTTGAACACTCGAAGCATTGGGACAATTCCGTTTGATTCACCGTTCGTTCCTTTGATGTATGATCCAGTTGCACGAATGTTGTGAATAGACAAACCAATTCCTCCCGCCGATTGCGAAATTTGCGCGCACGATTTCAAGGTGTCGTAAATTCCTTCGATGCTGTCTTCCTTCATCGTTAACAAGAAGCAAGACGACATTTGTGGTTTTGGTGTTCCTGAGTTAAATAATGTTGGTGTAGCATGTGTAAACCAACCTTCAGACATCAAGTTGTACGTTTTAATCGCAGCGTCGATATCCGTTTTATGGATTCCGACAGATACGCGCATCAACATGTGTTGTGGGCGCTCAACTATTTCGCCTTCCAGTTTCATCAAGTACGAACGCGTCAGTGTTTTGAATCCAAAGTAATCGTAGCGGAAGTCACGATCGTAAATAATGCTCGAATCCAAACGCTCTTTATTCGCTTGAATAATTTCGTATACATCGTCTGCAATCAGCGAAGCATTTTCGCCTGTTTTCGGATCGATGTAGTTATACATGTCAGAAACCACATCTGACCATGTTTTCGTAGTCTCCTTATGCAAGTTTGATACTGCAATGCGCGATGCAAGCAAGGCGTAATCTGGGTGATCGATGGTCTTCGCTGCTGCAACTTCAGCTGCTAGGTTATCCAATTGAGTAGTTGTTACTCCATCAAACAAACCCTCGATCACCTTCATGGCAACAGCCTCAGGCGACACCAATGGATCAAGTCCATAACACATCTTAGCTATGCGCGCCGTGATTTTATCAAATTTTACTGCTTCTTTTCTTCCGTCTCTTTTTACAACATACATGGGCGCGATATTTTTTTTTGGTTCTGATAATCTAATTAGTTCTTAGTCAATCTATTCCTGTTAACAGGATTATATTTTAAAAGTCTTCGTCGAGACTAAAGTTTTGAGCTCCATCGTTGTTCAACACGCCTGCCTTTTGGTATTCACCAACGCGTTTTTCGAAGAAGTTTGTTTTTCCTTGAATCGAGATCATCTCCATGAAGTCGAATGGATTTGAAACATCGAATTCTTTCGGGTTTCCAAGCTCTTGAAGCAAACGATCGGCAACAAACTCGATGTATTGCGACATCAAATCGCTGTTCATTCCAATCAATTTTACTGGAAGTGCTTCGAGGATAAATTCTTTCTCGATCTCCACGGCATCCATGATGATCGATTTGATTTCATCTTTGGATAACTTATTGACAACGTACTTATTGTAGAGTAAGCAAGCAAAATCGCAATGCAACCCTTCATCCCGAGAAATCAATTCATTCGAGAACGCCAATCCTGGCATCAATCCCCGTTTCTTCAACCAGAAGATCGAGCAAAACGAGCCAGAGAAGAAAATTCCTTCCACTGCAGCGAAAGCCACCAAGCGCTCAGCAAACGATCCTTCATCGATCCAACGAAGTGCCCAATCTGCTTTCTTGCGCACGCATTCGAGCGTATCAATCGCGTTGAACAAATGATCTTTCTCTTTGCTGTCTTTGATGTAGGTATCGATCAACAAAGAATACGTTTCGGAGTGCACATTTTCCATTGCAATTTGAAATCCGTAGAAGAATTTCGCTTCGGTGTATTGTACTTCCGATAAAAAGTTTTCGGCCAAGTTTTCGTTTACGATGCCGTCAGACGCCGCAAAGAACGCCAATACGTGTTTGACAAAGTGGCGCTCGTTGTCATTCAGCTTATTTTCCCAATCAATCAAATCAGATTGAAGATCAATTTCTTCAGCCGTCCAAAAACTTGCTTCTGCCTTTTTGTAAAACGACCAGATGTCGTCATGTTGGATTGGAAACAAAACAAAGCGGTTGTTGTTTGCTTCCAAAATTGGTTCTACTTGTGCCATTCTTTTCAATTTTTTAGCGATGCGAATTCCTGTCAAAAAACGCGTATTTTTTGATTTTTTTCTTCGTAAAGCTTGATTTTTTCCCTACTTTAAAAACCGAATATTAAGGTCGGTGAGTTCCTTCCACAGGGGAATACAAAAGTTGTCAAAAATCTGCCCTTTAGCAACTAAAAAAATTCACAATTCCTTAACTTTATCAACATTCATACACCGAGGCCCTTTGAGATCAACTAATCACTGTTTTATCAACATCGAATTCAAAGATATTCACAGACATAAATTTAACATTGGTCGATAAATTTAAGTTATTCATCTTAAGTCCTTCTAATCCAACGGCTACAGGTGCGTTCTATAAAATTAACGGTATTTCGACCGTATGTCAAGGCAAAAATTTTGTTATTTTAAACATTGAAATGTTCATAGAGCCAACACTAATTTGCACGAAAAAATGAGACCCTTTGCTATCACTCACAATCTCGGTATCCTGCGTGATTTTAGTCACCTGATATTTCCACAAAAATGCATCGCGTGCGAAGGTGAATTATTGCGGAATGAGGATTCTATTTGCTCTTTGTGTACCACAAACTTCACTGAAACAAACTTTCACTTAAGCGATGAGGCCACGATGATGGATAAAGTTTTTTGGGGGCGCGTTCATATCCACCACACCTACGCCCACTTTTTCTTCGAAAAGGAAAAAACGGCACAAAAAATATTATTTCAACTCAAATACAAGAACAATCAGGCCGTTGGAAATTATTTCGGGAAAGAAATGGCGAAGCGCCTTCTGATGAACCCGAGCTTTGGGGATCTTAATGTGCTCATTCCTGTCCCCCTTCACCCGAAAAAAGAATTTATTCGCGGATACAACCAAAGTGATGCCATTGCGAAGGGCTTGTCGGATGGCTTGACCTTGAAGATGGACCTAAAATCTGTGCTGCGGGTTCGACATGGTGAATCGCAGACGAAAAAATCGCGTTTCGAGCGATGGAGTTCCATTCAAACGACGTTTTTAGTGAAGGACAGCATCAAACAATATGCGCACATTGCCCTGGTGGATGATGTCATCACCACGGGTTCAACGATCGAGGTAATTGCCAAAGCGATCCTCGAAAAACACCCAACTGTTAAAATAAGTGTTGTTACGCTGGCAATTACTTGATTTATTCTTCCATTTTTGGAACTTTCGTATACTCCTGGAACAATTCGAATCAAGCCTATGAAAAATTTACTGCTCATTTTCTCACTTTTTGCGCTTACCGGAGTTGCAATTGTGATGGCCTTGCCTGGCTTCATTAAAACTGTTCAAGGCTCTGATGACTTTACCTTAAAATCTCACGCCGTGGACGATTTTACAAAACTGACTTTGAATAGCGCTTTTGTTGTGGATGTCACGTACTCACCTACTGAAAAAATCACGGTGGAAGCGCCTTCAAATTTGCACGATTACATCGAACCGAATGTAAAATCTGGCACCTTGCACGTGAAATTTATAGACACGGCGAAAGTGAGCTGCAAGGAGCCGATAAAAATCCACATTTCAACAGCACAACTCAATCATTTCCATCTTTCTGGAGCCGTTTCGGTTACGTTAAACAACAAGCTGAGCACAGGTAATTTTAGTCTAAATTCTTCTGGTGCAGCTGCCTTCAAGCGTGAAATGGACGTCACCAAAGCGGACATAGAAATGAGTGGTGCGGCGAGTACAATCTTGGTGGGAATGGCTGATGTGGCTGATATAGAAATGAGCGGCGCAAGTCAACTAAAAGACTTCGGTTTCAAAATCGGTAAGTTGAATGCCGACCTTTCTGGCGCGAGCAGTGCCTACATCACTGGGGTTTCATCGCTTAACGCGAAGTTGTCGGGTGCGAGTTTGTTCAACTACAAGGGCGACCCAACGATCTCGCGCATGGATAAATCGGGCGCGGCGAGCGTGAAGAAGAACTAGTTGCCCATTCGCAGGAAATTCACACTACCTTTGTCAGATGTCCGACCCTAAAAAATTCTTAATCGTTGGCGCAGGTTTGTCTGGCGTTTGCGTGGCAATTCAATTGCTTCGCGAAGGTATCGACGTCACACTCGTGGACGATGGCAAAAACGAAAGTTCAGTGATTGCGGCTGGCATGATTAATCCACTCGTGTTTCGCAGAATGACCAAAAGTTGGCGCGTAGATGAGTTTTTACCATATTTGATCGATTTTTACACAAAATTGGAACTCGAAACAAGCGCTTCCTTCTTTTCAGAAGTGGTGATTCGAAGATTGTTTTCGCACGAACAAGAAGGCGATTTCTGGCTCGATAAACAATCAAACTCAGAGTTTGAGAACTACATGTTTCCCATTTCTGAGGAAGACACACAGTATGCGAAAGCAATCAACTTATTTGGGTCGGGTCGGGTTAAAAATGCGTTTACGGTGGATGCTCGTCCATTTTTGGAAAGTGCCAAAAAGTGGATTTCGGAACGCGGATCAATCTTATTTGAAACAGTTGATTATCCGCAGCTCGACGAAACATGTTACAAAGGAATCAAGTACGACACACTCGTTTTTTGCGAAGGTTATCACAATTTGAGCAATCCGTGGTTTGGCGATTTGCCGATTAATCCAACCAAGGGAGAAACGCTCACTATTTCGTCCGAAAATCTTCCGGAAGACGAATCCTTGAACCGAAAATGTTTTGTGCTACCGCTCGGAAATAAGCAATTCAAAATTGGTTCGACATACGTGTGGGAAACACCTAAAGCTGAGACCTCCGAAGATGGAAAAAAGGAGATTCTCGAAAACCTGTCCCACTTAACACCTGAAAACGTGATTGTTCTAGATCACGAAGCTGGCGTTCGGCCGACCATTCGCGACCGCAGACCGATTCTTGGTCGGCATCCAAATCACCCAAACTACACCATTTTTAATGGCATGGGCGCGAAAGGATACATGCTCGCACCGCTGCTTTCGAGGGAGTTTGTGCTGCATCTGTTAATAGATCAAAAATTGGATCCAGAAGTGCGTGTCGAACGTTTCTACCTAGGCAGATAATTCGTACCTTTGTAGAAATTAAATAACACAGATTATGTATCCACCAGAATTAGTTCAACCGATGAAGGAAGATTTGACAAGCGTAGGATTTACGCAGTTGTCGGCACCGTCAGACGTTGATGAAATTATAAAAAATACCGAAGGAACCTTGTTGTTGGTTGTAAATTCCGTTTGCGGATGTGCAGCTGGAAACATGCGCCCGGGAGTAAAATTATCGCTGCAGAACGCGGCAAAACCTACAGCATTAGGAACCGTTTTCGCAGGAGTTGATAGCGATGCTACCAACCAAGCACGCAAGTATTTTCTTCCTTACCCTCCGTCATCGCCCTCTATTGCCTTGTTCAAGGACGGGAAGTTGGTTCATTTCTTAGAAAGACACCATATCGAGGGAGGAACAGCACAAATGATTGCTGACAATCTTTCGGAAGCGTACAAAGAGTTTTGTAATTAAGAAACATGGTTTTTAGCTAAAAGGGAGGGCAATTTAATTTGTCCTCCCTTTTTTTATTGACGGCTCCCTTAGGCTTCCTGTTTTGTTGACTTTATCTAGATAAATTGATCTAACTTTACCCCATGGCACTCGGAGACATTTTAAACAAGAAAGTTGACATCGTAGAAGGGATTTCATTCCACCTGGATAAATTCGTCTTTGCCTGCCTGATCATTGGCGGTACTTGGTTAATTATCAAACTCCTTCGTAAGATGATCACCAAGCCAAATTTCATCGCCGATAAAATCAGCATGAAGCGGCAAACAACCATTTTTCTACTTACGAAGTACTTCATTTGGTTCTTCAGCATCATTATAAGTTTGACGGTTTTGGGAATCAATATTACCACGGTGATGCTCGGTTCTACCGCCTTATTGGTTGGTTTGGGCCTCGGACTTCAACACATTTTCACGGACCTCGTTTCAGGCTTGTTTCTCCTTTTTGAAGGAGCGCTAAAAATTGGCGATGTGATAGAAGTAGACGGCGTAATCGGGAAAGTGATGGAAATCAACCTCCGCAGCTGCGAACTAAAAACACGCGACGATGTGATGATTATTGTTCCCAACTCCAAATTTCTCTCTGAAAAAGTGGTCAATTGGTCGCACGGGAGCGAGCAAGTACGATTCACTGTTGAAGTTGGTGTTGCGTATGGCTCGGATGTAGACAAAGTATTCGAATGTTTGGAAGCCTCCATGGATGCGAACGACCAGATCTCGAAATCGCCCAAGCCTCTTGTACATTTTGTTGGATTTGGAGATTCCTCACTACAGTTTCATATGCTTTTTTGGTCGCCAAACACCTTTAGAATCGAGGCTGTAAAATCGAATTTACGCAGAGATGTTTACAAACGCCTTTCGGAGAATGGCTTGGCAATTCCGTTTCCGCAGCGCGATATTCACATCAAAGGAATAGAGCAAATCGTAGACTTTAAGGAAAAGGGGATGGAGAACTAGTGTTCTTTATCACTCAAAAATGACCAAAAAATGACCAAAGAAATCATTACTGTTGATATCGTTTCGGACGTTGCCTGCCCATGGTGCTTTGTTGGAAAGCGACGTTTTGAGGCTGCTCTCAAACAATGGAAAGGCGTCCCAATTGAAGTTCAATGGCACCCGTATCAACTCGACCCAACAATCCCTGCAAGTGGTTTGGATCGAGACACCTACCTCATCAACAAGTTTGGGAGTATAGACAAAACGAAAGCTATGACCGACCATTTAACGGAGGTTGGGAAAGAAGTTGGAATAGCTTTTGATTTCGGGAAAAACTGGCTTGCGGTCAACACACTTCCTTTGCATCAATTGCTTCACATTGCAGGAGAAGAAGGGTTTAAAACGGAGTTGAAAGAGCGTTTTTTGCATGCTTATTTCGAAGAAACGGTTGAATTAAATCGTGCTGAAGTGCTTCATGCTATTCTAGCTGAATTTGGGTGGAGTGCCGAAAAGGTAGATTCGATTATTACCAACGACGATATTGCGTACGCCGTTAAATCTGAAATTGCTCACTATGAGCAGTTGGGCGTTTCTGGAGTTCCGTTTTTCATCATCAACAATAAGTACGGAATTAGTGGTGCACAGCCAACGGAGGCTTTCTTGGAAGCTTTGGAAGGAGTTGAACCGCTTCAGGTTTCTGCGGATGGAAGTACGTGTGAGCCGGGAGGTGGATGTTGCTAACTAATAATAGAAGAGTTCGGCGGATTTGGGAGATTTGGAGTGGTTGGAAGATATCGGGGACAGCTAGACTTTTGGATTGTTGGATTATTGGATTTGTTCTCACTTCGGGCGAAGCTCGGGTGCAAAAAGTAAATCCAATAATCCAAACAAGCCGATGCGACAGCATCAAGACCTTTGCGCTCCAAAAATCCACAGATCACGACCCTCCGTGACCATTTCGTTTTTTTTCTTCTATCCAAATAGACATGTATCTTGAGGCTTGATGGGCTTCTTTTTGAAGGATTAAACTCACCACCGATTTATTCCTATGTGCCTCGAGGTCAACTAGTGCCTCGAGCGAATGGTTGAGCTTTCTGGTGAATTGTTCTTTTGTGAAACGTTGTTGAATGAGCTCAAATCCACGTTCTTGGGCCATTTCCCATTCGTGTTGATCGACATAAAGTTGTGCTGCTTTCTCTGCAAATTCTTCTGGATCAGAAGCAATAAAACCACCCCAATTCTCATCAGAATTGGTCATACCTTCGGCTCCAATTGACGTTGTCACAGACGGAGTTCCGCACACCATTGATTCGATTAATTTTCCTTTAATTCCAGCACCAAAACGAAGCGGGACTATACTTACCTTAGCTTTAGATACTACATCGAATGCGTCTGAAGCTCTTCCCTTTACTAAAAACCCTTCTTTCTCATTGGAAAGCTGATATACTTTTTCACTACAATAAGATCCATAAATACTAAGTTTCCCGTGTGGTACTTTCTTACGAATGGCCGGCCAAATCGTAGATTTTAAATACCGTACTGCGTCCCAATTTGGTTCATGCCAAAAATTACCGATGAAGACAAAGCCATCTCTCCGCTCGAATGGAGGCAGAGAATCTATCTTGTCCGTCGCATAAAGTGGCAAGTGAACTATTTTTTCCGATGGAATTTGAAACAATTCTTGCAGCAGTGTAGCTTCAAAATCGGAAACCATTAATGACATGTCAGAGCGATAAATGGAAGCAAGTTCACGAAGCTGAAGGTCGGAACGAACAGCGGCTATTTCGTTCTGCTCAAGCATTGACACCTTTTGCTTAAGAGCTTTGTATCTAGCTTCCCGTAAAAAGTGTAAATCTTCTGTGTTCAGGATTCGAATGGCATTTGGACAGGAATCCATCACCCGCCACCCAAATTGTTCTTCTGTCATAAAACGATCAAAAATCACAATCTGTGGGTTCAATTTTTCAATGAAATCGTTGAAGGAGCTATCATTCAATTGGACAAATGAGCAGGTAATGTTCCATTTTGACAGGTCCTCCTGAAACACTGATTCATTTGCAGAAGAAACAAATGTTAGAGCATCATGATTGTCAATGAAATGATGAATGAGCTGCATCATGCGAGTTCCTGCGGCCGAGGAACTCGGTTCTGGCCATACTTTTCCAATAATGAGTACTCTTCTCAATACATGAATTCTAAAAATGAAAGACGCTCTAACTTGTTCTTATTGCTCTAACTTGAAAACGCGTTGAATTGTCCCATCCGAATACATGTAAATCAATGCTTTGTTCGGAACAAAAGGTGTTTCGCGACCGAGCAAGTCAACAATTTTGACAAGATCGGCACCATTTGAGTTCAATTCATCTAAGCCAACGATTTCCGTTAAGTGACAAGAGGAAGTGTCTCTTTCGATTGTTTCGCAGAGGTTCGAGAAGGTAATGCGCACGGCATAATGTCCCTCGCCCGGAGCATTGAACACTTGATTAGTTGCTCCTGGAATAACAGTATAATTGTTATCACAGTCAAGCCATTGGTAGCTCGCATTGTTCATCACTGCGGTAAGGGTCAATCCGTTTTGCGTCACGTCGTTGTCTATACCCGAAATGCAGTCGATGTAGTGACAGGTTGAAGTATCTACCTGCGATCCAAAACAATCGGAATACGTGAGTTGTACTGCATAAAAACCTGTAGAATCAGCAGTATAGTCTTGAAACGTTGCTCCTGCGATGGGCGCGTAATTCGATTCACAATCTAGCCATTGGTAGCTTGCACCACCAAGTTGCGCTGTGAGGACAACACCACTCTGGTTAACGTCATTATTGATCGGACCGCCACATTGCACTTGGAAATTCACGCCAGCATCGTACTGAGCATTCGCATAGGCATATGGCGGGTAGGTCACACTCACGCATGAAAGTCCTGGGTTTATCGTAATGTCGAGAATAAGGTCCTGGCCGTTGTTGGCCACAAGGCAATTCAGTTGGTTGTTGGATGCGTTCAAATTCGTTAGTGTACTGTTTTGAGAAACATCCAAGAGGCTAAGTTGATTTCCGTAGCACCAAAGGTCTGTTAGCCCAGTGTGGGTAGAAACGTTGAGGCTCGTCAATTGGTTTTCAAAGCAATGTAAATACGTAATTCCTGAGAGTGTGCCCAAGTTGAGCGTTGTCAATTGATTGTACTGACAGAACAACACCGCCACCGCAGGATTAGAGGCCAAGTTCAAGGATGAAATTGAGTTGTTGTTACAGCGAAGGTCGCTCAGTGCTGGATTCATTGCAACATTCAAGCTTGTCAACTGATTGTTTTGACAAAAAAGTTTGAACAGGGCTGGAAGTCCAGTCACGTCCAAAGCGGTCAGTAAATTCCCACTACAACGAAGGTCGTTTACATTAGTGTTTGAAAGACCTGTTAGTGAGGTCATCATGTTATTGTAACAGAAAAAAGTCGTGAGGTTGGGGTTGTTCGACACGTTGAGGGAGGTAATAGAATTCCCGTAGCAGCGCAGATCGTTTAGGTTCGGATTGCCCGACAAGTTCAAGGTAGTTAGGTTGTTGTTAAAACAGTACAATGTGCTGAGTGCTGTAAAATCTTGAATGCCTGTTAGGTCATTGATTCCATATCCCCAAACGACCAACGTTCCAACTCCGCTGATGTTTGCGGTCGTGACGTAATCGTCATTTGGAACACCGTTGCCCATACCATTTGCTTCGAGGTAAGCTTCGAATATATCATCTGGCACGTATGTTTGTTGTGCAAAACTAGCGCTACTTGCCACAAGCGCAGCCAAGAACAGAAGTCGTTTGATAGTCATCGTCATCCAGCAAAAATATGGCTTTATCGTGGTATAGCAAAGTTTGGAGGCGGATTTGATTAAAAAAAACACTTTTTGTTAAGAAGTGGCACGCGACGAGATGCTGACTGTTTTGGAGTCTGAGGATAGTGTACTGAAGAAGGCTAATTGCGGTCAAATTCTGCCCGCGCGTAGGGCGATAGCTTGGTGATGCAGCCGTGTTACGCAGTACGGGGATTGCTTGCGACCTTGGGATGCACCGCGAAACCGAAGCGGAGTAGCTGGTGCGAACCAACTAGAGCTCGAAGGGCGATAGGCAGCCAAAAAATTACTTCCCAATACAGAATGTAACTATATAGTGTTTATAAGGGTTTGACATACTAATACACAAATGTGACACAAAATAATGTTGATTAAACCCCTCTTTCATGCTGATAATTAGATGTTTTATAATTTTTGAATAGATTTTGTCTTTTCTTTAAAAAGTTTTATATCTACGATTAGGGCACCCTTAAAAAGGTAATTTTTCATCACGTTTATCAATTTCTATTACTTCGTTTGATACATATGCTTTTTTTCTCAATTGAAGAACGGACACAAACTTTCTGTTAATTCTGTATCCTTCTGTTATTTCATTATTGAGAATCGGATTTAATTGTCTAAAGGATTTATAATAACTATTCGTGCTGTGGG
>CALFOS010000227.1 GCA_937919725.1 uncultured Fluviicola sp. | reverse complement strand
TCTCAACACCAATGAAATTGCTTACCACATTCGCATTCGAGAAAATTTCGATGTAAGAATACCCCGAAACAATCGCATTGTCAAGGCAAGTTGGCTCTTTTCTGATTTAAAAAGGGGACAGTTCAAGCACTATCCCAAGATTGTATATATCAACAAAGTCGCCTGTTATCTGTCAGCAAGCGTTATTAAATCAAAAACCGCCCAGTCAGAATATCAATTTCTCATTTCTTTCAACAACTTCGAAGCATATGACGATTACGTTAAAATTCACACGACCAAAAAAACGCATTTGAAGAAGAAAACATTGAGTTATTACGAGAAAACCTTGGATCAGCCTCAATTTATTCGGATTCATCGTTCGTTTGTGCTCAATTTGAGTGAACTGGCAGGGATCTAACCATTTGAGAAAAATAGTTACCGTGCTATATTGAAAAATGGGAAACGGATTCCAATTATTCGCACGGCTTATGGTCCCTTGAAGGAATCCTTGGGAGTATAAACTGATCAAAATCATCTTTTGCTCGGATATGATTCCGTAAATTTGGCCAACTGAACACATTATAATGGAGAGAAAAGAACTCATTGAAGCAATTGTTGCCAAATACGAGGCAATGGGCCAAAATCCAGACACGCATTTGTCGGGATTACTGCACGCTGAACCGATCACCTATTGGGATTACATTCAAGTGGATGCACTACTCGGATTGCAAATCCAACGCACACAGCTTCCAGATGAAATGGTGTTTATTATGTACCATCAAATCAACGAGTTATTGTTTAAAATGATCTTGTGGGAGATCGAGCAAGTATCGCACAACGATGCCATCACCACCGATAAGTTCACCAAACACCTCTCACGCGTCAGTCGTTATTTCGACATGCTTTCCAACTCGTTTACCATCATGGGCGACGGAATGGACGTCGATCAGTACATGAAATTTCGGGATACGCTCACACCAGCAAGTGGATTCCAAAGTGCGCAATATCGCAAAGTCGAATTCGCATCAACGGAGTTAATTAATCTAATCGATTACCGAGTGCGTAAAACCATCGATCGAGATACACCCTACGAATATGCAATGGAAAATCTCTATTGGCAAGCCGCAGGAATCGACTACAAAACAGGTAAGAAAAACGCGTTACTCTCGAATTTTGAAGAAAAATATACGGAGGAATTTATCGCCTTTATGAAGGAATACAGCCCCATTAACTTGTGGACGAAGTTCAAAACGCTCCCAAAAGAAGATCAACAAAACGTCGCCCTCGTGAACGCGATGCGTCATTACGACCATACCATCAATGTGAAATGGGTGATGAATCACCTCAACGCAGCGAGTAAATATTTGATCAGTAGTGGTAAAGCTGCCGAAGCAACAGGTGGCTCCGAATGGCAGAAATACATGCATCCGCGCTACCAACGCCGAATTTTCTTCCCAGAATTATGGAGCGAAGAGGAGTTGAAAAACTGGGGGATAACAAATATCGAAGACCACGAAACGGTCGATCGCGCAGATTCATTACCTTTGTTCAAAGCGTAAGAAGATGGTACAAGTTGGAATTATCATGGGCAGCACATCGGATTTACCGATTATGCAACAAGCCGCAGACATGTTGGATGAGTTGGGAGTAGCCTACGAACTGGACATCGTTTCAGCACACCGCACACCCGAAAAAATGTTCGACTATGCGACCAATGCTCACAAACGTGGATTGAAGGTGATCATCGCTGGAGCGGGCGGCGCGGCACATTTGCCAGGAATGACAGCATCTATGACACCACTTCCAGTGATTGGCGTTCCGATAAAATCGAGCAATTCGATTGATGGTTGGGACAGCATTTTGTCGATTCTCCAAATGCCAGGCGGAATTCCAGTTGCAACGGTTGCTCTCGACGGGGCTAAAAACGCAGGGATTTTGGCAGCAAAGATCATTGCATCATCGAATCCAGAATTGTTGGAGCGTATGTTGAAGTACATGGAGGAGATGAAGATGAAGGTATTGGAAGGTGCGGCGAAGGTGAAGCGTTAAAAGCTACTCATACACCAAATACTTCACTCGAATTGCAATAAATTCGGTTAAACCGTCTTGCCAACTTGCGCGAATCGCTTCCTCCGATTTTCCATCTTTCAATTGCTCAATCAACACATCATTTCCCGACAACAACTTAAACATATCCGGCCGATCGACAAATGTCTTTCCTTTCAGAAGTTGACTTGAGTTGACTAAAAAACGCAAATCCAACTGCGTCGCGCGCGCATGCGAGGAATCGTTGAGATTATATCCGTTGCATTTTTTGCCGTCGTACTTCGGATCTTTCGAACCAGGCCCCGGTTTTGGAGTGAACTCGAAATTGGTCTTCGGGAAATCGGGGTGACCGTAGATCTCAAATGGTCCGTCCGTCCCTCGTCCCACAGAAACAGTTGTCGCTTCAAGAATGCACAAACTCGGATACAGCTGTATCGAAACATCCGAACGTAAATTAGGTGAGGGTGGAACTGGCAAGGAATACTGCGTGTCGTGCGTATAGTTTTGGCATGGAATAACGGTCAAATCGCAGTTCAAATTTTTCTCCAACCACTTTTCTCCATTAATCATCTTTCCATATTCGCCAATCGTCATTCCGTAAACAATCGGAACGGGATGCATACCCACAAACGAAGTGAATTTTGGATCGAGGATAGGTCCGTCCACATAGTGTGCATTTGGATTCGGTCGGTCGAGTACAATCATTGGAATATTCGCTTCAGCGCACGCTTCCATCACATAGTGCAAAGTCGAAATGTACGTGTAAAATCGAACGCCAACGTCTTGAATATCGAAAACAACTACATCGAGTCCTTTTAGTTGCGCTTGCGTTGGTTTTTTGTTATTACCGTACAAGGAAACAATCGGCAATCCCGTTTTTTGGTCTTTTTCGCTCGAAACGTGTTCGCCTGCGTCGGCATCTCCTCGAAATCCGTGCTCGGGAGAAAATACTTTGATCACATCAACCTTCAAACTCAGCAAAGAATCCACCAAATGTGTTTTTCCGATCAGCGAAGATTGATTCCCGATGATTCCCACTTTCTTGTCCTTCAGTGAAGGTAAGTATTGGGCTGTTTGCTCCGCTCCAACGTACACTTCGCTAGGTATGATGAGCTGATCTTCCCTTGGCTGTGGTTCCCGATCAATCGTTTGCGGTGAAGTGCTGTAACCGCATGCGGAAATCAAAAAAATAAAAATGCTTTTCAGGCACAAAACCTTTGTGTACTTTAGTCGAAAAGTTCCCAGAATATTGGCATTCGAATATTTCATATCAAAAAAAACGCTCAAGAGTGTCGTCCAAGGTAAGAAAGTTTCTAAACCTATCGTCCGCATCTCCGTCATTAGTATTGCGCTAGCTGTAATCGTCAATTTGATTACCATCGCTGTTGTAACTGGCTTTCAGCAAGAAGTGCGCCAAAAAGTGAGCGGATTCGGATCACACATCTTCATCATGGAGGCGAGCGAAAATTCCATCTACGAAAGTGATCCCATCCAACGAAGTCAAGCATTTTTAGCCGATCTCAAAAAAGATCCTGGAATTAAATCGATTGCTGTCGTAGGCTACAAGCCTGTTTTGCTGCAGTCGGAGGAGCGCGAGATTTCCTATAAATTGTCAAACGGAAAAGACACCACCGAAACGCAATATCAAGTACATGGAGCGGTCATCAAGGGAATTGCCAACGATTACGATTGGGGCTTCTTCAAAAATTATTTACTCAAAGGAAAAATTCCTGACTTTTCGCAAGATTCGTGCGCTAATCAATTGGTGATTTCGAGAAAATTAGCCGCCGACCTCAATTACACAATCGGAGACAACGTGAGTGCATTTTTCGTGAAGAACCAACCGGTCAAACGAAAGTTTAAAATCGTTGGAATCTACGAAACGGGTCTCGAAGAATTCGACAAACAAATCGTTTTGGGAAGTTTAAGCTCCGTGCAAGAGCTCAACGATTGGGGAATCAAAGCGTCCATCGAAATTGCGGACACCACCATCGAAGGGCAACTCGTCGTTCAAGCAAATGTGTCCGGTGGAAACAACAACTACCGCTACGATTGGGGAAAGGGTTTCGATTCATACGTTGGGTTTCAAATTTGTCCTCACAAAGACACCACCATCCGACTCATTGTGAGCGATTTCTGGTCGTCAACGCGTGAAGATCTCGCAGAATCAACCATCCCCGACACGGCCTACATGAAAATTACAGTCGAAAAAGGGGGTGAACTCCGCTGCTATTTTTCGGTGAATAAGGAAGGCACAATCGAAAAAAAATACCTGAACGAAAACGGGACAAAATTTGAGGTCAGTGACGGAACAAAACGCCTTATCATCGAAACAACCGACGGCAAAGGAAGTTCTCAAAACTACGTCAGCGGATTTGAAATCATGGTGTACAATTGGGGCGAACTCGACGAAGTGCTTGCACGAACAAAAAAACGCGTCGAACGCATTCTCATGCCCAACGGTGAAGTACTAAAAGCAACCAGCATCATTGAAAATGAACCAGATATCTTCGTGTGGCTCGGCTTTTTGGACCTCAATGTCATCATCATTCTCGTGCTCATGATCCTCATCGGCATCATCAACATGGGCTCGGCATTGCTTGTTCTAATTCTCATTCGCTCCAATTTTATCGGCATGATGAAAGCCATGGGAGCAACGAACTGGAGCATTCGTAAAATTTTCCTCATTCAAGCGGGTTTCCTCATCGGGCGCGGAATGCTGTGGGGCAACGTAATCGGCTTGGCGCTTTGTCTCGCACAGAAATACCTTGGACTCATTCCACTCGATCCCGAAGTCTATTATTTAAGTCAAGTCCCTATCGAAATCAACGTATGGCATTGGTTGTTACTCAACATCGGAACGTTAGTTGTTTGCTTGAGCGCACTCATAATTCCGAGCATGGTCATCGCACGAATTAATCCGGTGAAGGCGATTAAGTTTAATTAGGTTGGATTATTGGATTCGCCTCTACAAATCGAATCCAACTAATCCAACGATCCAGTGATCCAAAAATCTAGTGATCCAAAAACCCATCTCTTTTTCTGGGCGCTTTAACGGTCTCCATGCTGTAGTTGTCTCATGGCTCGCCTTTATCACAGCGCAGTTAGCGGGCTTCCAGGTTCGCCGCCGCCAGCACGTGTCACGTGGCAATCCATCACGCCAAGCTAACGCATTGCGCCCTAGCGCGACATTCGTATGTTAAATTTTAATCAACACAAAATCACCTAGGTTTATTTCCGAGTACCTGCTTCTCGCGTGCGTTCCGAAAGAAACAGTAATATAAAAGCGGAATACACACAAATCCCAAAACTAATGTAGAGCAGTGGACCAAATCCATTGGAAGAGAACTGCTGAAGAGCGAGAATGCCGCAATCAAGCAATAAAAGAATGTGAATACATTAAGTGATTTCTGGAATCTCTTTCTCTTGAAATGAACGTAAAATCCCAATGCCACAAAATGAATCACAAAAAGTAATGGAATCGTGACGATCGTTAACAAGAATGTTACAAAAGCAAATTCGGTTGGACCAGACAGAGATCAGTATCATAGCATTAAAAACGAGCACGAGATTCATCCCGCCCCAACATCAAGGTCAACACCAACTCATGACTGCCAGCGCTGTATCTTCTAATCGGAGTAATCGGCAAATCAAACGAGTAACCAATTTTAAACTTATCCGAAACGTACATTCCGAGGTTGGCAATCACGGCGTCCTTGTGTCTGTACGACAAGGCAAACCAGTAACGTTGTTGGAATTCGGCTTGGCACATCACCTCAAACGAAACAGGCGCTGGGCGAACATATTTCACCAAAAACGCAGGTGTAATAGCCAAATCCTGGTTCACTTGAAATTCAAAACCACCTGTCACGAATAAATGCATCCGCGGATCAAAATTGAAATCGCGGTTGCCGAACTGCACAAAATCCTTGGTCAACTGACTCATCGAAACACCGAAAAAAGCCTCGTTTCCATGGAAATACATTCCCGCTTCGAGTTCCATCGTGTTTTGGGCGCCTTGGTTGGCAGCATAGGTATCATACGTTTGGTCGAACACACCATTATTCGTTAAAACGCTCAGAACTTGAGCTCGCTCGGGTAAAAATGAACGGTTCGAAATCCCAAGCCCAGTTCCAAAAGATAAATTGTAATCGCGCGAAATCGCGAGATGAAGGGCGTATGTCCCCATCATTTTCAACTGTCGGAAAGGTCCGTATTGATCAGCGACAAAACTTCCGCCAAATGCATGAACCAAAGATCTATAACGCAAAGTTGGGTGTTTCACACGTTTGTTACCTTTTCGAATAACACCGTAGGTGCGTTTCATGGATGCGTTTCTGTATTTACTCGCTGGAGCGGAAAAATAGAGGTAACTCGTTTTGGGTGCGTTCTCTAATCCAGCCCATTGCAAGCGACCGCCAGCAGTCACATTCATAAAATCGTAAACGCCTGTCGCAGCTGGATTCACCATGTATTGATTTTGGAGAAATTGACTGTATTGCGGAACTTGTTGGGCAGTTGTGAAAAATCCAAGGCAGCAGAAAATCAGGATGAGTTTAAAATATCTCACAGCGCAAACTTAACGAGTTTTTCATCATCAAACAAGAGCAAATGGTAAGCCATTTACCATGGAACGAAAAAAAGCGTCAATCCGTTTGCCAAAAACTCCTTGTTTTGATCTCAGCTGCACAAAAAAGAGAAGACACCTAAGGATTTCCTGTTGTCAGGGTGGGTTACTGGATTTCAGATAATTAGGTTAGAATGCATAGAGCGAATCCAATAATCCAAGCGCAATGCGCTCCAAAAATCCAAAAATCTACTTCTACAATGTCCCTCTCTTTTCTTGCTCGCGTTCAATCGCCTCAAAAAGTGCCTTGAAATTTCCTGCTCCAAATCCACGTGCGCCCATTCGTTGAATAATCTCGAAGAATAAAGTCGGTCTGTCTTCGATGGGCTTTGTGAAAATTTGCAATAAATACCCTTCTTCGTCGGCGTCGATCATAATTCCAAGGGCCATCAGCGCGTCGATATCCTCTCTCAATTCATGATTATGTTCCAACAATCGCTTTGGAACATTGGTGTAATATTCTACTGGGGGAGTACTCAAAAACTCAATTCCGCGTTTGCGCAGGTCAGTAACAGTGGCAATGATGTCGTTGGTTGCTACAGCAATGTGTTGCACCCCTGGACCTTCATAAAAATCGAGGTATTCCTCAATTTGCGATTTCTTTTTTCCTTTCGCTGGTTCATTGATTGGAAATTTGATGCGCCCGTTTCCGTTACTCATCACTTTACTCATCAATGCTGAATATTCGGTTGTAATCTGCTTGTCGTCAAACGAAAGGAAGTTTTCGAATCCCATCACGTCCTCGTACCATTTCACCCAAACGTTCATTTCATTCCAACCCACATTTCCAACCATGTGGTCGATGTATTTCAAACCAACTGGCTCTGGATTGTAATCTGATTCCCAAGCTTTAAATCCGGGAAGAAAGGTTCCCGTGTAGTTTTTTCGTTCCACAAAAATGTGAACTGTTTCGCCGTAGGTATAAATTCCCGAGCGAACCACCTCTCCAAACTCGTCTTTCTCTACCGTTGGTTCCATGTACGATTTTGCACCACGTTTGGTCGTTTCTTCGTAAGCACTGCGCGCATCTTCCACCCATAAAGCAACCACTTTCACTCCGTCACCGTGTTTCACAATGTGATCGTTGATCGGTGATTTTGAAGTTAATGGGCTGGTGAGAATGAGTTTGATTTTATCTTGAGTGAGCACGTATGAAACAGAATCTTTTGAACCCGTTTCTAGTCCACGGTATGCGAAGGATTGAAATCCAAATGCTGTTTTGTAGAAATGAGCTGCTTGCTTCGCATTTCCTACATAAAATTCCACGTAATCTGTTCCCAAAAGCGGAAGGAAATCTTGTGCCCCTGCAAATATTTTTTCTAATCCGTAATCTACGTTTTGTTTGTCCTTTGCCATAATTATTTTTTTAGTGAATCCAAGATTTATAGTAGTCTTCCGATTCAATTTCTAATGCTTGTTTTGTCAATTTTAAGGGCTTGAATGTATCCACCATTACCGCTAATTCTTTTGTTTCTGTTTTACCAATACTGCGCTCGTAAGCTCCTGGATGTGGCCCGTGTGGAATGCCACCTGGGTGCAAGGTTATCTGTCCGCGCTCCACATTGTTTCTGCTCATAAAATCGCCGTCTACGTAGTAGAGAACTTCGTCTGAGTCGATGTTGCTGTGGTTATAAGGTGCTGGAATTGAATCTGGATGATAATCGTACATGCGCGGCACAAACGAACAAATTACAAATGCGCCTGTTTCGAAGGTTTGGTGAACAGGCGGCGGTTGGTGCACGCGTCCAGTAATTGGTTCAAATTCGTGAATGGAGAAGGCGTAAGGGAAATTGTATCCATCCCAACCAACTACATCGAATGGATGAGATGCGTAAATATAGGAGTACAAAACACCTTCTTTTTTGATTTTCACACGAAACTCGCCCTTTTCGTCATGGGTTTCCAACTTGGATGGAGGACGAATATCACGTTCGCAGAAAGGTGAATGCTCCAAGAGCTGACCGAAATAATTGCGGTAGCGTTTTGGGGTATAGATCGGATGAAACGATTCTACAATAAATAGTCGGTTTTTCTCTGTGTTGAAGTCAATTTGATAAATCATGCCGCGTGGAACAACCAAATAATCGCCGTAGGCAAATTCGATGTTTCCAAGCTGCGTGCGCAAGGTTCCTGATCCTTCGTGAATAAAAATCACTTCGTCGCAATCAGCATTCTTATAAAAATAGTCGCGCAAGGATTTTTTGGGAGCGGCAAGAACGATGTGACAATCGCTGTTCACCAATACGGGCACGCGACTTTCGAGGTAATCGTCTTTTGGTTCGACTTGATAGCCAGCCAAACTTCGTTGCTGAAGTTGCTTTTCGAGCGCAATTTCTGGATTGATGTCAAGGCTTCCCTCAAACTTCGTAACTTCTGTTGGAGGATACAAATGGTAAAGCAAGGACGACATTCCGTCGAATCCAATAGTGCCAAACAATTGTTCTTGATGCAAATCGCCATTCTCCTTGCGGAAAACAGTGTGTCTTTTCGGTGGGATAACCCCTAATTTATGGTAAAATGGCATATCTATATTTCGTTTAATTTATTTCTCAATTCTTCCGTAAAACCATAGGATTCATTCTGGATTACGTTTGATAAGAAATGTAAGAAATAAATTAAGTTCCAACCACATTGTTCACTGATTTAATACAAATATACATATTCCACGAACGCAATAAAAATGACGGGTATCAGGAATCTATAGTTCGGCAAAAAAAGTACTACTCAAGATAGGATTTTCATTAAATAATCCCTCTATTTGTGAATCTAAAGGCACGAGTTTATGAGAAAGGTGTTGGTTATCGGAGCAGGTGGGCAAATAGGAACAGAATTGGTGATGCGACTTGGCGATAAGCTGGGAACCGAAAACGTAATTGCAGCCGATGTGAAAAGTGAATGTCCGTTAGGGCTGAAAGGCAGCCAATATGTAGAATTAGATGCCTTGGATCGGGACAAAGTGCGCTCCTTCATAATTAACGAAAAGATTACAGAAGTGTACCTTTTGGCAGCGCTTTTGTCTGCAACCGCAGAAAAAAATCCTGATTTTGCATGGAGACTCAATATGGAGGGGTTATTCACCATTTTGGATTTGGCGAAAGAAGGATACATCAAAAAAATATTTTGGCCAAGTTCAATTGCTGTTTTTGGCCCAACGACGCCTAGAAAAGATACACCTCAAAGAACCACCATGGAGCCCACGACGGTGTACGGAATTTCAAAGCAAGCGGGCGAAAGATGGTGTGAGTATTACCATCAAAAACACGGTGTTGACGTACGAAGTATTCGTTATCCTGGCTTGATCTCATATACGAGTCTCCCGGGTGGAGGAACAACCGATTATGCGGTTGATATTTTTTATCAAGCGAAATTAGGGAATCACTTCACATGTTTCCTCGAAAAAGATACACGTCTACCCATGATGTTTATGGAAGATGCCATCCGTGCAACGATTGAGTTGATGGAAGCACCAATCGAGCAAATTAAGATTCGATCATCGTACAATTTGAGTGGCTGCGACTTCACCCCAGCAGAAATCGCGCGAGAAATTGAAAAGCACATTCCCACATTCCACATTTCATATCAACCCGATTTCCGACAAGCTATTGCCGATTCGTGGCCTGGATCAATTGACGACTCTGAGGCTCGGGAAGATTGGGGCTGGAAGGAAATTTATAAACTACCCGATCTCGTGAAGGTGATGCTCGAAAACGTAGACGTTCATTTGTTAACATAAAATCATATACTTGAATTGAGTGCTGAGATAGATCGTTGTGACGTACTTTTCATCGATAAAATGCCGGATTTCGACGAATTTATGTATATTTATGTTTGAAGTTAACGAATGTCTTCGTATATTCGTTTCTGAACTAGATTTGATAGAACTGTTTTTCTCCGAAAACTTTGAAACAACTTGTTATGACAATAAGAAAAATCTTAGCGTACGTCTGCATCGTTTTCATCAGTGGCTCAGTTTCAGCCTTTACTCTAGATATTGGAGATCAAGGAGGAATCAACCAAAAAGTTGACGGGAAAAAGCAGGGTAAATGGGTATATTTTGGGAAAGATAGACCTGAAGAAGGATATCCTGCCGAAGGAAAGGTAGAGGAAGGCTCGTACATTGATGATAGAAAAGAGGGTGAATGGGTAAAATACCACAACGATGGGTCGACACCAAAGTTGAAGGGAACTTACGAAAACAATCGCCCTAGTGGTCCATACGTGAAATTTTGGCCAGATGGTAAGGTGCGCGAAGAAGGTGAGTTCACCAAAAACAAGTATAAAGGCAACTTGAAACGCTTCCACAAGAATGGTGTTCTCGAATACGAATCCAATTACAATGGCGAAGGCAAGGAGCAGGGTACTGTGAAATATTACTATGCGAACGGTCAAGAAGAATTTGTATACGAATCCCAAAATGGAGTAGCAACGGGCAAAGCGGTTCGCTACTACGAAAATGGTGATGTGAAAGAGATTATCTACTTCTCAGCAGATGGAAACGTTGAGAAATCAGATCAAAAAGAGATGATTAGTTCCCCAGTAAATCACGTAGTTCTGGATAAAAATACAGAAGCAGCCCCTAAAATCGGCGTTCCTAGAACAAAAGGAGCTTCTTTCAAAGCAAATGGATATAATAAGGTTTACAACGAGGATGACGAAATAAGCCAAGATGGTGACTTTAGAAACAGTCGACTCTGGGATGGGAAAGTATACGTATACGATTCAGACGGAATCCTTCTCAAAGTAAAAGTCTTCAAAAAAGGAGTTTATCATTCTGATGGTCAACTGTAACAAACTAGAAAACATAATGAAATGGCTCCTTCCGATAACTATCGGAATGGAGCCTTTTTCATGGATATAAAATCGGATTAGCTATATTTGAATCAATAATCATGATCTTATGAAGGACAAAGGCGGATTCGAAATCCCCGATTTCACGAAATCCCCAACCATCGACAAAGTGGGTGTGGAGGAAAGAGTCGCACGGTTTCAAACGCGAAGTATCAAAAATGAATCGAAAATGCAAGGGCTGAAATTAGCGCTCAATATGATCGATTTAACGACGCTCGAAGGTAAGGACACGCCTGGAAAGGTGAGGCAGATGTGCTACAAAGCGATGCATTTACACGACATGCAATCCGGACTTCCAACCGTGGCGGCGGTGTGTGTGTATCCAACCATGGTGAGGGTTGCCAAAAATGAAGTAAAAGGGAGTGGAGTGAAAGTGGCGTCGGTTTCTACGGCATTTCCAAGTGGACAAGCTCCCAGAGATATAAAAATTCGCGATACTAAGTTTGCGGTTGATGAAGGCGCAGATGAAATTGATATGGTAATCTCCAGAGGGAGATTTCTGTCTGGCGATTACAATTTTGTGTTCGATGAAATCGCGACGATTAAGGAAGCGTGTGGTCATGCACGACTAAAAGTAATACTCGAAACGGGTGAATTGGCAACCTTAGATAATGTCCGTCGTGCGAGTGATATTGCTATGCATGCTGGTGCCGACTTCATCAAAACATCGACTGGGAAAATTCAACCTGCAGCGACCATGCAAGTAACGTACACGATGCTGGAGGCAATTCGCGATTTTCATCTATTGACCGGACGAATGGTCGGAATGAAGCCTGCGGGGGGGATTTCCAATTCGAAATTGGCCTTACACAACTTGGTGATGGTGAAAGAAACGCTTGGAAACGACTGGCTCAGCAACGAGTGGTTCCGTTTTGGGGCGAGTAGCTTAGCGAATGACTTGCTCATGCAAATCATGAAAGCAGAAACAGGGTTTTATCAATCATCTGATTATTTTTCAATCGATTAATTATGGCGAAGAAACAAACACCGTCGAAGGCGACAGCGAAAACAAGCCAAGCGAGCAAGGGATGGGATTACTCTCCGTCGCTGGAAAGCACTTCGCATGTAGATTTAAAAAAACAGTACAACTTATATATTAATGGTGAGTGGGTGAAACCGTCATCCAACAAGTACTTCAAAACAATCAATCCTGCGACGGAAGAAGTGCTCGCCGAAGTAGCCTACGCAAACGACAAGGACGTAGATCGAGCTGTGAAAGCTGCGCGAAAAGCATATACGGAGGTGTGGTCGAAAACAAGTCCGAGCGAACGAGCGAAGTATATTTACCGGATTGCACGATTGATGCAAGAACGGGCGCGTGAGTTTTCCGTGATTGAGTCATTGGATGCTGGAAAAACAATCCGCGAATCGAGGGATGTGGATGTGCCATTGGCATGCAATCATTTCTTTTACTACGCTGGTTGGGCCGATAAATTGGAATATGCGTTCCCGAATCGGAAGATAGAATCTCTTGGCGTCGCTGGACAAATTATTCCGTGGAATTTCCCGCTGCTGATGGCGGCTTGGAAAATTGCTCCAGCACTCGCAACTGGAAATTGTGTGGTATTGAAACCTGCTGAAACGACACCGCTGACGGCATTAAAGTTGGCGGAAATCATCCATGATTCGGGTTTGCCACCGGGTGTTGTGAATATTGTAACGGGCTACGGAGACACTGGTGCTGCCATTGTAAACCATCCAGATGTCGATAAAATTGCGTTCACAGGTTCTACGGGAGTCGGGAAAATTATCCAAAAGGCAATTGCTGGAACCAACAAAAAAGCAACTTTGGAGTTGGGTGGGAAATCGGCAAATATCATCATGGATGACGCGCCGATCGATCAAGCCGTGGAAGGAATTATTAATGGGATTTTCTTCAATCAAGGACATGTTTGCTGTGCTGGATCGCGCTTGTTTGTGCAAGAAGGAATTGCGGATAAGGTGATTGAAAAGTTGAAGCACCGGATGAATTCACTCATCATTGGCGACCCGATGGACAAGAATACGGATATTGGTGCGATCAACTCGAAAGAACAGTTGGACGTGATCAATGGCTATTTGAAAATTGGAAAAGCGGAGGGAGCTGAAATGTACCAAAGTCCGTGCGATTTGCCTCGGAACGGTTACTATTGTCGACCAACGCTGTTTCTGAACGTCGCGCAATCGAGTAGATTGGTGCAAGAAGAAATTTTCGGTCCTGTGCTCGCTATTCAAACCTTTAGAACAGTTGACGAAGTGATTCAAAAAGCGAACAATACACCATTTGGCCTCGCTGCGGGTGTGTGGACAGATAAAGGTTCGCGCATTTTCAACCTCACCACGAAGTTGAGAGCTGGCGTTGTTTGGGCAAATACGTATAATAAATTTGATCCTGCATCGCCATTTGGCGGATACAAGGAAAGTGGTTTTGGTCGAGAAGGTGGATTGCACGGTCTCGAGGGCTACCTAAAATTGAGTTAACATGGAACGATTGGAAGTGTTGAAAACATACAAAATATACATTGGAGGGAAATTTCCGCGAACGGAATCTGGGAGGTATTATTCTCCGAAGAACGCAAAGGGCGAAGCTTTGGGCAATATTTGCCTCTCGTCGAGAAAGGATGTGCGAAATGCTGTAGTTGCGGCGCGCAAGGCGTTCGGCGATTGGTCGGAGCGTTCGGCTTTCAACCGTAGTCAGATTCTATACCGCATGGCGGAAATGTTAGAGGGACGGCGTGCACAGTTCGTTGATGAGTTGGTGTTTCAAGGCGCGAAGAAAGCGAACGCGGAAAAAGAGTTAAACATGGCAATTGATCGCTTGATATACTACGCGGGCTGGTGCGATAAATACGTACAAGTTCTGAGTAGCGTGAATCCAGTTTCTTCGGCACATTTCAATTTCTCGACTTACGAAGCAACGGGTGTAGTGGGTGTGATAGCCGGAGAAAAAACGTCGTTGTTGGATTTAGTTTCCATAGTGGCGCCTGTGATTGCTGGCGGAAATACGTGCGTGGTGATCGCGAACGAACATTTGCCGCTTTGCGCTGTAACGTTTGCAGAAGTGCTCAACTCCTCGGATTTACCGGGCGGCGTGGTGAACATTCTTACGGGAAAATTGAACGAATTGTTGGCTCCACTTTCAACGCACATGGACGTGAACGCGATTGCGTATGCTGGAAGTGATGCGGATACGAAGAAGACCTTACAATTGAATTCTGTCGAAAACTTGAAACGCGTGCGCGCCTATGACATGAATTGGTTCGATGAAAAGAGCCAAGATTTGTACATGATTTCCGATTTCCAAGAGGTGAAAACAACTTGGCATCCGATAGAGAACATTGGCGGGGCGAGTTCGTCTTACTAGCGTTTGAAGATATTCGAAGAACCGTTTTATCCTGATAGCTATCGGGATAAAACGGTTCTTTTTGCGTTCTGGGTAGTAGCGGCAGCTCTCCGTCAGCTGGCGGAGACTAAAGCGGATAACCAGATAGCCAGCCCGACTAGCGAGCTATCGGCCTGGCGAGAACGCCCTATCATTCACAATCATCGAGTCGTCTAAATTCTACACACAAAAAAAGCCCGAACAGATTGTCCGAGCTTTTCGATGGAGTAAACTCCGAGTATTTATTGAAGTGTAAATGTGATCGGTAAGCGGCAACGTGCTCTTACTTTTTCTCCTTTTACTTCACCAGCTTCCCACTTTGGCATGTTGCGCACCAAGCGTTTCGCTTCTCTGTTTAATTCTTCTGTAAGTCCACCGCGCATTACGTCGATTCCTGTGATTGTGCCATCTGGTTCCACAACGAACGTTACGTAAACTCGACCTTGGTCACCCAATTCTTTCGAAATTTCAGGGTACTGAACGTTCTCTTGAATCCATTTTTTCATAGCAGCTGCTCCTCCAGGGAACGTTGCTTCTACGTCTGGGAAATCAACAATCTCTGCGATTACTGTTGGCTTCGGTTGATTACCGGGTGGTGGTGGTGGTGGTGGTGGTGCCACAACTTTAGGTGGAGGTTCCGGTTTCGTTTCCTCTTTGATAATTTCTTCCGTTGGCGGAGGAGTTACCTCGGCTTGTTGCTCTTCGGGCTGCTCTTTTGGCGGCTCTTTGGCATCTTCTTGGAAAGTTTGGTCGCCTTGACGAACCGCAACTTTGGCATCGTCAGTTAGGTCTTCAGGTGTTGTATACGTAAATGACGCCAACACTAAGCTGCCTGTGAAGAGCAATCCAACGAAAATCATTGGAAATCTCAATTTCTCAGTACTCGCTTCTTCGCTTTTCTTTAATTCCATAACGCATTGAATTAGGTTGTAAATATATGAAATAAATGTTACAATATTCGTGCCGAATAATCAATAATATGATCGATAGAGTAAATGGAAGATACCCATGCCGATTGCCGTTCCAATAGCGTCAAACAACAAGTTCCATCCGTTGAACCACGGTAAAAATCCGAAGAAGTAGAGGGAAAGTTCCGAAAACACAGCGAGTAAAACAGCAATACTGAACACTATGCTGAAGGCTCGATCGCGCACCACCATATAGTTCAGTTGTTTTTTGAAAATGCCTAGCCAAATATGTGAGAAGCCAATGAACATGAATAGATGCACGAAGGCTCGAGGAGGAACACACTCGAAGTAAACGAGAGATCGATCGGTGATGGGCGTGTAGAAAATCAAGGCCATCAAGATGATCCACGCCACGCCGGGAAGAAGCAGTCTCGTTTGAAACATGCGGACTATCCGATTAGCTCAGCATAGGCTTCAGCGTCCAATAATGCATCGAGTTCCGAAGGGTCTGATAATCTCATTTTGATCATCCAACCTCCTTCGTAAGGATCGCTGTTTACCGTTTCTGGTGCCGCTTCTAAGTCTGCATTGAATTCAATAATTTCGCCAGAAAGTGGCATGAATAGATCGGAAACAGTTTTTACCGCTTCTACAGATCCAAACACCTCTTCTTTATCCAAGGTTTCGCCTTCTGTTTCAATTTCAATGTAAACGATATCGCCTAACTCGCCTTGCGCGAATGCCGTGATTCCAACAGTTGCGATGTCGCCATCAAGACTCACCCATTCGTGATCCTTTGTGTACTTAAGATTATTCGGAATACTCATTTCTATAAATTTTCTAGGCAAATGTACCTTTTTTTGATTCGTCCGATTCTTGTTTTACTATTTAGTTCTAAACAAATCCGAAATCTTTTTAACTAATTTTACACCATGATAAATCAGGATCAATTAAAGGAATTGCACGAACGGATCGCACAAATTGGGGATTACCTTAAAATCAACGAGAAACGGATGCAAGCCAAGGAGGAGGAATTGAAGACACAGGACCCTGATTTTTGGAACGATCCAAAGAAAGCAGAAACGCAAATGAAACTGATTCGAGGATTGAAATTCTGGATCAACGGCTATGATGAACTCAATACGCAGTATGGCGACATTGAAGTGTTGTATGAGTTCGCTAAGGAGGGAGAAGCAGAAGAGGATGAAGTAAACGAACATTTTTTCAAGTTGGAATCGTCGGTGGAGGAGTTGGAACTCAAAAATATGCTTTCGGGAGAAGAAGATGCATTGCACGCGGTTTTGCAAATTACTTCGGGTGCTGGAGGAACGGAAAGTTGTGATTGGGCAGCGATGCTCATGCGGATGTATACGATGTGGGGACAGAAAAACGGGTGTAAAATAAAGGAACTAAATTACCAATCGGGCGATGTAGCGGGTATAAAAACGGTAACACTCGAGTTTGAAGGCGATTTCGCTTTCGGGTACTTGAAGGGCGAAAATGGTGTGCACCGCTTGGTTCGAATTTCCCCCTTCGATTCTAACGCGAAGCGACATACGTCATTTGCTTCCGTGTATGTTTATCCATTGGTGGATGATTCCATCGAAATCCATGTAAATCCAGCAGATCTTACCTTCGAAACCTTTCGTTCGGGTGGGGCAGGTGGACAGAATGTGAACAAAGTGGAGACAGCGGTTCGATTGCGGCACGCACCGAGTGGGATTATCATCGAAAATTCGGAGTCACGGTCGCAACTCGCCAACAAAGAAAAGGCGATGCAGTTGTTGAAATCACAATTATATGAGCTAGAATATCGCGCTCGCATGGAAAAAAGAGCTGAAATAGAGGCTGATAAGAAAAAAATTGAGTGGGGATCGCAAATCCGAAACTATGTACTTCATCCGTACAAATTGATCAAGGATGTACGTACT
>CALFOS010000226.1 GCA_937919725.1 uncultured Fluviicola sp. | reverse complement strand
GGATCAGGCGTTCAGCGAAATGAAACAGCTCAATGATGAATATGTTTCTGTAGAAGTGCTCTTTTTTGCGCTCACCTACTCCTCAGATACCATTGGAAATTTATTAAGGGACAGTAAGATAACCAAGAAAAATTTAAAAGAAAGCATTATGAAGTTGAGAAATGGGGATTCCGTTACCTCCGATAGCCAAGAAGGAACGTATCAGGCGCTCGAAAAATTCGCGAAGAATCTGAACGAACTTGCCAAAACGGGAAAACTGGATCCCGTGATTGGTCGCGATGATGAAATCCGCCGCGTTTTGCAAATCTTAACCCGCCGAACAAAGAATAACCCGATTTTAATCGGTGAGCCGGGTGTTGGTAAAACGGCCATCGCTGAAGGAATTGCACATCGAATTATTGAGGGAGATGTTCCCGAGAATTTGAAAAGCAAAATTGTGTATTCGCTCGATATGGGCGCACTGATTGCTGGTGCGAAATACAAGGGAGAATTTGAAGAACGATTGAAGTCGGTGATCAAAGAAGTGACCAAGGCCGATGGTGAGATCATTTTATTTATCGATGAGATTCATACACTCGTGGGCGCAGGAAGTGGTGGCGAAGGTGCGATGGATGCTGCCAATATTCTCAAACCAGCACTTGCACGTGGCGAACTGAGAGCCGTAGGCGCCACAACCCTCAACGAATACCAAAAATATTTCGAAAAAGACAAAGCTCTCGTGCGTCGATTTCAAACCGTGCTGGTGGATGAGCCGAGCACTGAAGATGCAATTTCCATTTTGCGTGGAATTAAGGAGAAATATGAGAATCACCACAAGGTATTAATCAAAGATGCGGCGATTATCGCAGCTGTGGAACTTTCACAACGTTACATTACCGAGCGACAATTGCCAGACAAAGCCATCGACTTGATTGACGAAGCGGCATCCAAATTGCGCATGGAAATCAACTCCAAACCAGAAGAATTGGACGAGTTGGAACGTAAAATAATGCAGTTGGAGATTGAAAAAGCGGCTATCAAACGCGAAAACGACACTAAAAAATTGGGTAGTTTGGACCGTGAATTATCAGAATTGACTGAGAAACGAGATGCATTTCAAGCGAGATGGGAATCGGAACGAAATGTGGTGGACACCATTCAAACGGTAAAAAAAGACATTGAGAATTACAAGTTAGAAGCTGATCAAGCTGAACGCACTGGCGATTATGGCAAAGTTGCTGAAATTCGCTACGGAAGAATAAAAGATGCCGAGGGGAAATTGGAAGCGACCAAGCAAGAATTGCTCACATTGCAAGCGTATTCCAAAATGATTAAGGAAGAAGTGGATGTGGAGGAAATTGCGGATGTGGTTTCAAAATGGACGGGAATTCCTGTGAATAAAATGCTGGAAGGTGAAAAATCGAAGCTGTTGCGCTTGGAAGACGAACTTTCAAAACGCTTAGTTGGTCAACACGCAGCCATCGAAGCTTTGTCGGATGCCGTTCGTCGCTCACGCGCGGGTTTGCAAGACGAAAAACGTCCAATCGGGTCATTTATCTTCCTCGGAACAACGGGTGTAGGTAAAACGGAATTGGCCAAAGCACTCGCGGAATACCTCTTCAATGATGAAAACGCGATGACACGGATCGACATGAGCGAATACCAAGAAAAACACTCGGTAAGTCGACTGGTGGGAGCGCCTCCAGGATATGTTGGTTACGACGAAGGCGGACAATTAACGGAAGCTGTGCGACGTCGTCCCTACTCGATTATTTTGTTCGATGAAATTGAAAAAGCGCATCCAGATGTATTTAACGTGCTCTTGCAAGCGTTGGACGATGGTCGCCTTACCGACAACAAAGGAAGAACGGTGAATTTCAAAAACACCATCATCATCATGACCTCGAATTTAGGTTCAGAATTGATTCATCAGCAATTTGATGGGATCAATGAAGCGGAATTCGACCGAGCTGCTAAGAAAGCCGAATACGAAGTAATGGAGCTCTTGAAGCAAACCATTCGCCCGGAATTCCTCAATCGCATCGACGAATCGATATTATTTTTGCCGCTCACAAAACAAAACATAAAAGAAATCGTTTTAATACAAGTGAAAGGTCTTCAGCAGAAACTGAGTCTCCAAGGAATGAATTTGGTGGTGAAAGATGAAGCACTGGATTGGATCGCAGAAGCGGGTTACGACCCATTTTTTGGAGCTAGGCCAGTAAAACGAGTGATTCAAAAACAAGTGATGAATGAATTATCGAAATCCATTCTCTCCGATCGAATTGATCCGAGTAAGAATGTGGTGATGGATGTTTTTGACGGTCATATCGTTTTTAGAAAGCCGATTAATGAGGAGGAAGAAATTACTCTCAATTAATTTCACAGAATAAAAGTTAGAGCTAAGGGCACTTCGGTGCCTTTTTTTTTGTCGCGGCGAATTCCAATTCGCCGCGACAAAAACTGAACATGCTAGCTGGCGCCGATTGAAATTTCTATTTCTATTTTGCAATTTGCACATTTCGCAATATTGCGAAATGTGCAAATTGCAAAATGACACGCAAAAAATATTCTTTTCATTGGAATTATGTAATTTCGAAGTATGAAAGGCATCCGAATTTTAGTAACAGTTTTGGCATCACTGGCACTTATCCTTTGCGGATGGTCGATTTATTCGTTGGGCAGTAAGGAAGAAAGCAAGATTGAAGCTGGATTGAATTTTATCTATTTCGCATCGCTGTTGATTGCCTTCTTCAGTTTTAGGATATCGCTTTCGAAAGATCGCCATGTTCACCCAGTCGTCTTAATTCTCGCACTATTGATTGTTGGTCTTTCAACCTACGTGTGGTTCGATGCGCCAAAGCTTTTGTCGCTCGGACGGATCAACCTTGGGCTCATTGCTTTATTAATTGGCGTTACATTGATGATTTTGGTGAAATCGGATAGTAAACTCTCTAAAGTTACGCAATTGTGCGTTGGAATTACCGCGCTTCTGCTGACGTGTGCTACATTTTTACAAATCGAGCAATCGGTTATTTATACTATCGGAATGGTAGGACTAGCCCTTTCTACGATTTTGCTTATCATCGCGCTAGCACTTCAAAAGTCGAAATAAGTTTAGTTAATGAACGTTCCGTATCCGTGTAATCGTTTCATCCAGTACTCCGATTTCTCTACATCTGTAATGATAATACCACTTCCAGAACTTGCGTGAATCATTTGGAGCGGACGACCTTTATCTGAAACAACAATTCCCACATGAGAAATTCCAGAACCATTGTTGAAGAACACCAAATCGCCTTTTTGAACTTCTTTCGGCTTCAACTTTTTCGATGAAAGGTATTGATCTGCAGCTCTGCGAGGAAGTGTAATTCCATTTTGGCTCATCACATATGAAGTAAAACCAGAGCAATCGAAACCTCCTGGATTGCTTCCTGCCCATACATAAGGCGTGCCAATTTGCTGTTTAGCTACGGTTAAAATTTCACCGCGAAGTCCAGTTGTTTCGGCAGTTTCGTTGGTTTCTGTAAGGTCTGTGTGGTTCGCGGTGTTTCCGGCATCTACATTCGGAACATCTTCGAACAAACGATCGATGAGTGATTGAATTTCTTCGAACGATTCTTGGTAACCCATCCGTTTCTGATCGGCGGCCCACGCAATTAAATCTGCACGGAGCCAAGAAATCTCGTACATGTGCGCATTGAAAATCTTTGCTCCGTCGTCAGAGCGTTTTACTTCCAAAAATAACTTTTCAGCATCTTTGATCGCGTCCGGCCTGTGCAACAACCAAAAGCGATTTTGGCACAATTGAAACAAGCTGATACTTTTATAGTAAGTCGGCATCATCGAGTAGTCATATTCCGGCCTGTCTGTTAAACGATCGGCATGGCGGTACACTCTCTTGTAGTGCCCTTGCGCGTATAACATTTCCAATCGATCGATCTTCTTATTTTGACCAAAAGCGACGCTTCCCGAAAAAACGAGCGCTAAACTGATGAATATCTTTAAACTATGATGCATACATTGCGAAATAACAAAAAAAATGTACTCTATGAACCGATCAAAAAAAAATCAATTCACAAATGTCCTGTTAATAGTTCGGCGATCATTCGAATTAACATATTTTGGAAAATATATACTGATACTTTCGCGAGAAAACGCGTTATTTAGTTCTCGAATCAAATTGGATCAGATATCCACTTAATGAAATTGATGAAAATGATAAAATTACTCTCCCTGATTGCTTTTCTTGGAACTACTCTATTCGGATTCAGTCAAATTGACCCAACCAAAGTTGGCACGACTCAAAAATTTGATGAAGTGCTCACGTATATCAATAGACTTTATGTTGATGATGTAGATACACAGAAATTGACGGATGCTGCAATTGTGGCGATGCTCGAAAAATTGGATCCTCACTCAACCTTTATTTCCAAAGAAGAGGTAGAAGATGCGAACGAGCAAATCAATGGGAATTTTGTGGGAATTGGAATTCGTTTTCAAATTCTCCGCGATACACTGATGG
>CALFOS010000225.1 GCA_937919725.1 uncultured Fluviicola sp. | reverse complement strand
ACTTGACGTTCGTTTCAGTATCGAACGATTTAATCCGGAAGAAACCGAAATGATTCAATATGCATTCGATGACGATATTTCTCCCATGGATGCAGTGCACGACAATTATATTTTGAAACGCCGAGCTTCGCTGGAGGATGCGGACGTTGGTATTAAGAAAGAACTTCCTAAATCGGTGCTTTTCCCTGGATATATTCAAATAGTGGAAGGAGCGCGAAGCGATTACGGAAATCCCGCGACTTACATGACCGCTACCCTCGAAATAGGTGGAGATTATTTTGTGGTTCAAATGATTGGGCGCGAAGAGAATATGGGATATTTGTACGACGATTTCATCGACATCTTGTCAACTTTCAAGCTGTAATGAAATCTGTCGATTTTCTCGAACAATTCAAACAATCACTGCAAAAAGGATTGCCCGGTGAGTCTGCTCACCAGTTGTTGATGCCCCTGAAACGTCCACTTTCGAGCCTTGCAAAGTTGGATTCATTGAACCTTAGAGAATCAGCAGTTGGCATTGTGCTCTATCCTAAAAATCAGTCGATTCATTGCATTTTGATTCGCCGACCAACCTACGAAGGCGCGCACAGCGGACAAATTAGTTTTCCCGGCGGTAAGCGAGATTCAGGTGATCTCGATTTAGAATTTACAGCTCGACGCGAATGCATGGAAGAAATTGCGCTTCCTCATCAACATGCCGAATTGATTCATCGGCTCACCGAAGTTTTTATTCCCGTTTCCCAGTTTTTAGTGCAACCCTATTTGTTTTTCGCGGAGGAAATTCCGAGTCTAATCCCCGACCAACGAGAAGTTGAAGAAATTATCAGTTTCGATGTCTTTCAATTGTTAAAGAACCAAGAAATTGCGCGCACTTCCATCCCGATTAACGCAGGATTAACACTAAAAGACGTTCCATATTTTGAGATCAACGGGCACATCGTTTGGGGGGCGACTGCGATGATGTTGGCGGAGATGAAAGTGCTGTTGGAACGGATGTAGACTCATTCTTTTTGACTAATTTAGAATCATGAGTTCAATTTCCCGTAGAAAATTTATTCCATTGGTCGGCACAGCGCTCGTTGGTGCAGCATCGCTTTCTTTTGAGAGATCGAATACGAAGCACATTTCATCGACTATTTTGCTTCCCAAACGACTCAAAAAAGGAGATACGATTGGAATTGCCGCCACCGCTGGTCCAATTCAGGAGAAAAAAGAAGTGGAAGAATTTCAAAATATTCTGCATGATCTCGGTTACAAAACAAAGCTTGGGAAACATGTCTTCGGTCAGTTCGGTTATTTTTCGGCTAGTGACGAAGAGCGCGCAAGCGAATTCATGGAGCTGATTTCTGACGACGAAGTGCACGGAATATTTTTCATTCGGGGAGGCTGGGGTTGTGCACGAATTCTCGATTTACTGGACTATCAGGTCATTGCTCAACACCCGAAAATCGTCATGGGATTTAGCGATATGACCGCACTCCTGAACGCGATCACGTACAAAACTGGGTTGGTTACTTTTCATGGTCTGGGCGGAAATTCAACCTGGAACGACTACAGCGTGAAGTACATTGAACGCTTGCTTCAGGACGCCGAAAAAATCACCTTCAAGAATACTTCTGCCGATACATCGATCATTTCGTACAGCTCTGGAAAAAACGAAGGAATTTGTTTTGGCGGAAATCTCTCTGTTCTCTGTGGAATTCTCGGATCGAAATACGTCCCCGATTGGACTGGGAAGATTCTCTTTTTGGAAGACGTAGCTGAAGAACCCTATCGGATCGATCGAATGTTGACTCAACTGAAGTTGGCGGGAGTTTTTGACCAAATTTCGGGATTAATTTTAGGAAATTTCAGAAACTGTGTTCCCGAAGATCCAAAGCGTTCCTTTACCCTCGAAGAAATGTTTGAACAGCATTTTTCATCCGCAAAAATTCCCGTTTTTTATGGCGCTCAAATTGGACATATTCGGAATAAATTCACAATACCTCTTGGAGTGAACGTTCGCATGGACGCCGATTTGGGAACCATTGAGATGTTGGAAGTTGGGGTTGCGTGATAAAAATATAAGCCTATCTTCTTTCTCCTCTTGACACAGTGCATCTGAAACCAATTTGGTAACCAAACTAAAACCTCACCCGTGCAAACCCAAATGCGCTCGAAATGCTATTTGATCCATCCAAAAAGAAGGTTAACGCATCGCGCGACGAAATTCCAAATTCATACGTTCCTCCGCCGAACATGAAGTTGATCCCAATTGGAATGTTGTGTTTGTAAATTCCACCCCCGAGGTAACCTGCACTCAAGCGCATCCATTTGACGGGTTTGATGTCTCCTCCGAAAGAGAAAACTGGATTTGCCAAACTGCCTGGATTATTATGATCGAACGGCCCAACAACGTCTATCCCGAATCGGACCTTGTCGCCCAGTTCGATGCTACCTCCCAAACGATAGGTTGATGCATTTTTGAGCGTATATTTTTCTTCTCCAACAAGTCGAACAATTCCTCCGTCTTCCAATAAAGTGTATATTGAGCTGGTAATGTTGTAGCTTTCAAGTCCAGCCACATTCATGTTCGCAACAAGCGTGTCATTCACACTGTATACGTTTCGGGTGTACGTGACCGATCCTATGTTGTTGACCGCCGCTGCGACCTTGATTTTATTGAATATAATTGCACTAGCCGATAAATCAATTCCATAACCGCTTCCCACTGGCTTCGGAATGGTTCCTGTTTGCGTGAAGGTGGAGACATTCGCATTTGCAACTGCACCGTAATTGATGTCGTAGTTTGGATTGAATGCCGAATTTACGTAGAAATTCGTTCCATCCGCTTTCGCATTGAACATCGCCATGGACTGAATGAAACGCCCCCCAATTCCCGCGTAGAGTACGAAGGTGGAATCTTTTCCGAATACTTTTCGTCCGTAGCCAAAATTGTAGTTGCGGTTCCATGAAAAACGAATTTCAGTACCGTCCATTAGTTGTGACAAATTGAGAGGAATACTTGCCGATCCGTTGATGACCGCAGAAAGTGTATCGTCGGATAGCGAGCCGTTATTGTAAACCGTGGATGTGTCAGTACCAAAAACGATGGTGAGTGAATCAAAATATGTAGATGCCCGACCGTTGAAGATAAGGTCAGTTGTCTTTTCATTGAAGCGCGAATACCAATTGTATTGTTCTGAGATGTTGAAGGCAATTCCTCCAAATTTATCCGATTGGTAGGCAAATCCGAGCCAGTTATAGTTAAAATCCATTGCAACACCTGAATTCATATAGTCGATCGCGTATTGACGTTGTTGCTCCCAAGTTACTGGATCCGGCTGTTTGTCGGTGATTGTATTGCGCACTGCTTTGTACAATTGCTTCAATTTATCCGCATTCAAGGAATCTGAATAGAACCCTAAATTGAATTCGGTCGAACCCATCGTGAACTTTTTGTCATATTCATTTCCCCAACCCAAAGCCGAAGAATTAATTCCAAGGCAGTGGTAATCTGTCACAAAAGTTGTCGCCACGCCCTTTCCAACAGCGGGATAGGCAATTCCTTGGATTTGAGAATTTGAATTAAATGAAAGAAGGAGTAGAAATACGAATAAGGTGCTGATAGATTTCATAGAGTACAATTAAAGTGTTCGCTAATGTACGATGAAAAGTTAAAAATCAAAAAGAGGAACAAATTTTCTTGAAACTTATTCCTCTTCCTGCTAAACTATGCTAAAACTATAAAACCCAAAAACAAATAATCTAACCTTTGTTCTTGTTACATCAAATGTATAATTAAAAACGTACTTGCAATCACGATTTGCAAAAATAAAAACTAAAAAAGTGTTAAATTTTTATCAACCGAGCACCACATCCAAGATCATCATGAGTAAGAACCCAAGGATAAAGCCCATTACAGCGACATCTGTGTACTTATCGCGCTGAGTTTCTGGAATTACTTCTTCCACTACTACGTAGATCATCGCGCCAGCTGCAAACCCGAGTGAATATGGCAAAATTGGCTCAAATGAGGTAACCGCCCAAGCACCTAAAACACCTGCAATTGGTTCCACAATGGCCGACAATTGTCCGTACCAGAAACTTTTTAGGCGAGAAACGCCTTGTCTGCGCAGCGGCATCGCAACAGCAATTCCTTCTGGGAAGTTTTGAATTGCGATTCCAATTGTAAGCGTAATCGCCATGGCGACCATGTGCAAATCGCCTCCAGCAGCTCCGAACATTACTCCAACCGCTAATCCTTCGGGAATGTTGTGGAGCGTAATAGCAGAAACGAGCAAAGTTGTGCTTTTCCAATTCGTGTCGATTCCTTCTGCCTCATCTCTTCGGAAATTGATGTGGAGGTGCGGCAATAATTTATCCAATCCAAAGATGAAAATAGCACCGAGAAGAAATCCAACCGATGCAGGCATTACTTCCCATCCGCCCGTCATTCCATTCTCTTCTGCCATGTTGATCGCAGGGATGAGGAGTCCAAAACAGCTTGCGGCAATCATTACGCCGCCTGTAAATCCGAGCAAACCATCCAAAACAGCTCGACGCATCGTTTTCATAAAGAACACCAATGATGCGCCCGTAGCCGTGATAAACCATGTGAAAGTAGTCGCGTAAAACGCAGCCAACACGGGATCCAATTCACTGAAATACTTAATTAGTTCTTTCATCAATGCAATTCAATTACGCAAATTTAACAAGAATTCCATCTTATGAACTCAATGCTTCACAACGAATCGTTACCTTTGCACCGAAAAAAAAAGTATAAACACGAAGAAATGGCAACAAATAGAACGTTTACAATGTTAAAGCCTGATGCAATCGAAAACGGTTACATGGGGAAAATTATTGATATGATTATCGAAGCTGGATTTGATATCAAAGCGATGAAATACACGCAACTGACTGAAGCGCAAGCCAAAGAATTTTACGCTGTTCACTCTGAGCGTCCGTTCTACGGAGAATTGGTAGAATACATGACTTCTGGTCCTATCGTTACTGCTATTTTGGAAAAAGATAATGCAGTTGAGGATTTCCGAGTATTGATCGGAGCAACTAATCCTGCTGATGCCGCTGATGGAACGATCCGTAAATTGTACGCTGAATCTATCGGTCGTAATGCGGTTCATGGTTCAGATTCTGACGAAAATGCTGAGATCGAAGGGAAATTCCACTTTGGCGCTGCTGAAGTATTTTAAGCGAGGAACACGATAATTTGAAGGAGTTTCCATTGCGGGGACTCCTTTTTTTATGCCGAAATGTGTACATTTGGGTCAAAATACATTTCAATGAACAATTATTCGTCTACCGTGGAAAAGCGGTTCATCAAATACGCGCAAATCGATACCACAGCCGATCCAAAATCGACTAGTTTTCCTTCATCTGAAATTCAGAAAGACTTGGCGAGAGAATTGGTGAAAGAATTACACGAGATAGGCGTTGATGATGCCGAAATGGACGAGTGGGGATATGTATTCGGAACAATTCCCAACAATACTTCAAATCCAGATCTGCCTACCATTTGTTTCTGTTCGCACATGGACACTGCACCAGACGTGACGGGTAAAAACGTAAAACCAATTGTTCACCGAAACTACGATGGAATGCCGATCACACTTCCAGACGATCCATCGCAAATTATCACTGTGGAGCGCTATCCGTATTTGACGAAAAAAATAGGCGACGATATCATCACGGCCAGTGGAACGACATTGCTCGGCGCCGACGATAAAGCAGGAATTGCCATCATCATGGATTTTGCCAATCACCTCAAAAATAATCCATCGATCTCTCATCCAACGATTCGCATTTTGTTTACACCCGATGAAGAAGTTGGTCGTGGCGTAGAACACCTCGACATGAAAAAATTGAATGCTGATTTCGGATATACACTCGACGGTGGCGTTCTCGGCTCTTTGGAAGATGAAAGTTTTTCAGCGGACAGCGTAACGATTACCATCAACGGAATTAGTGCTCACCCCGGATACGCCAAAGGAAAAATGGTGCACTCCGTGAAAATTGGTGCAGAAATTATTGAACAATTGCCGAAAGACAGTTGGTCACCCGAAACAACCGAACACCGCGAAGGATTCGTTCATCCAACTTCATTCAACGGTGGATTGGAACAAACAACGATTGGATGTATCATTCGCGATCACATCACCGCGAAGTTGACAGAATATGAAACACGACTAGAAGGAATTGTGAAATCGGTTGTGGAACAATACCCAGGTGTGACTTACGCGTTCGAAGTGAAAGAGCAGTACCGCAACATGAAGGAGATCTTGAAAACTGTTCCTTTTGTGAGCGATTATGCCATCACAGCGATGGAGAACGCTGGCGTAACTCCACTTCCAACCATCATTCGAGGAGGTACAGATGGATCGCGCCTTTCGTTTATGGGATTGCCTTGTCCGAACATTTTTACCGGCGAAATGGCGATTCACTCGCGTCACGAATATGTGAGCGTGCAAGACATGGAAAAAGCCGTAGCGACGCTTACTCAATTGGTTCAAATTTGGTCAACGCACACAGCATAGATGGACCACAAGCTGATCATACGCGATATCGAAAACGGGAAATTTGAGAAAATTTACTTCCTGCACGGAGAAGAACCCTTGTTCATGGACATGATCACCGCAGCCATCATCCAACACGGACTCGAAGAGCACGAGCGCGATTTCAATCAAACGATTATCTACGGAAAAGAAGCAGATGCACTCAGCGTAATTTCGGAAGCAAAAGGCTATCCGATGATGTCGCAGCGCCGACTCGTAATATTAAAAGAAGCGCAAGATTTCAAAGGAATGGAAGATTTGATCTCCTATTTCGAATCGCCGAACGATCAAACTGTGTTGGTAATCAATCACAAATACAAAACCTACGACACGCGCAAGAAATCGATGAAAGCCGTGGCGAAAAATGGCTTGGTGTTCAAATCGGAGAAGATCAAGGAATACCGTTTGCCCGACTGGATCAAAGAGCACGTCGTTTCGAAAGGATATAGCATTTCTGGCAAAGCAACGATGTTGTTGGCAGAATTTCTCGGAAACGATTTGAGCCGAATTGTTAACGAGGTTGATAAGCTGGAGATCCTAGTGGAGAAAGGCACCACGATCAACGAAGTTCACATTGAAGAAAACATTGGTATTTCTAAAGATTACAACGTGTTTGAATTGATCAACGCCGTAGGCGCCCGCAACATTGAAAAAGCCAACCGCATTGTCGATTACTTCGACCATAACCCAAAAGCTACGTCGATAAATGTTGTAATTTCGAACCTGTTCAACTATTATTCTCGCCTTATGCGTATTCACTTTTTGCAGAATAAATCGCGCGAAGGAATAGCAGCAGCACTCAAGGTTCCTCCCTTCGTAGCTGGAGAATTGGTGACTTCCTCCAAAATTTATCATCCGAAGAAAATTGCCGCAAACATTGCTGTGTTGCACGAATACGATTTGAAATCCAAAGGCGTGGGCAACTCATCCTTCACACACGGCGAATTGATGAAAGAACTCATTTTTCGATTGATGCATTGATGCGCACATTCTACGATCCACATATTGAAGCAAGTGCCGAAAAACACCAACTTTCCGAAGAAGAATCGAAGCACATTGTTCGCGTTTTGCGCATGAACGAAGGTGAGCAACTTGCGCTTGTGAACGGAAAAGGCGTTTATTTTGAGGCTACGATTACCCAAGCACATCCAAAACGCTGTTCGGTGAAAATTGATCGCACCGAAATTAAAGAACTACCAACAAACCAAATTCACATCGCCCTAGGCCCCACAAAACTGATGGAGCGCATCGAATGGTTTGTGGAAAAAGCAACCGAGATTGGCATTACGGAAATCTCGTTCGTTTCGGGAAAAAACTCGGAGCGCATCAAACTGAAACCCGAACGATTGGAAAAGAAAGCGGTTTCTGCCATGAAGCAATCCAAACGACTCTTTTTGCCAAAGATCAATGAGTTGATTTCTGTTTCTGAGTTCATTACAAAATTCCCAAACGGCTTGATTGCACATTGCGAGGACGGAGAAAAATCGACAATATTCGAAGTGTTTGAAACTACCAACTGTCCTATATTGATTGGTCCCGAAGGAGATTTCTCGCCTGACGAAATAGCATCAGCCTTGGAAAATGGCTACAAAACAATTACTTTAGGAGAAAATCGTTTACGCACAGAAACCGCGGCCTTGTATGCGTGCGTATGTGCTCAGGTTAAGATCGATTCGCTATGATGAAAAAAGCACTTTTTATATGTTGCCTCTCGGCTTCCACATTGTCCTTCGGACAAAGTTTGCAACTCGCATTTTTAAAATACGGTGGTGGTGGCGATTACTACGCAAATCCTACGGCGCTCACGAACTTAATTTCATTCTGTAATAAGAACTTGGGCACGGCAATTTCCAAGGAAACGACGTATGTTGAGGTTGGAAGTCCCGACCTCTTCCTCTACCCCTACGTGCACATGACGGGACACGGAAACGTAGTGTTTTCAAGTCAGGAGGCCGAAAACTTACGCACGTATTTGAGCGGAGGAGGCTTTTTGCACATCGACGACAACTTCGGAATGGATGAATTTATCCGCGTGGAACTGAAGAAAGTTTTCCCAAACAACGAATTGGTGGAATTGCCCTTCGATCATCCGATTTTTCATCAGAAATACGACTTTAACGGCTTGCCAAAGATCCACGAACACTCAGGGAAACGCGCACAGGCTTTTGGGCTTATTGTGGATGGCCGGATTGTTTGTTTGTACACCTACGAGACGGATTTGAGCGACGGCTGGGAAGATCCAGAGGTCCACAGCGACCCTGAGAACAAACGACAAGAAGCGTTGAAGATGGGCGCGAATATTTTGATGTATGTTTTTATGCAGTGATCTAAACAACTAAATTAGTGCATACTAACTTGCCAGAATCATAATTCACATACCAACTATCTTCTCTGAATTTCGTATCTTGCTCTCAAAATCAACGAAATGAAATCCTACTGCACAACCTTATTTCTTGTCCTATCTATTTCATTTATTGGGCTTTCCCAAAACATCAACGTTTCCAACGCCAACGTCTTCGACGGTGAACCGTACATGGCAATCGATCCGAACAATCAACTGCACATCGTGGCGGCGTGGATGGGATTTAAAGCTGGGCAAGGCATCATCATCAAAACCAAATATTCGAACAACGGCGGTTTCACTTGGTCTACGGCGAATGAAATTCCGCACGTTCCCGGAGCTACGGCCATGGCGGATGTTTCGCTGGAATACGACTCGAATGGCAACCTGTTTTTGTGCTATATCAACCACGAGCATACCAACTTTACGCAAGGTTCGGTATTAGTTAGAAAATCAACGGATGGTGGTGTCACATGGGAAAATCCTGTGGAAGCGATTTCGATTGTAGATTGTCCAAATAAACTGTGCGTCGATCGACCGTGGATTGCAGTAGACAATTCGGGTGGAACAAACGACGGCGCGATATACGTCACCACGATCAATGCGGATCAGCCGACGCTTGTCTCTCCTCCGTATCACACGTATTTAGTGGTGAGTAACGACGGTGGAGCAAGCTTTTCGAATCCGCGTTTTATCGACACAACCAATTATAACGTAGGAACGATTACCCAAGCCGGCAACTCACCTGTGGTGGATGCAAACGGAACTTTTTACGACACGTATCCGAGCTACGATACCTCACAAAGTCCATTTGCACACATTTATTTGGCATCATCTGTAACACTCGGCGCGGACATCGATCATGCAAATGCGTACACGGTTCTCATTCCAGGAACGTCTGATCCATACGCGAAAAAAGGTGGAAGAATGATTGCTGATCCCTCGCAACCGAATCATTTGGCGATGGCTCTGATCGGACAACAAACCAGCGATGCAGATGTTTTTTTCATGGAAACCTACGACGCTGTTACGTGGACAACTCCCGTACGCATAAACGACGATCCTTCCGGAAATGGAAAATTGCAAGACTTGGTTTGGGGAGATTTTAACGAAAATGGCGATTTGGCTTTTTGCTGGCGCGATAGAAGAAATGCTTCGGCGAGCGGATATCAAACTGAAACGGAGATTTATGGCGCCGTGAAATACCGCGATTCGTCGAGTTTTGGAGCGAACTTTCCAGTCTCGAGTCAACAAGTTGCGCACGCAGCCGTTCTCGAGGGTTCGGGAAATGACTTTTTGAATGTGCGATTTGTCGGCGATACCTTATATACCATTTGGGGCGATGTACGCACAGGAACCGTGAATATCTTCTTGAACAAACGAAGCGTTTCTACAGGGACATCATCGACTCAAACCATTCACACGGATGAGAAACTGATGACGATTTATCCAAATCCAGCGCATGCACAATTTACCATTGAGCACTTCGAACACTATGAAAATTGCACGCTTGTGGACGCGTCAGGAAAAGTGATGAAAGCAATCATCACTGCCACCACATCCACAGAAATGATTCCCTCAGGCACGTATTTTGTAAGGTTCGAGAGCAACAAGAAAGCATTTGTGACGCCTCTGTCGATTCAACATTGATTCGAACTATCGTCCTACAACCAATCTAATGAGCATGAAACTCACTTTACTCCTCCTCCTTTTTTCGTTGAGCTTTTCCATTCTTGCTCAAGAGCCAACGCCGCTAATTTCGGCAATTCGATCCAACAATATGGTTCAGTTAAAATCCCTCGTCGCTGCTGGAGCAGACGTGAACGAAGATGATATTGATAGTAACTCACCTATAGAAGAGGCCATTCTGTTTGATCGATTGGAGATGGTCAAATTCTTAGTGGAATCGGGTGCGAAGGATTACAATTCGCTAACTACGGCGGTGAGCGAAAAGAAGATCGCCATCACGAAGTATTTGATCGATCAGAAATTCAATTTGGGTGAATCGGTAGTATATGCTGCCGAAAACAATGATCTCCCGATGGTGAAATTGCTCGTTGAAAATGGAGCGAGCGTCAACTTCTCCCAAAAACGACGCGCAGGACTTTTTCGAAAATACTTCGTATCTCCTATTGATGAAGCCGTTTCGCACAATAACCTAGCCATGGTGGAACTGCTAGTGCAATCTGGTGTTCCGCTCAAAGCTGCGCTCGAAAGTGCACTTTCATCTGGGAGAAATGACATTATTTTACCCTTGAGTAAAAATTTGGATGATAAAGAATGGCTCCTGATTGAAGCGTTTAAGCGAGAAAATGACCCGATTGTAGCAACCTTGATTAGTCAAAGTGTGGCACCAAACGCCGAAGACAAGGATGGAAATTCGATCTTGCTGCTGGCGGCTTCACAAGGAAATTTGACACGCGTAAAAAAGTGCGTGGAAGAGTACAAATTATACCTCCTCAAAAAAAATAATTTTGGCGAAAATGCATTGATGATTGCAGCGGAGAATGGATCGCTGCCAGTGTGCTCGTACCTCATCGATAAGGGAGTCTTGGTGGATGCTCAAAATAACAAAGGTGAAACGGCACTTTTTTATGCACTCAAGAACGATGCGCGATCTATTTTCGATTACCTCGTGTCCAAAGGTGCGAAGGTCAACCACATTTCACTCGAGGGGAATTCACTTTTGCTAAAAGCAGCAATTCTCGGTCAAGGGAACACGATCAATTACCTGATTTCTAGAGGAGCCGACATTCGCCGCACGAACAGATCTGAAAAAACAGCGTTCTACTATATTATTTCCGACGCGAATTCCTTCACGTCCAACCAATCCTTGCAAGACGCTTTTATTGCCGCTGGAGCGGACGTGAATACGCGCGGTAGCGATGGCCAAACGCTCTTATTTAAAGCAATTGAAGATGGAACGATGGAGCGCATTCAGTTTTTACTCGCCAAGGGAGCTGATGCAAATACGCAGGACGATAAAGGCGAGCGACCATCGTGCAGAAAAAGCGAAATAATCAAATTGATCATCGAAAAAGGGGCAGACATCAACGCCACCGACAGTTGGGATGACACCTACATATGCACGGCCATCAAACTAAACGATTTGGAACTCGCTCACTTTTTGGTAAATCGCGGAATCGATGTGAACAAGCGCTGCTATTTCAAAGAACAAGCGATTGTGAAAGCCATCAAAGATGAAAATTTGCCACTCGTGCGCTTCATCGCCGAGAACGGAGCAGAACTGAATGCCCTTGGTTACGGAAGTAGCAATGTGATGGATTACGCGCAAAGTGAAGGGAATCAGGAGATCATTACCTATTTGCGGAGCCGAGGAGCAATGACTAAAGAAGAACGAAACAAGCAATATGAAGCGGCAATGAAACTCGAAAGTGAAATCAAATCTGCACTCATTGCCGAAGATCTGGATCTGGTGATCAACCTAATGGCGAAGGAAGATGTGGTGATTCTGCAAGAAAAAGTGGTGCAGGATATCGCTTATGTAGCCGCGAAAAAAGGTCACTCGCAAATGATGAATAAACTGCTATCGAGCGCGGTTGATTTCACTATTAATTTTCCCGTGAATAACGCTGGCCAAACTGTCTTATTTATTGCTACGATTTACAATCAGGATGATCTTGTGATGGATTTGCTCGCGAAAGGCGCTGACTCAGAACATAAAGACAACAACGGAAAGAACGCGATTGATTATGCCAGTAAAAAAAGCACCAAGAAAATTTACAAGAAGTGGGCCAAAAACGACTAAATCACTTAGATGCGCAACTTTTAATGGACAATCTTCGTCCTAATTATTGAGATATTTTTACTAATATTAAGTAATTATCAAGATTGTGTATCTTAATTGTTAATACTGGACTTATGACAAGACTATTACTGCTTACTATTTCTTTCTTCGCCATACCAGCTGCTTTTTCGCAGTACTGCATCTCAGGTGGACCAACCAGTAATGCCGATTCCAATGTAGAATCTGTCACACTTAACGGTGATGCTGGCGGAATCAATTACACTGGATGTCCCGGTGTGCTGGGTGTTGAACAAGCCACTGCTCAGTCGGTTGTGCTAGGTGCCGGAAGCAATTACACCATCTCCATTCAATTTGGAACCTGCGGAGGAAATTACTCAGGAGCTGCACAGGCTTGGATCGATTTCAACCAGAATGGTGTTTTCGAGGCGGGCGAATCAATCGGTTCATGGTCGGGAATTCCACCTACTGCGATGAGTAACTTCAACTTCACTGTGCCTTCTGGCGCAACAACGGGTCAAACACGGTTACGTGTCATTCAGCAGGAAGCAGGCGCTTTACCACTTAATCCTTGCGCGAGTTTCACATGGGGTTCAGCGGTTGATTTCTCCGTAAATATTCAAAATGGCATCGACTGCTCGGCATATACAGGTGATAATGCAGCGCAAGCCCGTCCCGTTTCGAGCTATCCTTTCACAGAAACGCATTCCAATTCCATTTGCTATTCGAACCAAAACCCAGTTTATAGCTCGCCAGACGTGTTCTACATATTGACCAATTTCGCGAGTTTAACAAACCTCAAAGTTTCGCTGTGTGGATCAACTTTCGACACTTTTCTCACGATAAAGGACTCACAAGGAAATCCGATCGCGATCAACGATGATGCGCCAAACTGTGGACCTCAATCTGAAGTGACCATTTCTACTCAAGGTCACACGTCGCTCTACCTAGTTGTGGAAGGCTGGAACAATCAAACGGGAGATTATACGCTCAACATTGGACAGGGAACACTCTCAATCGACCAGCTGAGTGCAACACACTTCCGAATTTATCCCAATCCAGCTAGCTCTACTTTCCAAATTGATGGCGTCGAATCAGGAATTTTGAACTTGATCAATGCGCAAGGAGCTGTGGTTCGATCTCTAGAAGTAAACTCGACAGAAGAAATTGACATTTCCGACCTTCCGAGTGGAATATACATGGTGAAACTGGAAACTGAATCTGGAGTGAGCGTACAAAAAATGATGATCGAATGAGGAATTTAGTAGTGCTTCTTTTCTTTTTTATTCATTTAAATTCCTTCGCAGGTGGATGGATTCAAAAAGCCGATTTCGGTGGAATCGCGCGACATAGAACCACGATGCTTACGCTTGGCAACAAAATTTATATCGGTTTAGGTCACTACAACGGCGCTGGACCGAATGTATTATTCAACGATTGGTGGGAATACGATCCCGCAACCAACTCATGGGCTCAAAAATCGGATTATTTGGGAGGAATTTGTTACCACGCCACCGGCTTCGCGATGAACAACATCGGTTATGTGGGAACAGGTCGAGTGAGCGAAAATGGTAGTACGCTCGTTCAAGATTTTTTTAAATACGATTCGAGCACCAACTCATGGGTACAAATTACCAATTTCCCAGGCATTGCAAGACGGGGCGCCGTTTCTTTCGTAATTGGGGAATATGCCTACACGGGCAGTGGCGAATCAAACACTGGTATGTTGGGCTCGTTCTATCGTTTCGATCCGTCAAACGAAACTTGGTTGCAAGTGGCATCCTTGCCCGTTGATCGAACTTCGGCAGTTGGATTTTCAATTGGAAATTATGGCTATGTAGGAACAGGCGACTTGGGCTCAAACACCTCGACGAACGACTTCTGGCAATACGATCCAAACTCCAATCTCTGGATGCAAAAAGCATCAGTTGGTCCACAAAATCGACTAGAAGCAATGGGATTTGCACTGAATGGTCGCGGATATCTAGGAACGGGTGGAGCAGTTTCGAACGGAACCAGCTTTGGAGATATGTGGGAATACATACCCGAAACCGACACGTGGGTACAAATTGAAGATTTCTTGGGCACAGCACGTCGCTATTTCTCAGCTACCACACTCAACGGATTCGCTTATGCCGCACTTGGAACAAACGGAACGAATTTCAAAGATTTTTGGTTGTTCGACCAGAGTCTTTCGCTCGTAGAACGTTCCTTGGAAAATGTGACCATCCTTGCCTACCCGAATCCAGTGCACGATTTTGTGCAATTCTACGTAGATTGGAACGAAGGAATCGAACTCAACAGAATTCAACTTAAAATTAACTCGATCGATGGTCGAGAAGTCTATTCCAGTCCTTGGCAAAAAGGACTTAAAATTGATGCGCGTAGCTGGAAGTCAGGGAACTACATCTACTCCATCATCTACGATGCTAAAATCGTGAAATCTGATCAGCTCATACTCTATTAATTATGAAAAAACACTTACTACCATCTGTATTATTGGTTCTCTTATTCCTGGGAGCTCAAAACGCATCTGCTAGCATCTACGGCTGGGTTCAAAAAGCGAATTTCGGCGCACAAGGAAGGCATCGGGGAACAGGAATCGCTATTGGAAATCGCGGTTATATGGGACTTGGACACTACAACGGTGCGGGACCGAATATCGTGATGAAAGATTGGTGGGAATACGATCCTGCAACGAATGCATGGACGCAGCGTGCCGACTATATCGGAAACAATGGAAATGGAAATTATGCTTCGCTCGCCCTCGGAATGGACCAATATGGCTACGTGGGTGGAGGTCAATCTGGAGGAGATCTCAACCTTTACCGCTATGATCCCAGCACCAACTCGTGGACGGCAATGGGAGCTATGCCCGCCAACTTTGTGAACAACGAAGGTTTTGTCCTCAACAATAAAGGCTACGCCATGTCGGGTAGTACACTTCGAGAGTACGATCCAGCCACCAATTCTTGGACACAAAAAAACGCGATGCCTTTTTCTGTTTGGACATGGAACTCATCTTTCGTGGTTGATGGAAAAGGCTATGTGAAATCCAGTAATTCCTTGTGGGAATATAAACCACTTCTCGATCAATGGGTGATTCGCGCTTCTTTTCCAGGCTTAACTTCAGGAGGTGCTGCGGCTTTTGCACAGTACAACAAAGGCTACATCATTTGTGGATATGCCGGTTCGCTGGCACTTGTGCAATCCGAAGTGTGGGAATTCGATCCTGCACTCAATACGTGGACGCAACTTCCCGATTTTCCAGGTACTTCGCGTCGATTCTGCTCCGGATTTACGGTCAACAATCGCTCTTACTTCGGAATTGGAACGAATGGAACCAACTTCAACGATTTCTGGGAATTTAACGGCTCTGACATCTACGCAGATTTGAATTCGATTGATTCTGATGTTCAATTTAGCTTTGGGCCGAACCCGTCCGTCGATTACATTCGCTTCTCCTCAGAAGAACTAAAAGATTTTAGCGTGCGAATCTACACTATGAGTGGACAATTCATTACCGAACTCGAAGCTCAAAATTCACAGTGCGAACTCCAACGAGATGGAATGCCGTCAGGCACTTATATATTCGAAGTTCGTCAAGACGATCGCTCTCTACTTACCAAACGCTTTATCTTCAACTAATGAACTATTTCATCGCATCATTACTCGTCGTTTTCAGCTTTTGTTCCTTTGGACAAACAGAAAATTTTTGGACAAAAAAGAATGACTTTGCCGGCTTGAAACGCGAACGTGCCGTTTCATTTACTGTTGGCGATTTCGCATACTTGGGCACAGGAATTGACACCGCGGAAATGGTGCTGAATGACTTTTGGAAATACAGTCCCACCACAGATACGTGGTCGCAAGTAGCAGATCTTCCGGGCAGTGTACGTCGAGACGCAATTGCCTTCGCAATTGACGATTTTGGATACGTTGGAACTGGAATGAATGCAAACGAAGCATCAGAAATTGGCGCACAACCCCTCAACGATTTTTGGCAATACCACCCAGCATCGAACTCGTGGCTGCAAAAAGCGAATTATCCAGGAAGTTTTGGAAATGGAGTGTACTTCGCAACGGGCTTCGCCATCGATTCGAAAGGATACCTCTGCGGAGGAAAAATGGGGCCTAATTTCTATTCGAATCAATTGTGGGAATACAAGCCAAGCATCAATCAGTGGACACAACTAGCGAATTTCCCAGGTGGATTGCGTTATCAACTTTCTAGCTTCACAGTAGGATACAAGGCATACGTTGGACTGGGAACAGATCAGGATTTGTACCGAAAAGACATTTGGCAATTCGACGCTACCACCAACCAATGGACGGCAAGAGCAGATTTCCCAGCAAGCGAGCGCGGATCGGCCACCACTTTTTCCATTGGACAACGCGGATTCGTTACGACTGGCGCAAACGGTGGACTTTTAGACGATTTATGGGAATACAATCCTCTTACCGATAACTGGTCGATCAAATCAACCTATGGCGGTAGTCCTCGGAAAAACGCGACCGGATTTGTGGTTAATGGCAAAGCCTACGTTGGAACTGGTAAGGGATATTCTGGAAAAAAAGCGAGCATGCACGAATACACTCCAGGATCCGTTCTTGGAACTGGTGAGTTAGGGATTGAATTGGCTATATATCCAAATCCTACCAGCGACATCGTTTATTTGAACTACGAAGCGCAAGAAATTGACCAAATAGAATTGTACTCTATTTCAGGGGAACTCCTTCATGTTGATGGTGCGATCAAACAACTGGAAATTTCACACTTCTCCGCAGGTAACTATATCCTTATCGGGCGAAAAAACACGAAAATTGTATCTACTCAACCATTAATTATCCAATAATATGATTCGAATTAGTATAGTTCTAGCGCTCCTTTCGCCACTTGCTGCCATGTCTCAAAACACATGGTCGATGAAGGATACCGTGAATGGTGCACCGCGTTCGGTGAGTTCAAGTTTCGTGCTAAACAACGAAGCATACATCGTTGGAGGATTGGATGAAGGTGGTTTCAGAAGAAAAATGTACTCGTATGATTTTACCCAAGACGATTGGGATCAAGAAGAATCCTTGGGTGGTATCAACGGTGAAGGACTCAATCGGGGTTCTGCCTGTGCGTTTAGCATTGGATTCAAAGCCTACGTTTGTTTAGGTCAAGGTGAAACGAATGCCTATTTCAAAGACACGTGGGAGTATGATCTCGTGAGTCAAACATGGTCGCAAAAAGCAGATTTCATGGGTGGCCCTCGCCGCCAGGCTGTTGCATTCGTGATTGACGATATTGCCTACGTGGGGACTGGAATTTCAGCAACAGGATTGAAAAAAGACATGTACAGCTACAACGCGGCAACGAACACCTGGGTGCAATTGTCTGACTTTGGAGGAACCGCTCGAAAAGAAGCTGCTGCTTTCAAAATGGGCGGACTGGGCTACATTGGTACAGGTGATGATGGCGTGATGAGAAACGACTTCTGGGAGTACAATCCGTCTGGCGATATCTGGACGCAAAAAGCAAACATGCCCGGATTGGCGCGCAAGGGCGCAGTTGGTTGGGGAATTTTCCCGAATGCATACATTTGCACAGGGGAAGACAGCAACTTCACCTACACAACCGATTTGTGGGAATACAATTATTGGTTGAACACATGGGCTCAACGCCCAAGTTTGCCAGGACCCGGACGAAGTAACGCAATCGCATTTGTTCTCAACGGATTTGGTTTCGTGGGAACAGGTTACAACGGTCTATTTTTGGAAGATTTATATGCCTTTCAACCGACCTTGGGCATCGACTTAACGGAAATGGGCGTAGAAGTTAAAACCTTCCCGATTCCAGCAGACGATCATTGTACGATCGATGTAGCTGTGGATGGTTTGGAACTAGCGATCTATTCGATGGATGGCAAATTGATCAATCCAAGCGAACACGTCACTAAAACAAATTCTGGCTTTATTGTACAACGAAAAAACTTGAGTGCTGGAACCTATTTCTACCAGCTTTTGAAAGACAAGGAAGTTGCTTATTCTGATAAAATTGTGTTCAACTAATGAGATTTATTCTTATTTCAAGCGTAGTGCTTTTAGCGTGTGCGTGTTCGGAAGTGAACGAAAAAGTAGACGGTTTTCCAGAAGTCGAACCAACAACTGTGCAGGAAAATAGAATTGATCCAAGCGGAAAACCAGTTCCTACGGATGTGCAAGCGCAACCGACTTCACCAAAAAACTCAGGCGCCAAATCGAGCTGGTCGCACAAAGTAACTTTCCTCTCGGAAGGAAATTGGGGGTATCAACTATTTGACGGATCCGCGATGGTGATCAACCAGACGACCATCCCATCCATTCAAGGAACAAACGGCTTCGATTCCCGTGAAAAAGCAGAAAAAACAGCTGCCTTCATCGTTGGGAAATTGGAACGAGGAATTTTTCCACCTACGGTGAACAAGCAAGAATTGGATAGTTTGAGAGTTCTCCGAAATTAAGATCCACAACCAACACAGTCGAAATGACTGTCCATCGGTTTCACACCTTTCAACTTCATTTCCAAGTTGTGAATTTCGTCTTTGATGTCCATGTCACTGAACATATCGCCTGTTAAATTCGCGCGCAAAGCGTCTATATCTTGTTGAAGGCTGTCTTGTGTCAATGTTATTTCCATGGCGTTTTGATTTTATTCTTCAAAGAAATAAAAAATTCTCCTCCGATTTTTGAAAATCTTTTAGATGTTATTCACAATCTGTGGTTGATCGCCTATTTTTTTCATGGATAATTTGGTTCCATTTTTGATGTGTATGAACCAGGCTTCGTGCTTGCGCAAAATCCTCACCCTCCAATCAGTTTCTGCCCAATCGATCCAAAAAAAATGCCGCAATTGATGCTGTATTCGGCTAATTGAACTAAATGAATATTATATCGGTCGGGAGGATTCTTCATCGTATTTTTTGTTGTACATTTCGCTCTATGAAACGGATCTATGTCATCTTCGTGGGTGTTTTTCTAGTGGCTGCAAGCTGCGGGAAGGGCGAAAAATGTTCGCGCGAGTATGCGATCGAGCATCCCGTTTCTGTATATCCAATTCAAGACAGCTACGCGATTGGTGATACGATTTGGTTTGAGATGAATTTCTCGGATTTCTTTGATGCTCTAGTCACGAACAATTTTACGGGCGATCAATCGAATCGAACCATTCAGCTCAAGGATTTCGATTTTCATCGGAACACCTTCCATTTTTATCAAAAAATTGATTCTACCCAAAACTTAAACGCTCAGTTGACGAACACGTGGAGTCAATTTGCGCACCTGTATCAAGTTGGAACAATTTTACACGAAGAACCATCTGGGCCTGCATATCGATTGTTCTATCAAAATGGTGTGTACCAACTGAAAGTAGGAATTGTGTGCAACACTTCTGGATTATTCGTGTTCAGACCAAGCTTCGCTGCCGATTACGGAACGTGTATTGGACAATACAACAACGACGACATCACGCCCGAATGCGATACGGAAACTCTTGGAAGCATTCGTTTTCCAGTGAACAAACAAGCAAATGGCACTTACTTGACCAACTATCATTTATTCGAGCAGTTTATGAATCCTGCGTTGGAAAATGACTTGGATCGCATTAAAAAAGAATGCTTTACGTTTGTGGTCATTTGAGAATTATTCATCCGTTTTGACCAAGAATTATTCTCGCAAGTGAGAATCCCGCGTTAGTGATCGAAGTGGAAATCCTCTGACGTTTTTCCGTCAGAGATTGAAACGAAGAGCACGACGCCGACCAGCCCCAAGGTTGACAATAGAAGAAAGGAGCGAACAGACTGGTTGGGGTAACGCTCTAATTCAATCACCAAACCTAATTTTTTAAACAATTTCACCCAAACAATTAGAACTTGATTATATTAGCTGAAAACAGTTGAATGTCCTTTTCTGAAGACAAATTTCGTGATCATATCAAGGAAATAGTTAAATCGACTACATATGATGTCGACCGTGCGCTCACGCTTTCCGAGCTAAAAGAATTGGCGGAAAGCATGGGTGTTTCGGAGCGCGAATGGAACGAACTGATGATCAAGGCGGAACAGTCGCTCAATTTGGCGCTCGGACATTTGCGGGTAGAAAATTACACGGATGCGATCGCGATGGCGCAGGAAGCTACGTCCATCAATCCATATATCAAAGATGGAAACGCAATTTTAGCGCAGTCGTATTATAAGTTGGCCTTGGTCGATAATAACGACGGATTGTTCGAAAAAGCAGGACAACATGCCCGCATAGAATTGAAAAACGATCCACTTGATTCCGTGGCGCTCAACGTGCTTTCGGCGGTGGAAGCGGTGCAAAAAGAAAGCAAATACTCTGGAAAATTGATCCGCACGGTGGCTTACGTAGTCGGGGCGCTGGTCTTGGTGTTCGTTCTTCTGTACATGTGCACCAGTACGCTCGACAAAAACGACACGATCACCACGCTGCAGACCAAGCAAAATTTGAATGACCAAGATGTGTTGACTTCCCTAAGTGCGTCTATGAAATCGACCGAAGCTACCTACATTTCTGCCATCGAGCGGAGAAACGACATTGCACTGGAATTGGTTGCAAAAATTGAAGATCGCTCGGTTCGAAATGCTTTCAAGGAATCGATCACCGAGTATAATTATGACGAGATCACCAAATCGGAGCAAAATTTTCGATTGGCGTTATCCGAAGTAACTCAGGACATCAAGGTTTCGCAAGAAATGAGTGTTCGTTTGCAAGGCGGTGAAAACAGGATAAATTCAGAAAAAAGACGGTATTTATCCGCGGTTGCCAACTACAATTCTAGTTTGGAAACGACCAAATCGAACCGAAATTTTAAACCAATTGAAGCGCGACACTGATGAAGATCTATCCATTTCTTTTGATTTTATTGACGTCATCCTTCGTGATCGGTCAACACAGCGTGATCGAAGTGTCCAATCCAAAAGAGAACGGCAACGGTTACGTGTCCAATCCAAGTCAAATTTTAACAGCCGACGATGTTGGACTCATTGATAATATTTGTGCTCAAATTGAGCTAGAAGACTCGTTTCAAGTGGTATTTGTAGTTCTCGAATCCATCGGCTCGGAAGTACCCAAAGATTTCGCTACCGAATTGTTCAATACATGGAAAATTGGTCACGTCGGTCGAGATGATGGCTTACTTGTGCTTTTTGTAATGGACCAACGCCGGATTGAATTTGAAACAGGTTACGGAACAGAATCTGTGCTCACCGACTACGCCTGTGTGCGGATTCAGGAAGATTTCATGATTGAGCACTTCAAAATCGGTGATTATGCACAAGGACTTTTGGCAGGTGCCGAGGCGATTCAAAATTCGCTCCGCGGTCAAGTAGTGAGTCACTTTTTGGTGCAAGAACTCGAAGAACAAAAAAGACAAATCGAATACAACAAAGCCTTAGCCGAAAGTCAACGCACGCGCTCCTTCATCGTAACGCTAGTCGTTTGGCACGCCATCGGATTGATTCTCTTTCTCATCGCCCTGCTCATTGCACGTTTTCGCCTCGATCCATACGATAAGTACAACGCCATCAAATATTTCGGCGTGTGGATTTGGGCTATCCTCTTCCCGCTCACGCACATTTTCGTCGTGCTGATTGCCAAATCACTCAAGCAACGTTACCGCGACATGATTCGCTTCTCGGGACGTTCGGGTGAAATCATGCGAAAACTAAATGAGCAAGACGAAGACGCCTACCTTTCGACCGGACAACTCACCGAAGAGTTGGTGAAAAGCGTCGATTATGACGTTTGGACAACCGACGGCTCCGACGATTTACTCGTTTTGACCTACCACCCGCTTTTCACCAAATATTCCACCTGTCCGAAGTGTCATTTCAAAACGTATTACAAAGTCTACGATCGCCAAATCAACGCACCCACCTACTCGTCATCAGGGTCGGGCGAACGTAAACACGAATGCGCCAATTGCAAACACGTGGACCTCAAAAAATACACTATTCCACGCTTGCAACGTGCGACAAGTTCATCTAGCAGCATTGGTTGGAGCAGTTCGAACGGCGGTGGCGGATCATTTGGAGGCGGATCATCTGGCGGTGGCGGTGGCGGATCATTTGGCGGAGGATCATCTGGCGGTGGCGGTGGCGGATCGAGTTGGTGAGGATGGATTGCTGGATTGTTAGATTAGTTGGATTTACTACTTGGCGAGCGACAACAATTCATTCGAAGCCGTGAACCGTTCGATCGAGGCGAAAGAGTAAATCCAAGAGCGCAGCGAATCCAAAAATCCAAACAAATCTACCTAGGTAAATAAATTTAACTATCTTTGTGCTAGAAATAATTAAATCATGGCATCAAAAGCAACTTTTCTCGCAGCAAACGAACGCGGACACGCCGATCACGGTTGGCTGAAAGCGAATCATTCCTTCAGTTTTGGCGGTTGGCACAATCCACATCGCATTCACTTTGGCGCATTGCGTGTTCTAAACGATGATACCGTTGCGCCGGGAATGGGATTTTCGACGCATCCGCACGACAACATGGAAATCATCACGATTCCACTTTCGGGTTCGGTGAAGCACCGCGATAGCATGGGAAATGAAGGTGTAATTCCAGCTGGAGAAGTTCAAGTGATGAGCGCCGGAACTGGAATTACACACAGCGAATTGAATGGAAGTCAACACGACGAGCTGAAATTATTCCAAATCTGGATCATTCCGAATCAACGCAACGTGGAACCGCGCTACGATCAATTTCAAATCGATTCAACGACACATCACAATGCCTTCGCGCAGCTAGTAGGACCGAAAAACAGCGGCGCAGGAACGTGGATTCATCAAGACGCTTACATTCACATAGCGAGTTTAGAAGCTGGAAAATCGATTGATTATCTCACCAAAAATTCAGCGAATGGAATTTACATCATGGCAATTTTAGGACAACTTAGCGTACTAGAAAACGAACTCAACGAGCGCGATGCATTGAGCGTAATCGACACAGAAACACTCACCTTTACGGCAAAGAAAAATAGTCAATTTCTTGTTTTGGAAGTTCCGATGACCTTTTAATTTATACAACAATAGAACATGAACAAAATTATCGAAGACCTCAACTGGCGATATGCCACCAAAAAATTTGATCCGACTTTACGCATTTCGGA